>JADGOG010000147.1 GCA_017883065.1 Acidimicrobiales bacterium | reverse complement strand
TGGCCCGTCAAGGCCCAGTCGAGAAGGCCGATCCCGAAGCGCCGACCTGCAGCTCTCGGGATCGCGGCCTCGGCGACCAGGAGGTCCGTCGAGCCGGCGCTGCCGACCCCGACCATCCCGAGCCCGCCGGCGCCGGACACTGCGGACGCCAACCTCCCTCCCGCCACTCCTCCCATGGGGGCATTGAGGATCGGCGCCCCGAGCTGCAGGCTCCGTGACCACGGCGTGGAGAGGCCACTCATGGGGATCGCCGATTCCCATGTGAACGGAGGTGGGGTGACCATGACCCGCACCGGACGATCGAACGACCCCCATCGGGCTCGACACCTCGTACAGGTCGGACCTGGTGATGGGAGCCGGTCACCGTCCCGCACCTTCCTGACAGCCTGGTCGATGGACCCCACCGTCCACGACGATGCCGCAGTCGGGGCAGGTCAGACCCAGCCAGCATGCCGGATCGCCACCCTGGTCCGACGGCGACCGCATCGTTGACCGGTCGTTGCCGCCTTCGCCCTCCGACGATTCACCGACCCCACCGGTTCTGTCGACGGTGAAGAAGTCGATCGAACATCGCACCGGTCCGAGAGGCTCCACGTGGTGCTGGGTGCCCGGAGGAATCGCCTGTTCCGAGTGGGGATCCAGCACGACGTCCTGCGTGGATGGAGTCGACACCGAATACCGCAGTTCCCCCTCGTGGACCCGCACCACTCCCCACGTGCCGTCACCCACCCGGTGGGCCCGGAGAAGCGAGGCAGGGATGGTCTGCTCGTTCCATTCGGGGCTGGAACGGACGAAGCGGACGGCGTCGGGCAACTCGGCCCGGTCGCACAGCGGGCAGTCGAGGGGAGCGTCGATGCGTTCCGCACGGCTGTCGGCCTCGGTCACCCACTGGCGCAGCTGGAAGGGAGGACGGTGGCGGACGTGCTGATTGTGGCCGCACGACAGTTCGGCGACCCAGTCACCTTCCTCGTCGACGTGGAACCCGGTGATCGCTCTCTCCACGAGTCCAGGGTAACGGCATGCCCGGGTGGGTCCGGCACCGATCCGGTTGCTCAGACGAAGAAGAAGAAGTGCCTCAGCTGGCCGGTGATGAACAGATCATCGAGCGGCGGAACCATGGCCAGATAGACGGCGAGCGCCGGTAACCAGCGCGAGAGGTGGACACGACCTGTCGAGGCCACTGGCAGCTCCGTCGGCTGACCGCCGGCGGTGATGGAACCCTCGTCACGTTTGGTGTCGCCCACGCCCGGTCCCGATCGTTGAGACAGCGGAGAGAACGCCTGAACGATCAGCCATGCGGCACCGCAGTTGGCGAACCAGCGGACCCAGTCGAATCCGGTCCCGAAGAGGATCACCGTGGCGATCACGATGATCGCACCCAGGCAGGTCCCCAACGCCCGGTTGCCACGCTGGACGAAGGGGCTCCAGAGCCGAGGTCTGACCCACGAGGCGATCCAGCCGAGCTGGAGGGTGATCAGGACGAGACCGAGGAGCAGGGTGTGCAGTTTGGCACCGGCCGGGATGGCGCCGACCAGGTGCACGGCAGCATGGATGGAGTTCGGGAGATAGGTGAACACGGTGTTCCCGGTGAAGTGGAAGCTCGACACGTCGTGCTCGAGTTCAGCGACCGTCTGCGTGGTGGGCAGGCCATAGGCCAGCACGGCGAAGGTGGCGATCACCGAAGGAGCGACCAGGACCACCACCCGCCCCACCACCGTCCTGGCCACACCCGGACGGGGGCCCCCGACGAACACGCCGTTCCGGCCGAGTGTGGCCACCGCCACCAGCACCATCGCCCAGGGGATGTCGATCAGGACGATGTCCTCGTGGACGAGCACCATCCCCCCGAATGCGAGCCCGAAGGCCACCAGCCAGGGCAGCAGGAGGTTCGTGACGCGGACGAGCACGATCCCCAGTGCCACCAGCAGGACCACGGCGAGCAGGTCGGGTCGGCGATCGACGATGAGAAAGTCGATGGTGAAGGGACTGGCGGCGAGGAGGATCGCCATGGCGTAGGAGCTGGCGGTCCGTCGCCTGATCAAGAGCTCGATCGTCACCACTACCGCGGCGATGGCGAGCACGACCACGAGATCGGCAGTCACATCGACCTCCGACCTGGTGGGCACCCCGAAGAGCAGACGGAGACCCTCGCCGAGCAGTCCGCGACGGATGAAGCCGTGGTTGTAGGTGACCAGATAGTACGACTCGGTGAATCGCACGTTGCCGGAGGGAATCAGGTCGAGCGCACCCTGCACCACCTGGAAGACCACCAGTAGCGCGGCGAAGAGCCGGATCCCTCCTCCAGACCAGCCCGCCGCGGGATGCCGAGCCCGGCTCGTCGGGGCAACCCTCACCGAGGTGCTTCCGAGGGCCCGTGCGCTCGGCAACGGTCCGAAGACCAGCCGAGTCGCCTGTGCGACAGCATCAGCGCAGTCTTACATCAAGTCCCGGCGTGCCTGCCGGCCCGGGGCCATCGGCAGTCGAAGTGATCTGTTCGGGGTGCTGGCCCGTACCTCACAGGAGGGGTCACCGACGAGCGCGAGGGATTGCCCATGGACACCGATGCCCGACGGACACCGCGGAAGCGCCGACCCACACGGGCGGTCCGGTGGTCGGCCATCAGCGTTGCGGCCGTGGTGGGCTCGTTCTCACTGGCCGTCCCGACGGGTGCCTCCGCAGCCACCAGCGCCGGTCGGGGGACGGTCGTGAAGATCATGATGGCCTCAGGTCCGCTCGGGACGGTGCTCGTCGACGGGAGGGGTCGGACGCTCTATGTCGACTCCCGGGACCATGCGGACCGGGCGTCCTGCACCGGCAGCTGCTCGAAGGCGTGGCCGCCGCTGCTCCTGCCCAAAGGCGTCAAGAGGGCCGTGGCCGGGGCCGGCGTCAAGGACCTCGGGACCGTCCGCCGTTCCGGTCACCGGCTCCAGGTCACCTCCCACAAGATGCCCCTCTACCTCTATGTCGGAGACCTCCGTCCCGGACAGACCCATGGCCAGGGGAAGAACGGCACCTTCTTCGTAGCCACGCCGAACGGGGCACTCCACTCGGCTCCCACCACGCCGCCATCGACCCCGGCGACCGGCAGTACCCAGGCCCCTCATGTGGCGACCACGGCCCCTTCCCAGGCCACGTCGCCCCCGCCGAGTGGCCCGAGCTCCGCAGGCACGGCTCCGCCCGCTGCCCCTGCGCCGACGATGCCGGCGCCCCCGCCGACCAGTCCGCCGGCCACCAGCCCGCCACCGACCAGGCCCCCGGTCACCAGCCCACCGACCACCAATCCGCCACCCACCACTGCTCCGGTCGGGGGCGGGGTTGCCTACTGATCACAGGTCCGGGCCGAAGAGTCCAGAAAGGTGTGATCCGAATGGAGGCCTCGCCCGTACTGCAAGTGAAGAGTCAGGACCACGAGAGCAGATGAACAGGAGCAACATGGCATTTCGAGGAAGACTTCAGAGAGCAACATCGAGGCGGACTCGGCCCTTGGTGGCGTTCGTCATCGTGCTTCTCGGTGCGTCAGCCGTTGCCGGCGCGCTCGTGCAGCCGGGCACAGCGGGGGCGTCATCGTCGCCCACCAAGGTGACCACGGCCCACAACAAGACGTGGGGCACGATCCTCGTGCTCGGCAACGGGACCACCGTCTACCGCCTCACCGCCGATTCGAAGAACAAGAGCGTCTGCTCGGGTCAGTGCGCCAAGTACTGGCCACCGGTCCTGCTCGCCGCCGGCCAGAAGAGCGCGATCGGACACGGTGTGAGTGGTCTCGGGATGATCACCCGGTCGAACGGGACCCATCAGGTCACCCTCAAGGGTGTTCCCCTGTACAAGTTCGTCGGCGACAAGAAGGCCGGCCAAGCCACCGGGAACATCAAGGACGCCTGGGGACAGTGGTGGGTCGTGAATCCCGCGCATCCCCTGACGGCGCCCAAAGCAGCCCACTCGACGAGCGGCAGCGCGGCCCCGACCACCGTGGCCGGCTCGGGCGCGGCGTACTGATCCCTTGACCATCGCCGAACCGAGGCTTGCACCCTCTCACAGCGAGTCGGCCCACCCGCTACCGCACGTTGCGGCAGCGGGTGGGCCCCCCCGTGCCACCGGGTGGCTCGGGGTCCTCGGCATCGGGGCGGCAGTGGGATGGCTCGGCTTCGTCGGGGTCCAGGCGCTGGTGGGGGCGGGTGACCTCTCCAACACGTTGGTGGTGGCACAGGGACGGACGGTCGGTCCTGCCCTGGTCGTGGTGGTCGCAGGTCTCCTCCTCGCCGAACGTCGGTGGCCGGCCGTGCCCCGACCGGCGCTGTCGCGGGCGCACCTTGTCGATGCGGGGTACCTGGCCCTCTTCGCCGTCGTGGTGGTGCCTCTGCTCACCGTGGTGGAGACCGGATTCGCGGTCGAGGTGCAGCGGCATGCCCGATTCCTGATCGTGAGCCGCCTGCCACTCGTCCCCCAGGTGGTGGTGGTCGGAGCGATCCTGGTGGGGATCGACGCCATGAACTGGGCGGCGCACGTTGCCAACCACCGCTCTGCGTCGCTGTGGAGGCTCCATGCCCTCCACCATTCCCAAGAGGACATGAGCGTGCTGACCACCTTCCGGACCCACCCGCTGGTCCACGCCACCTACCTGGGAGCGCTCCTTCCGGCACTCGTCCTGGGAACGAGCGGAACGGTGCCGGCCACCGCGCTGATCATCTACGGCTGCCTGGTGACACTTCCCCACGCCAACCTCCGGTGGACCTTCGGTCCCCTCGCTCGGATCTTCGTGAGCCCGGCCTATCACCGCCTCCATCATGCGAGCGCTCCGATCGACTCCCGCGGCACGGTGAACTTCGGCTTCGTACTGGTGTGCTGGGACCAGCTTTCCCGACACGCCCTGTTCCCGTCCGGTGGAGCACCCATCGCCACCGGGATCGCCGGTCGGCCCGTCCCCGTCGAGCAGGATGCACCCAGGATGGCGGCGCATCGCGTGGTGGGGGCCCAACTCGTCCAGCCGTTTCGGATGCGCAGCGCCATGGACGGCCGATCGTGAGCGACCTGGCCGTTCGGGCACGCCATGCGACTGAGCAGATCCAGTCCACCACGGAGGCTCCTCTCGCCCGTGACATCGCCCTGCTCATCGTCCGGGTCGGACTGGCCTGGATCTTCATCTACCACGGAGCCGGCACCCTCTTCGGCACATTCGGCCAATCGGGTATCCACGGGCACGCAATCTTCTTCGCCAACGTGGCTCACCTCCACCCGGGGACGTTCTTCGCGGTCATGAGCGGCATCATCGAGTTCTTCGGGGGCATCGCGGTGGGCCTGGGCGTCTTGGGGCGACTGGCTGGCGCGGCCCTGGTAGGCGACATGGTCGTGGCCATGATCACGGTGACTTGGCACAACGGGATCATCTCCAATGCCACCGGATCGGGGTATGAGCTCAATGTGGCGTTGATCGCCCTGGCCCTGGTCATCGCCATACTGGGCACGGGGCGCTTCTCGCTGGACGTGGTGCTCCGGTCCTGGCTCGAGAAGTGGCGCGATCAGCCATGAGCGTGGTCGGCTCGATGGCGTCATGCTTACCGGAGATGGAACTGGTGCCCAACGATCGACGGATCGGCCGACGTCGCCGATGGAACGAGATCCGTGACGCCTCGGACGAGGCTCTGGTGGCCGGGATGGCTTCGGGTGACCATCGAGCCGCCGCAGCATTCGTGCAGCGACACGAGCGACGGGTCTTCGGGATCGCCCTGGCCATCACCGCCAACCGCTCCACCGCCGAAGACGTCGCCCAGGAGGCGTTCCTCCGTGCCTGGCGCCACGCCGCGGTCTTCGATCCGAGGCGGGCACCGGCAACGTCGTGGTTGTCGACGATCACCCGCAACCTGGCCATCGACTCCCTCCGCCTGCAGCGCGCCGTTCCGATCGACCCCGACGACGCGGTATGGCTCGAGATCGACAACAACGAAGTGCAGCCCGAGGCCCATGCGGAACACGCCGATGCCGTCGAACGGGTGCGAGCTGCCCTCCGGACCGTTCCGGTCGACCAGCGACGTGCCCTCGTGCGATCCGCCTTCTACGGTCAGAGCGCCACCGAGATCGCCGTCGCCGAGGCGATACCGCTGGGCACGGCCAAGAGCCGGATCCGCCTGGGCCTGTCCAAAGTGCGTGACATCCTCAGTGGAGAGGAGGAGTAGATGGAACCCACGTCACGTGGCTCCGACTGCGACGCCCTGCACGATGACCTGGCGGTCCTCGCCATCGGGGCACTGACCGGCCACGACCGTGCCCGGGTCCTGGCCCACCTCGAAGGATGCCCCCCCTGCGCCGCCGAGCTGGAAGAGCTCGCCGCCACCGCAGACGGGCTGACCGCCCTGATCCCCGAAGCGACCCCACCCGAAGGCTTCTCGGACCGTGCCATGGCCATGATCCGCGCCGAGCACAGTGCACCTCACCGGCCCGTCGTCCGGCGCCTGGCCGCCGTGGCCGCAGTGGTCGCCCTGCTGGCGCTCGGGGGCGGTGTCGGGGCCATCGTCTCCTCGACAGGCCACGATGCTCCTGCGACCGCAGTGCGCAGTGCGCCACTCCACTCGACGTTGGGTGCGGAGGGAACCGTGCTCTTGGTCTCGACCGGCCAGAAGGGCTGGCTGGTCATGACCCTCCACGATGCGCCGACCTCGGGAACGGTCACCTGCACCCTGGCCCTCGCCGACGGAACCCATCGC
>JADGOG010000055.1 GCA_017883065.1 Acidimicrobiales bacterium | reverse complement strand
GGGGTGTGGAACGCCATCGTGGGCACGGCCGAGATCGGAATCATCGCCACCGTGGTGACCGTGCCCCTCGGCCTGCTCTGCGGGCTCTTCCTGGCCGAGTCCGACGGCAGGATCGCCGCCGCCGTGCGGTTCACCGCCGACGTGATGACCGGTGTCCCCTCCATCACCATCGGCATCTTCGGGTACATCGCCATCGTCAAGACCCTTGACAACGGGGCGTACAGCGGCCTGGCCGGCGCCTTCGCCATCGGCATCATCATGCTGCCGGTGATCATCCGGGCCGGGGAGACGGCCATCCGGGGGGTGCCACGCAGCCTGAACGAGGCGGCTCTGGCCCTGGGAGCCCGTCGGGCCACCATCTCCCGGCGGGTGGTGGTGCCCGCGGCCATGCCCGGGATCATCACCGGGGTGCTCCTGGCCGTGGCCCGCGGCCTCGGGGAGACCGCCCCCCTCCTGCTCACCATCTTCGGCAACCAGTACATGCAGTGGAACCCGACCAAACCGATCGACGCCCTTCCTCTGGTCATCTACAACAACAGCAGTCAGCCTTACCCCGACCTCATCCAGGTCGCCTGGGGGGCGGCCTTGTTGTTGATGGTCATCGTGCTGGTGCTCAGTGTCGGAAGCCGTGTCCTTGCGGCCGTGCTCCAAAGGGAGAGACGATGATTGATCCAACCACTCCTCTGGACGAAGGTGTCTCCTTGAACACGGCTCAGGTGCTGCTCGATCCGCCCGCCGGTGATCCGGTCATGCGCCTCAACGACGTGACGGTGGCGTTCGCCGGCCGCAAGGCGGTGCGCGGGGTCACCTTCGACGTGCACGAAGGTGAGATCACTGCGCTCATCGGACCCTCCGGCTCGGGCAAGACCACCCTGCTGCGGGCCCTCAACCGGATGCACGACACGGTGCGCACGGCATCGGTCACCGGCAGCATCATGCTCGGCGACGTCGACGTGAACACCACGGACGCCACGCTGCTCCGGAGCCGGGTGGGCATGGTGTTCCAGCGCCCCAATCCGTTCCCCACCATGAGCATCTACGAGAACGCGGTGGCCGGGCTCAAGTTCAACGGCGTGCGCAAGAAGGCTCTGCTCGACGAGGCGGCCGAGTCGGCGCTGGTCGCCGCCGCCCTGTGGGACAGTGTGCGCGATCGGCTCAAGGCCCACGCCAGCACCCTCTCCGGAGGCGAGCAGCAGCGCCTGTGCATCGCTCGTGCCCTGGCGGTCGAGCCCGAGGTCCTGCTGATGGACGAGCCCACCTCCGCCCTCGACCCCATCGCCACCAAGCGGATCGAGGAGTTGGTCGGTGAGCTCAAGCACCGGGTGACCATCATCATCGTCACCCACAACATGCAACAGGCCATGCGGGTCTCCGACCGGTGCGCCTTCCTGCTGATGGGCGAGGACAAGGCCGGTGAGCTCATCGAGTTCGGCCCGACCGCCCGCCTGTTCAGCGAGCCCACCGATCCCCGCACCCTCGACTACGTCAACGGACGGTTCGGCTGAGCCTCGTCGGTCAGGCGCCGACCGGCTGGGGTTGGAACGGCTGATCGTCCGAACCACGACGGTCGGCTCCGTGACGTGGCGGCGGTGCCGAGGGCGCCCCGTCGTCCGGGTCGATACGGAAGCCCACCCCCCGCACGGTGACGATGTACTGCGGCTGGGCCGGGTCCGGTTCGAGCTTGGCCCGGAGCCGGTGGATATGGGTGTCGAGGGTCCGACTGTCCGAGAGGTAGCTGTCCGGCCAGAGCAGATCGATCAGCTCATCGCGCGTGCGCACCCGACGGGCGGGTGACAAGAGCACGGCCAGCAGGTCGAACTCCCGGCGTGACAGGTGGGTGTGCACGCCGCCGACGGTCACCCCGCGACGGACGAAGTCGACGGTCACCTGGCCGAAGGAGACATCGGGTCGCTCGTCTTCGGCAAGGTCGATCGCGGCGGGTGGTGCGGTGTCGAGTGCGCCGAGGGCTTCGACGGACGGAGGTGCGATCCGGCGAAGGATGGCATGCATGCGGGCGACCAGCTCCCGCAGTCGGAACGGCTTGGTCACGTAGCCGGCCGCACCCAATTCCAGCCCGAGGACCACGTCGAGCTCGGTGTCGACCGCACTGACCATGATGATCGGAATGTCGGCCATCGCCCGCATGCGCCGGCACACCTCGATCCCGTGCATGCCCGGGAGCAGCATGTCGAGCAGGACGACGTCGGGACGTTGATCGCTGAACCGTCGGAGTGCCTCGGTCCCGTCCGACGCGACGTCGACGTCGAAGCCCTCGAGGGTGAGCCCCGAGGACAACGCCTGGCGGTACGACTCCTCGTCGTCCACCACCAGCACGCGGATGCTCTCACCTACTGTGACCATGGGTACGGGCGACCTCCGAGGAGACCTTAGAAAACCCAGGTGAACGGGAGACGTCCCGGCCGCAACCCCCCGGTGATCGTTCTGTGAACGTTGTGGGGCGCCCAGACCGGCTCGTTGCGGGTGGACCCGAACCGGGGAGCGCTCAGCTCAGCGAGCCGAGGGCCAGTCCGGCGGCGGCCGCGCCGATGCCGAGTGCGAGGCTGACGGCCACCGTCACCACCGAGCTGCCCCACTGATCGTTCTCGGCCAGCCGGACGGTGTCGAAGGTGAACGTGGAGAACGTGGTGTAGGCCCCGACGAATCCGGTCCCGACCACCACCAACCACGGGTTGGACAGGGCGTGGTGGACTGCCGCCCCGGTCAGAACGCCTAGGGCCAGCGATCCACTCACGTTCACCACCAGGATCCCCAGCGGGAAGTCCGAGCCGACCCGGCGCTGCACCGACCGGTCGACCTGGTAGCGCAGTACCGCACCGAGAGCTCCGGCGATGATCAGCCCGAGGATGATCATCGCCGGGGACCACCGGCGTCGGGTGCGCCCGGACTCTGGAACATGTCCACGTCGTCGGGGTCGGGAATGGGCTCCCCCCGGCGGACGAACCTGCCACGGGCCGTGGCCATGCCCAGGATGGCGGCGGCCACGCCGGCCACCAACGAGGCGGCGAGGTACCCGCCGGCCAGGGGGATCTGGCCGTGCTGCCCGCGCAGCGCCGCTTCCACCACCATGGTCGAGAAGGTGGTGAATCCGCCGCAGAATCCGATGGCGGCGAAGGGCCGGACGAACCGGGTGGGGGGCCACCGCTCGACCACCAGTGTGATGATCACACCCAACAGGAACGAACCGGCCACGTTGACCACGAAGGTCGGCCACGGGAACGAGTGGCCGGAGACGGCCAACGTGCGCTCCACTCCGTAGCGGGCCAGCGTGCCGAGAGCCCCACCGGCGGCGATGGCCGCCACGCGCCAGGGCCCCTCGGAGGACTGCGGGTGGCCGACCGTCGTGTCTGCGGGCACCTGGCTCCTTCCGGCATCGCACCCATGCTCTTCCGGTAGGAGCCATCAGCCGAAGTCGGCGGTTACGGCGAGCTCCATCGCCACGGTCAGTCTACGGCACCGTTGCGGCCTGATCGTGCTTCACCCGATCGCGCTTCACTCGGTAGGGGCCCGCCCGCACGCTCATGACCAATGGGGGGAGGGCACTGGTGATGACGGCCTCGGGCGGACCCCTACGGTTTGAAGCGGTAGCCGATGCCCCGGACGGTCAAGAGATGCTCGGGATCGGCCGGGTTGAGCTCGATCTTCTTGCGCAGGCGCTTGACGTGGGTGTCGAGGGTCCGACTGTCACCCTTGGTGGTGTCGCGCCAGATCTTGTCCATGCACTGCTTGCGGGTCACCACCCGGCCCGACTCGGACACCAGCAGGGCGAGCAGGTCGAACTCCTTGCGGGAGAGCTCGATCGACTCGCCCCGGACCACCGTCACCCGCAGCGCCAGGTCGATACAGACCGGACCGAGCGCGTAGCTGCTGGGCAGCTCGGGCACGACGACCGGGGGGGCCTGGTGTCCCACCCGTCGCAGGACGGCACGGATCCGGGCGGTGAGCTCGCGTGGACGGGGCGGCTTGGTGATGTGGTCGGCGGCCCCCGCCTCGAGGGCGAGCACGGCGTCGAGCTCGTCGTGGCGCGCGGTGACCATGATCACCGGAACCGGCGAGACGGCCGAGATGTGCCGGAACACCGACAGCGCCTGCGAGTCGGGCAGCTGCATGTCCAACAGGACGAGGGAAGGTCGGGCGGCGGCGATCAGGGCGATGCCCTCGTCCCCACCGGCGGCGGTGACCACGTCGAATCCCTCGACGGACAAGGTGGCGGCGAGCTCATCCCTCGACCGCCGGTCGTCGTCGATGATCAGGATGGTCGGATGTCCCACCGGCGGGAGCACCCCGTCGTCGATTCTGCGGAAGGCCAGGGTCACCGATGGACCGCGGCTCTCCGGAACAGGGCGCAGGCATCCCTCCGGGGCCACCGTCGACGGGCCCGGGCGGCGGCGCCGCTGCTCGACTGACGAAGCGGCGGCACCGGGAGTGCGGTCGTGGCCGTGAGAGGAAGGGGAGGCCATGCCTCCGGACGGAGCGGCTTCGACCGGGACGCGCTCCCGCGATCGATCTCGGTGCACGCCCGGTGCGCATTGCTGTCGCGGCTCGCTCCCATCGGATCTCACCCTAAGAACGCCAGGTAAACGAGACGCGATGGACATGTCACCAACAGGTGAATGGTGGGTAATCTTCTGGCGCAGGCGGCAACCTCTACGACGATGGGTGTGACCAGATGACCTCGGCCGGACACGGAGCAGACGGGATGGTGGACCTCCCGTCCACCGAGGAGTGGCGACAGCTCTCCGCACATGCCGACACTGTGCGCGGTCAGCACCTTCGCCAGCTCTTCGCCGCCGACACCGGACGCGGCACCTCTATGGTGCTGACCGCAGCCGATCTCTATCTCGACTACTCGAAGCATCGGATCGCCGATGGGACGATGGCCGCGCTGATGGCAGTGGCACGCCGGGCCGGAGTCGAAGAGCGACGAGACGCCATGTTCGCCGGTCGGCACATCAACACCACCGAGGACCGCGCCGTGCTGCACGTGGCCTTGCGCATGCCTCGCCAGGAACGGCTCGAGGTCGACGGCCACGATGTGGTGGCCGATGTCCACGCAGTCCTCGACCGGATGGGGTCGGTGGCGTCGCGACTCCGGTCCGGCGCATGGACCGGCGCCACCGGCAAGCGGATGAATGCAGTGGTCAACATCGGGATCGGTGGCTCCGACCTCGGCCCGGCCATGGCCTACGAGGCGTTGCGCGACTACGCCACCCCGGAGATCGAGTGCCGGTTCGTATCCAACATCGACCCGGTCGACCTGTTCAACAAGACGCACGACCTCGACCCGTCCCGGACGCTCTTCGTGGTGAGCTCGAAGACGTTCACCACGCTGGAGACGCTGACCAACGCCTCAGCGGCCCGCCAATGGCTGCTGGACGGCTTGGGATCCGAGGCCGGCGACGATGCCGTGGCCCGTCACTTCGTTGCCGTATCCACCAACGAGTCGGCGGTCCGGCAGTTCGGCATCGACCCGGCCAACATGTTCGGGTTCTGGGACTGGGTCGGCGGCCGCTACTCCTACGACTCGGCCATCGGCTTCTCACTCATGGTAGCCATCGGCCCCGACGCCTTCGCCGACATGCTGGCCGGATTCCACGCCATGGACGAGCACTTCCGCACGGCGCCCCTCGAGCAGAACATGCCGGCCATCCAAGGCATGCTCAACGTCTGGTACAACAACCTGTTCGGCGCCGCCACCCACGCCGTGCTGCCCTACAGCCAACGTCTGGCCCGCTTCCCCGCCTACCTCCAGCAGCTCACCATGGAGTCCAACGGCAAGTCGGTGCGGCGTGATGGGACCCCGGTGTGGGGTCAAACCGGCGAGATCTACTGGGGCGAGCCGGGCACCAACGGGCAGCACGCCTTCTACCAACTGATCCACCAGGGCACCAAGCTGATCCCGGTCGACTTCATCGGATTTGCGGAGTCGACCCACGAAGCCGGCGAACAGCAGGACCTGTTGATGTCCAACTGCTTCGCCCAGGCCAAGGTGTTGGCCTTCGGTCGCACCGCCGAGGAGGTGGCCGCCGAAGGGACACCGCCCGAGCTGGTGCCCCACAAGGTGATGCCCGGAAACCATCCGAGCTCCACCATCCTGGCCCCGTCACTCACACCGTCGGTGCTCGGCCAACTGGTCGCCCTCTACGAGCACAGCGTGTTCACCGAGGGTGCGGTGTGGGGCATCGACTCGTTCGATCAGTGGGGGGTGGAACTGGGCAAGGTGATGGCCATGCAGCTCGCACCTGCCCTGACCGGCTCCCATGCCCCGGATCTGCAGGACCAGGACAGCTCGACGGCCGCTCTGGTGCGTCGCTACCGGGGCTTGCGGGGCCGACCCGCCTGAGGGTGGCCCTCCCTGCTCGTCCGGTCGGGTTCAAAAGAGCTCTTCCGGCTTGTCTGTTTCTCGGAAAAGATACGCTTAGTACGGATTCACCAGGCTGAGCGGGCCTACGAATAGTAGGAAACCAAAACAGTAGGTGGGACGAGACAGGCGGAGTGGAACCGATACCGGACCCCGCCGATCCCGCCGACCCGGCTCGATCAAGCGGCGCTGAGCGCCCTCCACAGGGACCGGTAGTTCGGGTAGGTCAGGGTGTCGGTGATGTACCCGGCCCGCTCCAGCTCGGCATGGTACGCCGGCAGGTTCCGGAAGGGAACGCCCATGTCGACGTGGTGGGCCAGGTGCCATCCCGTGTTGTAGGGGACGAACCAGAACCGGGCCGGCAGGGACTGGCGGACGTTGTGGGTGGTGACCCGACGGTCGGGGCTGGCCTCGAGCCCGCCGTGCTCGGCGATGGCCCGGAGTCGGTTGATGACCCGCCACTGGGTCATCCAGGGGAGCCACCACAACAGGGGGTAGATCCACCATCGGCCGGTGGCGGCCCACATGACCGCCCACAAGAGCACCTGCACCCCGAGGATGGAGGCGGCCACCCGCCGGCTGACCTTGCTCCGGAGAGCCTTGAACAGAGGCGTGAAGTTCTTCCACCCGGAGATGCCGACCGCATCGCGCACCAGTCGGCGGGTCAGGGTGGCCCGATCACAGCGATACCCGCCGTAGAAGGCGATGTCCGGCTCGCGGGGACCGAACTCCTCCTTGTGATGGGCGAAGTGGCCGCGCCGGTAGATCGAGATGGGCGTCCACGTCGGGTAGGCCAGGAGCCAGGTGCCCACCCAGTCGTTGACCCGCTTGTTGGTGAACAGCAGCTTGTGGGCCGCCTCGTGCATGAGGATGGCGAACCGGGCGTACATCGGCCCCATCAGGACGAAGGCGGCCAGATAGGCGAGGGGGTTGTCGATCCATACCGCGCCGCCGATGAGGACGACCACCCACACCCAGACCATGGCCACGGTCAGCGCGTTGCGACCATCGTCGATCCGGCGCAGGTCGTGGCGGAGGTCGGGGCGGGCCATCCCGTTCTCGAGCAGCCGCTCGGTGGGCAGGACGTCCGGCCGGGCCGCCCGATCGGCCACCATGGTGTCTGCCATGGCCGATATATTACAGTTCACCAACAGATGATGCAAGAGAGTAATGCTCCGCTCACAGCGCGGTCGGTCCTGGCCAGTGCACTCCTCGGTGAGGATCCGCCCGAGCTTCCGGTGGCCCACCTGGTGCATCTGGCCGGGCTGTTCGGGATCAACGGGAACCGGGCCAGGGTGGCGTTGAGCCGGATGGCGGCGAACGGTGAAGTGTCCACCGACGGCACCGGCCGCTACCGCCTGACCGGCCACCTGCTGGAGCGTCAGAGCCGACAGACCGGGAGCCGAAGGGGGGAGACGCTGCCGTGGCGGGGAGGGTGGACGATGGTCGTGGTGACCACCACCGGCCGGTCGGCCGAGGATCGGTCCGATCTGCGCCGACGGCTGGGTCTGGCCCGGTTGTCCGAACTGCGGGAGGGCGTGTGGTTGCGGCCGGACAACCTCGCCCACCGACTCGACCCGACTGATCTTCCCGACGTGGATCTGTTCAGTGCCAGACCCGACGGTGATCCCGCCGACCTGGCGACGGCGCTGTGGGACGTCGACGGTTGGGCGACGGAGGCAAGGCGGCTCCTCGGGCGCCTGGATGAGCTCGAGCCCACCGGACCGACCGACCTGGCACCGGGGTTCGTGCTGTCGGCCGCGGTGCTCCGTCACCTCCAGGCCGATCCGCTCCTCCCGGACCAGCTCCTCCCCGGCGACTGGCCGGGACCGGTGCTCCGCCGCACCTATGACCAATGGGACCGTCGGTACCGCCATGTGCTCGCCACCTGGGCGCGCAGCACCTGATGCGCGACCAGCCGCGTCGATGGTCGCCAAGCGTCCAGATGCCACACGGTGACCGGTTTAGGATCTATCGACCGAGGCCCCGGGAGCATCCGGCCCGGGACCGAGAGGGGAGTGGCGATGGCCGGACCAGCGGAGTCACACGGGCAACCAGGAGAGCCGTTCGCCGGCCGGGTGGCGGTGATCACCGGTGCGGCCAGGGGCCAGGGCCGTTGCCACGCAGTGGAGTTCGCCCGACTGGGGGCCGATATCGCCGTCACCGACCTCTGCCGCGATCTGGACAGCGTGGGCTATCCCTTGGCCACGCACGACGATCTCGCCGAGACCGTGCGCCTGGTCGAAGCGGAGGGACGTCGATGCGTGTCCGCGGTGGCCGATGTGCGGGATCTGGGGGCGATGATCGCCCTGGCCGACACCGCCCGGGACGAGCTCGGTTCCGTCGACATCCTGGTGGCCAATGCGGGGATCTCCGCCTTGGGGTCGATCTGCACCATGGAGGCCGCGGAGTGGAGTGAGACCATCGACATCAATCTCACCGGCGTGTTCAACGCCATGCGAGCCTGCTCCCCCCACATGCGCCGACAGCGGTGGGGTCGGATCATCGGCATCTCGTCGATGATGGGACGGTCGTCGAACCCGGGCATCCCGGCATACGTCGCCTCCAAGTGGGGCGTGATCGGCCTGTGCAAGTCGGTGGCCTTCGAGCTGGCCGCCTTCGGGGTGACCGTCAACGCCGTCGCCCCGGGCAACGTCTCCACCCCGATGATCCACAACGACGCCCTCTACGGGCTGATGCGGCCGGATCTCGACCACCCGACCAGGGAGGACGTGGCGCCGGCCATGGCCGGGCTCCACGTGCAGCCGGTCCCGTGGATCGAGCCGGAGGAGATCACCGCCGCCGTGGTGTTCTTGGCGTCCGAGGCGGCCCGCCACATCACCGGCTCGGTCATCGACGTGGATGCAGGAGCTTCGGCCCGGTTCACGGGCTGACACCGTCGCGCCGCGACAGCACGACGTTCACTGGCGGGACATCGCCGCCCGTGCCTCGGCCTCGGCATCGGTCCGGGACGCATCGGCGGACTTCCGCGGATCGACCAGGGTGACGTCCAGACGGGCGAGCCGCCCCTCGAAGGGGAAGTGACCGGAGTAGCGCTCGCTGACCGGTGAGCCGTGGTCGTAGCCCACGCTCGGCCCGACGCTGGAGATCATGGTCATGGCGAACGGGACGTCCACGGTGCCGCTGGGGGTGTCGCCGACGATCAGGGTGGCCGATCCGGCCTTGCCGGTGCGGCGGAACTGCACGCCGACGGTCGAGGGGCCCACCGGCACCGCCACCTCCGACTCGACCAGGAAGTGGTCGCCGAAGCAGTTGTAGTCGAAGACCAGGTGGTCGTCCTGGATGAACAGGCTCACGCCGGAGTTCTCGGTGCCGGAGGCATAGAGGACACCGCCTGCCCCGTCCGGGCGTTCGATGGTGGCGGTCATGTCCCAACCCCGTCCCCCGAGTGACGGAGCCACCTGGCCGGGGAGCGGCGACATCGGTGGGTAGTACGTGTACCGCCGGCTGGTCGGATGGGGCGAGCGGTCGCGGTAGCGGGTGGAGAACAGCTCGATGGTGCGGTCGTCGAGGGGGAGCACCCCGTGCTCCTCGGCCTCGCTCCACCACAGGTCGATCAGCTCGGTCACCTTGTCGGGGAGGTCGGCAGCCAGGTTCCGGCACTCGGACCGGTCCTCGTCGAGGTGGTAGAGCTCCCAGTCGTCGTCGTCGAAGGGAACGCCGTGGATGTGACGGGTGACCGCCTTCCAACCGTCGGCGTAGATGCCGCGATGGCCCATCATCTCGTAGTACTGGACCAGCTTGTGTCCGTCGGCGTCGGGATCGTCGAAGGTGTAGCGGAGCGAGGTACCGGCGATGGGGATCTGATCGAGGCCCCGGTAGACCGACGGCGGCTCGACGCCCACCGTCTCGAAGACGGTGGGGGCGATGTCGGTGACGTGGTGGAACTGGTCGCGCAACCCACCGACCTCGGTGATCCGGGCGGGCCAGTGCGCGATCAACGGGACGTGCACCCCACCCTCGTGGGTGTTCTGCTTGTACCACTTGAACGGGGTGTTGCCGGCTTGGGCCCATCCCCACGGATAGTTGGCGTGGCTGTGCGGACCGCCGATGTCGTCGATGCGCTCGACCGCCTCGTCGGGGGTCTCGACCAGGAAGTTGAAGTACTTCATCTCGTGCATCACCCCGAACGGGCCGCCCTCCTGGCTGGCGCCGTTGTCGGACAGGAGGAGGATCAGGGTGTTGTCCAACTCGCCCAGGTTCTCGAGGGCGGACACCAGCCGGCCGATCTGGTCGTCGGTGTGCTCGAGAAAGGCGGCGAACGCCTCCTGGAGGCGTGCGGCCAGTCGCCGCTGGTTCTGGGGAAGGGTGTCCCAGGCCTCGACGCCCGGGTTTCGGGGCGCCAGCTCGGTGCCGGCCGGAACCACGCCCATCTCCACCTGCCGGGCGAACCAGGCGTCTCGAGCGACGTCCCACCCGGCGTCGAAGCGGCCGCGGTACTTCTCGAGGTAGGAGGCCGGGGCCTGGTGGGGGGCGTGCATGGCGCCGAAGGCCAGGTAGGTGAAGAACGGACGGTCGGGCCGGATCGACTTCGTGTCGTGGATGAAGGAGATGGCGTGGTCGACCAGGTCCTCGCTCAGGTGGTAGCCCTCATCGGGCGAGGTCGGTGGCTCGACGGCGTGGTTGTCGTAGACCAGCTCGGGATGGAACTGGTCGGTCTCGCCTTCGAGGAACCCGTAGAACCGATCGAACCCCCGTTGGCAGGGCCACTGGTCGTAGGGTCCGGCGGCCGAGGCGTTCTCCATGGCGCACAGATGCCACTTGCCCACGGCGAAGGTGGCATACCCCTCGTCCCGGAGCACCTCGGCGATGGTGGTGGCGTGGTGGGTGACCTCGCCCCGCATGTGCGGATAGCCGCTGGAGAAGTTGGACACCGAGCGCATGCCCACGGTGTGGTGGTTCCGACCAGTGAGCAGGGAGGCCCGGGTGGGGGAGCACAGCGGGGTGACATGGAAGTTGGTGTAGCGCAGTCCCCCGGCCGCCAGGCGATCGATGGCGGGCGTGGCCAGGTCGGAGCCGAAGCAGCCGAGGTGGGAGAACCCGGTGTCGTCGAGCAGGATGACCACCACGTTGGGGGCGTCCTCCCCCGGATGGGCCGGCGTCGGCCACCACGGCGTCGACTCGGCCTCGGTGCGGTTGATCTCGCCTTCGAACGGCTCGTACTGCTTCATCAGGGGTCCTTAGCTACTCGGTGCCACTCGTGGCAACGCCAGAGGGGCAAAGAGGTTCTGTCAGCGGATATGACGATACTGTCGCCCCGATCCACCTGTCGATGGTCATCCTGCCAGCCGGCGGGCGGGCAGGAGCCGGCCGGGCCAGTCCCGCTAGATTCGGTGGCGGCGCGGCGTCGGTGGAGGCCGGGCGATGCCGATCTGCGAAGGGGAATGACAAGACGATGGCCGCCGTACGAGACCTCCCGCTCCCGTCGCCCGACGACTCAACGGTGGTGGTGCCGGCTCCCGGCGACGGGCCCGGGTACTGGGCCGGGGCTCCGAGTGCCGTGCTGGGCGGGGACGGGACGTTCTGGCTCTCCTACCGGCTGCGTCGCCCGATCGGAGAAGGTCGGGGGTACGCCAACGTCGTGGCCCGGTCCACCGACGGCGTCCGCTTCGAGACGGTGCTCGTCCTCGAGCGCGACGAGTTCGACTGTGACTCCCTCGAGCGCCCGGCGCTGATCGAACTGCCCGACGGATCGTGGCGCATCTACGTGAGCTGCGCCACGCCGGGAACCAAGCACTGGCGGGTGGATGCCATCGATGCCGACGACCCGTCCCAGTTCACACCGTCGTCGGCCCGCACCGTCCTCCCGGGGGACGATGCCGTGGCTGTGAAGGACCCGGTGGTCAAGCTGTTCGACGGCACCTGGCATCTCTGGCTGTGCTGTCACCCCTTGGACCTGCCCGAGGAGACCGACCGCATGTCCACCCACTACGGGACGAGTGACGACGGACTGCAGTGGGCCCGGCACGGCCTGGCGCTGGCCGGCACACCGGGTCGGTGGGATCAACGCGGGGCGCGGGTGGCCGACGTCGTACACGGTGTCGGCGGATGGTCGGCGTACTACGACGGGCGGGCCAGCAAGGCGGAGAACGCCGAGGAGCGTACGGGGGTGGCGCACGGCGACCTCCCCGATCAGCTCGCCGCCCGCGACCTGGTCATCGGGAGCGGGCCCGACGGGACCGGTTCGCTCCGGTACCTCTCGCTCGTCGACCTGCCCGACGGGGGCAGCCGCCTGTACTACGAGACGAGCCGACGCGACGGTGCCCACGACTTGCGCACCGAGTACGTCCCACCCTCGCGGTAGCTCCTCCAGGCCTCGAGGTCCCAGCCGGTGAGGTGCTCCACCGCCGCGATGTCCTCGGCGAAGTAGTCGATGAGCCGGGCCCGCTCGTTCTGGTCGAGCTCGGGTCGGTGCTGGGGTGACCGCTGGATGAGCCACTGGAGGGGGATGCTCGCCTTCCGCCATAGCTGCGGGGGGAAGTGGCTGCCGAGCGATGCTCCCATGCGAAAGGCGGACTGGAGGGCCCGGGTCGTGAGGTCCGGTCGCACGTAGCCGCCCACGTTCCTGGCCGGAATGTCGCTGATCACCCCCTCCTCCACACCGAGGAACCGGCACACGTGGTCGAGCGTGGCCTGAGGCTCGTCGACCAGGGAGAGATAGCGGATGAGGTGGACCTGCTCGCGCGGGAACAGGGCGAACAGATCCTGGAGCTGGGACCCGTACCGGCCGGTCTCCAGGTACCGCCAGAACGGGGCCCACCTGTCGGCCTGCCGCCGGGATTCCTCGGCACAGGCCTCGAGGAAGTTGCCGATGGGCTCGAGTCCGTCGGCCCACAGATGGGCCCAGTTGGAGTAGGCGCGGTCCACCGGGTCCCGGAGGATCACGATCAACCGGGCCTCGGGGACTGCAGCGCGGATCCTCCGCAGGGCCGACGCATCGGCCAGGTAGAGGGGCGTGCTCTCCCCTCGGAGCGTGCCCGGGGGAGCCGTGTCGAACAGCCGCTCGTACTGGGCGCGATCCCAGATCCACTCGCGATAGCTGTGGGCGTCACCCGGGCCTCCGGCTTCGGGAGGGGGCCGCCCGTCGCACAGGAAGAACTTGGGTTCCTTGACCGGGGACATGAACAGCCGTGGGTGGCCGCAGAGGGCCGCATGGAGGGCGGTGGTTCCCGCCTTGGGGGCGCCGATGAGGAAGAAGTCGGGGAGGGCCACCGCGGCCGCGCTCTGGCTCAGTCCACCGGCACGGCCCGACGGGCGTTGCCCGCCGGGGACGATGCCGTCCTCCGGGACAGGCGACGGGCACGGCGCTCGACCACGACCAGTGCGCTGCCCGCCGCTGCCGCCAGCACCAGGTCGGCGGCACCGAGGGCCACGTGGGTCAGGTGGGTGCTGCTGACCTCCAGGAGCACAGTGGCGGCCACCAGGGTCCCAACCGCTCCGACCAGTAGGCCCCACACCACGGACCGTCGTCCGGCACCGGCGGGGACGGCGGCGGCCACCGAGGCCACGGCCACCACCGCCAGGGCCAGCCCACCGGTCCGGCTGAAGACCGCGGCGGAGAGATGGGACGATCCCGAGGGGATCAGGCCGGTCCACTTGTAGCCCTCGAACACGGACAGGGTGGCGAGCAGGCCGAGGGTCAGGGAGCGACGTCCGGAGGCGACGGAATGCGCCGGAACCTCCGCCTGCAGCGCTCCGGGCGGCCGGTCACCCGGTTCGGGCAGGACGTCGTCGTGCTCTCGTGGGTGGAGGATCGGTCGCTCGAGGAGGAGGACGGAGTTCGGGGGAGGCGCCATGTGAGGACCTGTCTCTATAAACACTATCGGATTAGTCGATATTGTGGCCGAGTCGGAACACCGGGTCAACAGATCCCTCGCTGCCCGGTCGGTGCCGTCGATGGGGATCCCGACCGTCGTCAAGGTCGGGCCTCCCCCTGCCGATGGTCAGAGGTCGGCCCGAATCGGCGGTGTCGACCGGCTGATGAAGGGCGGGGGTCCAGGTGGAACTGGTCGACGAGACGTCGGGTTGGTGGATGGCCTCCGACGGGAACTGGTACCCACCCGACCTCTATCCCGGACGACGGGCCCCGGTGCGCGAGCGGTCGAGCGCGGTCACCGCCCCGGGAGCGACACCGATGGGCCCCCGGTCACAGGTCAAGCCGCTCCGCTACGGCGGCCCCTGCATCCAGTGCGGACAGAAGATCCCACCCCACGACCGGGGTTGGCACGACCCCGATATCAAGAAGGTGATGTGCCTCAGTTGCTGGCCAGTCGACGGGCCGGCCGCCGGTCCTGTCGCCGCGGCCCCCGGCGCCGCCCGCGCCGCCACGCGTTCGGGTCCGGTGGGTGGGACGTCGGCTGCGGCCGTGGCCCGACGACGGGGCGATCCACGGTGGCGCAAGGGAGCGGTGGGCGAATACTTGATGTCCTTGCGCCTCCGGCGCGACCTGGGTGACCAGGCCGTCGTCCTCAACGACCGCCGACTCCCGGAGGGACGGGCCAACATCGACCACCTGGTCATCGCCTCCTCCGGCGTGTGGGTGATCGACTCGAAGCACATGCAGGGCCTCATCGAGTACCGCAACGTGGGTGGAGCCCTGAGCGACGACCGTCGGCTCCTGGTCGGCGGCCAGGACCGGACTTGGATGACCGACCAGATCTACGAGTACGTGATTCCCGTGGCCAACCTGGTGGCGGACCCGGCCATCCCGGTGCTGCCGGCCATCGTGTTCGTCGAGGGCAACTGGGGAAGTCCCACCCGGATCCTGACCAAGCGACCCTACCGACACCAGGGTGTCTGGATCCTCTGGCCGGCCGCCCTCATCAAGAAGATCGAGGAGCCAGGCCCGCTGGGCCCCCAAGCGATCGCCGGCCTGGCCGAGGCGCTCGACAGGGCACTCCCGCCACGCTGACGCGCCTGCACGCCGAGGAAAGGGCTGAGCCTCGTCGACGGGGCCGACCTGGCAGAGGCGCTCGGGATCCGTCGGCCAGAGGGGCACGGATGACGTGGGAAACAGTCGGGTGCGACCATCGACCGCAATTGACGCAGGTGCTGCACGATGGTGCCTTCGGACCTCTATGGTCCAGGGAGGTGGCGGGATGCCGGCGAGGTGCGGCATCCCGAATCACGGGCCGATCACACGGCCCCACGGGGCACACGCGAGGGATGAGCGCATGGTAGCGACTGGCAAGCGTCAGCCCAAGCAGAGCCGGGAGGAGCTGCGAGCCATGCTCGTGGAGACCGGTCGGGCCATTCTGCGCGAGGAGGGCATGGGGACCGGGGCCGAGGCCCTGACCTTCAAGCGGGTCTTCGAACGGGTGGAGCGGGACCGGGGCGTCCGGCTGACCAATGCCTCGATCATCAAGCGGGTGTGGGACAACCAGGCCGAGTTCCAGACCGATGTGCTGATCGCCATCGCTGCCGACGAAGGGGTCAGCGAGTTCAACCAGACCCTCGATGCCCTCGACTCCGTGTTCGAGGACATCGACCTCTCCACCCCCGAGGCCCGGTGGTCAGCGCTGGGCGAGGTGTGCCGGGTGGGAGGGGCCGCCAACATGGTGGCGTTGATGGAGTCACCCAACTGGCCGTCGTGGATCGGAGTGTGGACGCTCACCACCGCCGGAGAACTCCCCGAGCAGCGCAAACGGATCGACGAGGCGTTGCGCGATGGCTACGGTGCGTTCACCGTCCACTTCGAGCAGGCCTACCTGGGCCTCGCCGGCCGGCTCGGGCTCCGACTGCGCAAGCCCCTGACCATCCGCCAGCTGACCATTGCGGTGGGGGCGCTCGCCGAGGGGTGCGCACTGCGGGCCCGGGTGGACCCGGCCCCCATGAACGGGATCGTGCGGAGCACGGGATCGAACGGCGAGGAACAGGAGTGGACCCTGTTCGGAATCGGCCTCGAGGCCCTGACCCACCAATTCTTCGAGATCGACACCGATGCCGATCTCCCCGATCGGGACGGCTGAGCGGCCGTCCATCGAAGCCACCCGCCGGGAGTGTCGGGGCTCCGGGCACCTCAGTGGATCCGGTCGACGGCCAGTGCCGCCGCCAACACGACGATGCCCCACGACATGGCCCGAAGGGCCTGCTCCAGCGGTGCGAGCAGGACCTCGCGCTCCAGGGGGATCTCATTCCCGTCGAGCAGGATGAGCCGGCCCTCCACGCCGGACACCCGGCGGCGCAGGAGTCTGGCCGGCGTGCTCAGGGTCCGCTGCACCGCGGTGAGGAAGACGGCGGCGAGGGCGGCGATGACCGGGGACAGGGCCATGGAGCCGGTCTGGGCCACGTACGCGGTGAGCACGGGGAACGCACCCCAGCTGACCGAGAACCCGAGGGTGTTGTGGATCACGCCGCCGAACAGCTCGAAGTTGTAGGTGACCACCAGGACCGGGCCGATCACGATGAAGGGCACGACGGCGACACCCACCTCGATCACCCCGATGACGCCGAGGGCCACCGCCCCGGCGAGGCCGGCCACCGAGGCGCCGATGAGCGCACCTCTCGAGATATGGGTGCGCAAGGGCCGGCCGTTGAGCTCGTCCAGAGCGTGGGCGGCCACACCGACGGCCAGGAAGAAGGCCAACAAGGTGGCGATCAACCGGGTGGTGTTGATCACCGGCGCCAAGCAGGCTCCGATGACCACGTAGGCGAGGTGCCATGCCGTGTACGGCGGATGGAGCAGCGTCCACCAGTCCCGCCACCCCCCGGGTCGGGCGGCATAGAAGGCGGCGCGTGGCTCGCCCGGCTCCGGCCCGTCACCCACCGGTGCGCCGCCCCCACATGACCAGGCCCCCGCCGAGGCTCATCCGCCGCACGCCGACGTCGACGAATCCGGCCTTCCTCCAGGCCTCGACGGTCCAGGCCAACGGGTACCTCCGGTAGTGGTCCGAGATGTTGGGTCCGAGGAACCGCCCGACCTCGAACCACGCCCGCCCACCGGTGAGGTAGCCGCCCGCCGGCAGCACCAGGCGGGTGTAGAGCCACCACCAGAAGCGCCAGAACCGGCTCTGGGGCAACAGGAATTCGAGACTGGCCACCGCCCCCCCGGGCTTCACCACCCGGGCCAGCTCGACCAGGGTGGCTTGCGGGTCGTCGACGTAGCGGAGCAGGTAGGTGAAGGTCAGCGCATCGAAGGAGGCGTCGGGGAAGGGCAGCTGCTCGCCCCGGCCGGCCACCAGGCGGACGCGATCAGCCATCGCCCGCCGAGCCACGTTGGCCTGGCCCTGGCGGAGCATCTCGAGGGTGAGGTCGATGCCGACCACCTGGCCACCGGTGCGATCGGCCAATTGGAGGGCGACGCCGGCCGGTCCGGTGGCCACGTCGAGCACCAGGTCCGGGTGGTCGGGGACGATGTGGTCGACCATGGTCCGGCGCCACCGGCCGTCCTGTCCCAGGGAGAGGATCTGGGCCAGGCGGTCGTAGCGGTCGGGGAGGGGGGTGAAGAGTTTCTGGGCGAACCGGTTGGGATCGTCCTGGTCCCGAATGTCCACAGCGCCTCCTCGGGTGCGAAGATCTCACCGTAGGCGTTCGACGCCCCGGAGGAGCGGTGTGAGTCAGAGGCGGGTCGACGTACTGGTCGTGGGGGCCGGTCCCGCCGGGAGCATCGCCGCCATGGTGCTGGCGAGGGCGGGCGCATCGGTGGCCCTGGTGGACAAGGCCCGGTTCCCGAGGGAGAAGGCGTGCGGCGACTTCATCGGCCCGCGGGGCCTCCAGGTCCTGGCCGATCTGGACCTGGCCGAGCCGCCCGGGCTCGACGTGGGCGACATGATCGTGGTGGGCCCGACCGGACGACGGGTCCTGCTGCCGTGCTTCGATGGCACCACCTACCCGGGTCGGGCCCGGGCGGTTCCCCGCACCGTCTTCGACGATGCCCTGCGCACTGCGGCGTTGGAGGCGGGGGCCTACGGCTACGAGGGACGGGCCGACCGTCCGCTGGAAGCGGGGACCGGCATCGAGGGGTTCGTGGTCACCGCCGACGGGGTCGACATCGAGCTTCGGGCCGACTTCGTGATCGGGGCCGACGGGTCCACCAGCCATGTCGCCGCCAGTGCCGGACTGGTGGACGAGCAGCGGGTGTTGTGGGGGTTCGCCGTCCGTGCCTACCTGGAGCAGCTGGTGCCGCTCCCGGCCATCACGCTGTGGGAGCCGACCCGGTGGCAGGCGTTCCCGGGATACGGCTGGATCTTCCCGGGCCCGGACGGAACGGCCAACGTCGGCCTCGGGATCGGGACGCGGGCCGACCGGAGGGCAGGGGCAAAGGCAGTGCGGGCACTGCCCGCCTACCTCGAGCACCTGGTGCACCTCGGTCTGCTCGACCGGGTGCCGACGCCACCGACCAAGAAGTTGGGCGGATGGCTCAAGATGGGGATGGTGGGTACGACGCCGGCCGCCGGTCGGGTACTGCTGGTGGGCGACGCCGCCGGGTTGGTCAACCCGCTCCAGGGCGAGGGCATCGCCCAGGCCATGACCAGTGGACGGGCGGCGGCCGAGGCCGTCCTGGGCCACCCGGGCCGGGCCGCGGAGCACTACCGGAGCGCTCTGATCGGAGCGCACCTGCCCTACCAGCGGGTCACCGCTGCCGGACATGCGGCGCTGGTCGGTCGACCCCGAGCCGTCTCGGCACTGGGGCGGGTGATCACCGCGCCGGTGCTCGGGAAGGCGTTGTCCGGCGGCTGGGGGATCTTCTGGAACGAGCTGCTCGACGGGGCCGCTCCGGGGAGTGCCCGCCGGGTGGCCACCGCATCCACCTGGTTCGCCCGGGCGGTCACCTCCCGGACCGACGTGTCCCGATGGTTCGCCGACACGCTGGAACGTACGCCCGACGGGTCCTTATGAGATTCATACCTTTCGTTGATCGGCGCTTTAGGTCCAGGTAGTTCACTGATTCCACGATGATGGCCTTCGAATCACGCAGAAGCGGAAGGTAGACGGACATGAGCGAGTACTGGAACCCCACCCACGGGCCCGAGGAGTCGGACCCCGGCACGCCTCCGACCGGCGGCACCGAGGCAGGCGCACCCGCCCAGCAGCAGGCCACACCGTCGATGGGCGCGGCCATCCCGCTCCCCGCCGCCGGTGCCAACCCCGACGCCGTCTATCCCCAGCCCGACGTGGCCGCCACACTCCCGCCCACCGGCCCGACCCCTTCGGTGGGTTCCGGCGCGCCCACCCCGCCCCGCGGCGTGTGGACCCCTCCCGCCGGCTCGGGCTGGACGCCAGGTCCCGCTGTCGGCGTCCCGGTCGGCGGTGGATGGAACGGCGGCGCCACTCCGCCCGAGGGTGGTTGGCCCGCTGCCGGATTGCGCCACCGTGCATCGGCTTCCTTGGGATGCAGGGCGGCGTATCTCTTATAGTCCTCGGCGTATTCGAGTCCCCAGGCGCTGTCGGCGGGTTTGGCGGTGTAGCCGAAGTTGCGCAAGTGGGTCCGGGCATCGCGTGTGAGGGCATCGGGAGAGTTTTCCAGATTCAGTTGCGAGGTGATGCAGACA
>JADGOG010000146.1 GCA_017883065.1 Acidimicrobiales bacterium | reverse complement strand
GGGAGCAGCGGCATGGTGGACGCATCGCTCTGCTGTGTCGACTCTGGGATCATCTCATGGTGTCCTTGCTGCGAGGGGCCGTCGCGGACTCCTCACCGGGACTGCCCTTCGGTGAGGTCAGATACGCAACCACGTGACCATCCTAACGGTCCGGTCGCGTTTTCGATATGGCCTTCGCCACATTGCTTCGAAGGAGAAGCGGTAGGCGCCCGCGTGGGCCCTATCCGAAGCAGGGCCTCCTTGCCCCTCACACCAACCGATGGTCGGTTCAGCCGCGAACAGCTGAGCGAAGATCACGCAGAGACAGCTCGGAGGTCGCTTCGCCTCCGCACTGGGTGCAGCGATCAACGTGGCGCCAGCTTCTCAGCAGGCGAGTTCCTTCGGGATTCAACAGCACGACAAACGACTCGGACAACGGATCGATCTCAACCCCGTAGCAGGGCTGCCACTCGGTCGAAGCCGGACTGGACGTGAAGTTGGAACCCTTCACGAGACGCCGGAACCGCGAGTTCTCCATGTCGATGATCCAGGTGCTGTGGCAGGACTCAATTACGATTTCATCCACGGGACCCAGTATCCCATGGTTTAGGGAGATCGGAACTTCGTTTTGATGTCGGTTGAGTGACAGTTGCTCACGAGGAGTGAGGTCGAATCGTGCCCGGGGTGACCGGTTGAGGTGGCGAATCGCCACGGTGTGCGCTTAACCGTCGCGAGACGGCGATTCCGGGTCGATTATCGTCGCCGGCACCCACACATCGACCGTGGTGCCCGCACCGGGCGCGGAGTGGAGCACCAGTCGTGACCCGATCAGGTGGGCGCGTTCGGTCATCCCGGGGAGCCCGAGCGACTGGCCCCCGTCGCCCTGGGGATGGTCGGCGACGGGAAATCCAACCCCGTCGTCCTTGACCAGCAGGCGCAGCCCGCTGGACTCGAAGCTGAGCCCGACGGCGATCTGGCTGGCCGAGGCGTGTCGCTCGACATTGGTGATCGCCTCTTGAGCGATCCGGAAGAGCGCCAACTCCACCGTTGCCGGGAGCCGTCGTTCCCGACCGGTCACGCCGAACGAGGTCTCGAACCGCTGTCGGTCGCCTGCGTCGGACAGGATCTGGTTGATCGACGCCACCAGGCCCAGGTCGTCGAGTATCGACGGCCGCAGCCCCCGGGCGATCGAGCGAAGTTCGGACACGGTCCCCTCGGCAATGATCCGCAGATCGGCCAAGACCTGCGAACTCTCCGTGGTGAGCTCGGTGTCCTTCTCGACGGCGTCGATCTGCCGGCAGAGATGGATCAGTGTCTGCACCGGTCCGTCGTGCAGTTCCTGGGCGAGGTGACGACGCTCCTCCTCCTGGCCCAGCACCACCCGCGACGCGTAGGCCTCCATCAGGTCGTGGCGACGGGTCTCGGCGGTGACGTCCTCGAAGACCACCTGCATCCGGGTCTCACCCGCCGATCGATTGAGCATGGTTCCGGTCGGTCGGAAGAACACCGGCTGCCCGTCCACTTCGTAGGCCACTGGCTCGATCCGGGCGTCGTCGGTGATCGCGTCCTCGGCCAGCTCGGGTCGGCCCACCTGTGAGTCGAGGAGCCGGCTGAGGATCTGGGCGGCGGCATTCGGGCCGATCATGTCCACCAGGCGCACAGGTTCCACGTCCCGCGGGGGTGAACGCCGATCGATCCCCGGCATGGTGTCGGTGCGACGGAACACCCGCTGGGCCGAGGCATTCGCCTCGACCACCGAGCCGGTCCCGTCCACGATGAGGATCGGCGCCTGGTTGGAATCGAACAGGTCCCGGTAAAGGGCTTCGGCGCTGCGGTGGGCGGCCCGGGTGGACTCGGTGATCTTGCGGGCCTGTTGCCGCCCCGAGACATACTGTCCGATCAGTAGGCACAACGCGTCCAGCACGAGCAGCTGGGTCACTTCGGCCCATGCGGCTCCGACTTGGTGGCCGCTGACGGCGACGATGACGCGTGGGACGGCCAGGATGGTGATCCAGGCCGAGGTGAGTACCGCCCCGCGCAACCCGTAGCGCAACGCGGCATAGACAGCCGGGACGACGAAGATCACGAACGTGGAGAATTCGAGCTCCTTCGACGAGGTGTCGAGATGGAACGCCACGGTGGAGGCCAGCCGGACCAGGTAGAGGGCGAGAACGGCGAACTGGAGGATCCAAAACTGCGAGTCCGCCCACGGCCGCTCGCCTCGCTCGCCGCTGTGGCTCGCGGTGTCGGAACCTTCCGGTGGGTCCGAGCTGTCCGCCCCCAAGGAAGGGACCTGGGGCGCGACCGCATCTGGATGCAGCTCAGGGATGAGCTCGGGCCGTGGAGCGACCACGTTGTCCGGGCCCGACTGGGCGGCGATGCCGTTGGGCACCGGCGCCGCTGGGCTCACGGTGTCGTGCCCGGATCGTCGACCTGGTCCCGGGTGAAGCTGTTGGCCAGGGCATAGTGCACAAGCTCGGTGCGCGACGTCGTCCCGAGCTTGTCGAAGACATGATTGAGGTGCCCCTCGACGGTGCGGGGACTGATCCCCAGGTGCGTGGCGATCGCCTTGTTGGCCATGCCCCGGGCGACCAGGCGGACCACTTCCTGCTCGCGGGCGGTCAGGCGGGGAGCGTACTCGTCGGCCATCCGGTCGTCCGCCTTCTCGCCGTGCCCGGACAGTCCGAGCTGCAGCAAGTTGAGGCCGTCGCAGGCTGCTCTGATCGATCTGATGAGCTCGTCGCTCGGTGTGGTCTTCAAGAGGTAGCCGGCCACGCCGGCAGCCAGGGCGGCCCGCACGTAGTGCTCATCGTCGTAGGCGCTGAGGATGAGGACGGTGATGTCGGGATGGTCACTGATGATCTGACGGGCAAGATCGATGCCGTTGGTGGTGGGGAGCCGGATGTCCACAAGCACCACGTCGGGCTGCAACTCAGCAACGGCACGGAGCGCCTCGTCCCCGTCCTCCGCCTCGCCGACCACGGTGAACCCGTCGGCATCGTCGAGAATCCGACGGGTGCCGGCCCGAAGGAGTGCGTGGTCGTCCACCACCAGCACCCGCCGGGTTGCGGTGGGTTCCTCGTGATCAGTACCCCGTGGCTGGGCGATGCTCATGGATCCATCGTAGGGTCGTCAACCCCCCGCGATGAGGGACGCCGCCATGGCCACGGCCAGGGCCGATACGAGCGGCGTGGTCAGGACCGGACGCTCCGCCCGGGCCGGCGCCGGTGCCGGCGTCGGCCCGGTGGGTTGCCCGGCCATCGACCAGGCACCCACCATGCACAAGAAGTACGCGACGATCCAGAGGGTCGCTCCGAGGGCGATCGAAGCCCAACCCAGTCCTCCCAGCCAACATCCGGCGATCAACAGCGCGCTCCGCCCGTGGCCGCGTGGGTCCTCACAGTCGGGATCGGTCGTGCGCAGCACGGAGAACACGAGCACGGCGACGGCGGTCCCGACGAGCGAGCCACCTGCGATGCGCCAGTGATGCTGCCACCCGGCCCCGACCACGACGATCACCAGGCCGATGACCGTGGCGATGGCCGCCACCGACAACGGTGACCGCCGACCGCCGAACTCGATGAGGCCGACCGCCATCATGCCCGCGGCCAGTGTGCAGTAGCCCGCGGCCACGATGGTGCCGTGCCAGCCCCAGGTGGTCAGTCCGAAGATGATCCCGGTCGACAGCTCGACCAAGGGGTACCGGGCCGAGATCGGCTCATGGCAGGTGTGGCAACGTCCCCGCAGCGCCACCCACGACACCACCGGAACGTTCTCCCACCACTTCAACTGGCGATCGCAGGTCGGACAGAACGATCGGGGCTTTGTCACCGACAGCCCGAGCGGTACCCGGTAGACGACGACGTTGAGGAACGAGCCGACGAGCAGGCCGACGATGACCGCCAGCGGGATGGTTACCGCCAGCCGTGGGATGCCGTCAGAAGCCATAGGTGGTATTCAACTGCGTTTCCGGGACGGGTCGATGTTCATTGGTCTGATCGCTCCGTTCATCGGCCGTCCCGAGCGGTGCTGGTATCGCGTCGCCTCGACAGAACTCCAGCGTGGGGATAGTGCTCGACGGACGCTGCCGGAGTCTGGCACTGAGCGGTGAGCCGCTTGTCGGTCCCCACGCCCCTGTCAGTTCCGCACGGTCCATCACCCTCGGGCCATCGGCTCTCCGGCCCGAGCGGTTGAGGCCGTTGGTTCCTCCAATGCGGGGAGCGCAGCTGTGGCACGACCCCGCCGATGGCAATCCTGGAGAGTGGCACGTCCCTGTTGGAGGTGCAGGCCTGGAACATTTGGATTCCGGGTCAATCTCAGCCTGCAGTCTGCCGATGGAGGGGAGATGACTGACGTCGACGCCATTCGCTGGATGGCTAGCGAGCACGATCTCGAATTCGTGGACCTCGACACCTATGGGGTCGATCCTGCCGCGGGCGACATTCTGCCGGCCGACCTGGCCCGGCGTCTCGGCGTGGTGGCCATCAAGCGGAAATTCGGCACGCCGGTGATCGCCACTTCGGACCCGGACGATCATTCCGCCCAGGATTCGGTGCGCGCCACGATCGGGCGCGACTTCATTTCGGTGATTGCATCCCCCCAGCAGATCGAGAACTATCTCGAACAACTGTTCGGCCCCCTGTCGGAAGTGTCGGAAGTGTCGGAGGTCGCCGAGGTGGACAGTCCGGAGATTCCGCAGGTGGAAGAGGTTGTCCACCCTGAGACCCTCGCCAGTGCCGACGAGGATGCCGACGCCTTCGCCACCACATCGAGCGGCAGCGACGCAGCCCCCAACGTGCTCGACTCATTGGCCATACTCTCTCCCGATCCCCCCGCCTTCGACGAGCCGGACGGCGCGCCCTCGCACCCAGAGGGGGCCGTCGATCTGACCGTGATCGACGAGCCGGTCGTCACCTCCAGCGGGAAAGGGCGACGGGGCAAGTACGACAAGAAACGTCAGAAGGCGGGTGTCGACTCCGACGCCGAGTTCTCGGAGACCCTGTCCACCGGTGACGAGACCCCACCGGTGGACGCACCGGATGAGTCGGACGGAGTGCAGGGCTCCGAGGCGGCCGACGCCAATGGCGGCGAAGCGCACGGTGAGGAGACCGCGACATCATTCGAACCCGTGCCCGACCATCCTCCGAGCCTCCTGAGCGATCTCCTCGATGCGCCCGAGCCCTTGGACACCTCGATGATGGAGTTCGAGACCCTCGAACCAGCCACGAACGTGCTCCCGTCCTTCGGGACCGCCGTGGCCCCGCCCCCTCCGACGATGCCTGCCAATCCTCTGGCCGCAAGTGCCGACCAGCTTGCCGAGTTGGCGCGCTCGCTTCAGGCGGAGGAGCTCCCCGGGCAACAGCCCTCCGAGAGTGTCGACGACGCATCCCTGGCCGCTGATCTGGTGGCCGAGGCGGTCGCCACCTACCAGGAGCAGCTGAGCGAGGAGCAGGGCTTCGATCCTGCGGGCTTCGATGCTCCGAGCGGTACCTCGATGTTCCCGCCGTTGGCCAAGGCGCTCGTCGACGGCGGTCGGGTGGCCCTCGAGCACATGGAGTCCGTGCTCGAGGAGCACTACCGGACCGAACAGAGCATCGCCCGCATCCTGACCGCACGGAAGTTGGTCACCGAGGCCGATCTGATGTGGGGGATGGCCCAAGAGATGGGGCTCGAGTTCGTCGACCTCGACACGGTCGGCGTGGACTACGTCGAGGCCGGGACCATCCCTGAGTCGACCTCCCGTCACCACAACGTGATGGTGATCGCCAACAACAACGGCACTCCGGTGGTGGCGGCATCGAATCCCACCGACGTGTTCGCCATGGACGACCTCCGCACCATCATGGGGCGGAACTTCATCGTGGTGGTGGCCACGCGGAGCCAGATCAGCGCCTATATCGGGAAGGCGTTCAACAGTGGCGGCGACGCCGCCGACATGGCCATGGAGGCCTCACTCGGCATCGAGGGGCAGGGTTCCACGGGCGGTGTCGACGACATCCAGGCGGTGACCGAGGAAGCCCCGATCGTCAGGTATGTGAACCTGCTGATCCTTCAGGCGCTCAACGAGCGGGCGTCGGACGTGCACATCGAACCCACGGCCACCGAACTGCGGATCCGGTACCGAATCGACGGCGTGCTGCACGAGGCGTCGACCGCACCGAGGTCGATCGCACCGGCGGTGACCACCCGCCTGAAGGTCATGGCCGACATGAACATCGCCGAGCACCGGGTCCCCCAGGACGGTCGGATCTCGCTCAATGTGGGGAGCAAGGGAATCGACCTCCGGATGGCCACGTTGCCCACCATCTACGGCGAGAAGATCGTCATGCGGGTGCTGGACAAGTCGAGTGTGGTGCTCGGATTCGCCGACCTCGGCTTTGAGGACCACCTGCTCAAGACGTATGAAGGTCTCTACACCAAGCCGTACGGGACCATCCTGGTGACCGGGCCGACCGGTTCGGGCAAGTCGACCACCCTCTATACGACGCTGACCGCCCTCAACTCGCCGGAGAAGAACATCATTACCGTCGAGGACCCGGTCGAACTCCCGCTCAAGGGTGTCAACCAGGTGCAGCTCAACCTGAAGGCCGGCCTCAACTTCGCCTCCGCCCTGCGGGCCATCCTCCGCTCCGACCCGGACATCGTGCTGGTGGGAGAGGTGCGGGACAAGGAGACCGCGGTGATCGCCATCGAGGCTGCGCTCACCGGCCACATGGTGCTGTCGACCTTGCACACCAACAACGCCGCCTC
>JADGOG010000145.1 GCA_017883065.1 Acidimicrobiales bacterium | reverse complement strand
CGATTGGATGAATCCGACGAGTATCGACGCAGGCGTGAGGAGCTTCGTGTCGCCGAGCTCGACCTCATCGACCACGTCGAGCGAGTGTCCGCCCTCAGGAGGGGCCTACCCGCAGACACGACGGTCGACGACTACGAGTTGGTCGACGTTTCGAACGGGGAGCAGATACGACTGTCCCAACTCTTCAGCGCCCCGGACCGAGCCCTTGTCCTCTACCACTTCATGTACGGCAAGTCCCAGACCAGCCCCTGCCCGTTGTGCACGATGTGGATCGACGGGTACAACGCGGTGGCGCCTCACCTCTCGCAGAACATCGACTTCGCCATCGTCGCTGCCGCCGAACCCATTGCCCTCGAAGCTCACGCCGCCGCGCGCGGCTGGAACGAGGTGCGCCTTCTCAGTGCAGGCGACTCCACATTCAAGTACGACCTCGGCAGCGAGGAGTCAGACGGTGCCCAGACGGAGTGGATCTCGGTGTTCACGCTCGGCGACGACGGTACGGTGATCCACCGGTACTCCAAGGGAGCGCAGATGGCCGACGACCGACGCGAGCGCGGCATCGATCTCCTGACCCCGGTGTGGCACCTCCTCGACCTCACACCGGGCGGGCGAGGCGACTGGTACCCCTCGCTGAGCTACTAGCTGCTCGCCCATCCTTGCCACCTGCAGCCACTCTGCACCGCGTCCACCCCGATCGTCCGTGTCAAGGCACCGTTGCGCAAGTCAGCACCGTCTAGTTGACTTGAGTGCAACACAGCGCCTGTGTGTGTCTGAGCCACGGGTGGTCGGCGATGTGAGGGGGGCAACCTAATGAATACCGTCTTGAATTCCGTACCCACGACGATTCCTGGCTTCATGAATGGCGCCGGGACACCGAACTTCCCGAACGGTCCGGGCCCGTTCCCTTCTCAAGGCGGAGCATCGGGCTTCTCCGCGGCACCGGGCCCGGGCTTCGGCCTGGCCCCGATCCTGGGGGTACTCGCCGAGGTGCTCGCCATCTTCGCCGTGCTGGCGATCGTGGGCGTCTTCGTGATCATCGTCGTGGCCAATCGGGCCGATCCCGATCCGAGCGGTCGCCGCCCGCAGTCCGTGTACTACTTCGCCGTCTCGTTCTTCACGATCGGGATCTCGATCATCGGCTCGGCCGCGGTGGTAGCAGCGCTGGTGGAGATCGTCGGGAGCCACCCGAGCTCCATCACCAACTCGGTAGCCCGCACCGTCGTGCTGGGTGGCCTGGTCACTCTCATCAGCGTGGCGTTGTTGATCACTCACCTTCGACGAGGACTTGTGCTGGCTCGGGACGACGCCGAGCTGCCCAATCCGTCTCGGCGGGTCGGCCAGAGCTACGTGGCGGCGGTCGCGTTCTTGTCGGTCATGGCCCTGTTGGTGATGACCGTTCTCTCCGTCTACCTGATCTTCGTCATCGCCGGACCTGGCGTCTTCGGGTCCTTCGGAGGACGAGGAACGGCGACACGCTTTCTCGTCGAAGCTGTCTACATCGCAGCCGTGGCCGGCGTTGTGCTGTGGACCCACCGCGATCTGGTGCCTCCTGGACTTCCCATCTTCAGGAGTGCACCAGGGCCTGATGGTGTCGACCCGGCACCGTCGACCACCGGGGGACCGCCGCCAGACATGACGCCGTAGCCGACCCCACTCCGTGCTTTGATGGGTTCCATGCGTATCGGCATCCTCACCGGCGGGGGCGATTGCCCCGGGCTCAATGCGGTGATCCGAGCGGTGGTGGTGGCGGGAGCGGTCCGCCACGGCGATTCCGCGGTTGGATTCGTCGACGGATGGAAGGGCGCCATCGAGGGCCAGGTCACCGATCTGGACCCGGAGCGGTGTCGGGACATCCTCGCCCACGGCGGGACCATCCTGGGGACGTCCCGGACCAACCCTTTCGCCACCGAGGATGGTCCCGACAAGGTGCTCGCCACCGTCAGATCCCTCGGAATCGACGCCGTCGTGGCCGTCGGGGGGGACGACACCCTCGGCGCCGCCGACAAGTTGCACCAACGTGGCCTGGCCGTGGTGGGCGTGCCCAAGACGATCGACAACGACCTGGCGGGGACCGAGGTCACCTTCGGATTCGACACCGCGGTGCAGATCGCCACCGAGGCGATCGACCGTCTCCAGACCACCGCCGAGTCGCACCACCGGGTGATGGTGTGCGAGGTGATGGGTCGACACGTCGGCCACATCGCCGTCCACGCGGGCATGGCCGGAGGTGCGGCGGAGATCCTGATCCCCGAGGTGCCGTTCTCCATCGACGCAGTGTGCGACAGGCTCACCCGTCGCCACAACGGAGGTCGGTACTTCTCGACGGTGGTGGTGGCCGAAGGGGCGCAGCCCCTCGAAGAAGCGGAGTCGGACGGCGTGGGACGGATCGGGTCGGCGACCGACCAGTTCGGGCATCCCCGCCTCGGCGGGATCGGAGCCTACGTGGCCGCCGAGATCGAACAGCGGACCGGCTACGAGTCGAGGGTCACCGTGCTCGGTCACATCCAGAGGGGTGGCACGCCGAGCGCATTCGACCGGGTCCTGGCCACTCGTTTCGGAGCCGAGGCGCTCGCTGCCGTGCACGACGGTGACTTCGGGAAGATGGTGGCGCTGCGCTCGGGCCGGATCGAGAGGATCCCCATCTCGGAGGCGACCGGCACTCCGAGGACCGTGGACCTGCACCTGTACCGGGACGTCGCCGGACCGTATCTCGGGTAGCCGTCGAACCACCCGTGGCGGAACCTTCCCGGTCGCCGAGTAGCGGACGAATTCACCGCACCGCTACGGTGGCGATCGACATCCAAGGACACGACGCGGGAAGTTGGGGACATGGCCGAGCAGATTCCGCTGGTCGACTACCTGGTGCTGGGGGACGAGCCCCACCTGGTGGCCAATCAGTGCACCGGGTGCGGGGCGCGCTTCTTCGATCGGCGCAACGCCTGTGCCAGTTGCGGGAAGACCGAGTTCACCAAGGTGGGGATCGACACCACCGGCGAGGTCCGGGCCTTCACCATCGTCAGCTTCGCCGCCCCCGGCGTGCCGGTTCCCTACGTGGCCGCCATGGTCGACTGCGGCGGCACCAGCGTGCGGGGGAACCTGATCAACGTGGCGCCCGACCCCGAGCATGTGTCTCTGGGCATGAAGGTCCGCCTGGCCACCGAGGTGATCGGGACCGACGAGCAAGGAACCGAAGCGATCGGGTTCGGCTTCGAACCGGTAGGAGGTTGAACCGTGGCATCTGACGACCTGTGGATCCTGGGTATCCACATGACCAAGTTCGGCAAGCACCCCGACGAGGACCTGGTCGACCTGGCCTCCGAAGCCGTGCAGGGGGCACTGGCCGACGGCGGTGTGACCATGGCCGACATGGGGGTGATCGGGGCGGGCAACCTGATGATGGCCCAGGCCGGCATCGGCCAGCAGGTGCAAAAGCAGCTGGGCCAGACCGGGGTCCCCGTCTACAACGTGTCCAACGCCTGTGCCACCGGGGCCACCGCCCTGCGGGTGGCGTGCATGGCCGTGAAGTCGGGTGAGGCGGACATGGGTCTGGCCTTCGGCGTCGAGAAGCTGTCCGGGGCCGGCCTGCTCGCCGGCGGCAGTCGCAAGGAAGAGTCGCCGACCTGGACCCCGTCGGGTCGCTACGGGGCGGTTGCACCGATCGACGGTCGCATCGGCACCGAGATCATGCCCGGGGTCTTCGCCCAGATCGGCATGGAGTACGGCCATCGCTACGGGGGCACCAGCTTCGAGCTGTTCGCCCGCATCAGCGAGAAGAACCACTCGCACTCCACCCTCAACCCGAAGGCCGCCTACTCCAAGAAGATGTCGCTCGAGCAGATCATGGGCGACATCATGATCGCCTACCCCAATACCCGGCCGATGTGCTCGGCCAACTGCGACGGTGCGGCGGCCGCCGTTGTGGTCAGCGGGGCCAAGCTCAAGACCCTCTCGCTGGAACAGCAGAAGCGGGCAGTCAAGATCGCCGCCTCGGTGCTGACCACCGACCCGTGGGAGGAGTCGTGCCAGATCCTCCCCGACGTCAACACGTTGACCCGGAACGCGGCCATCCAGGCCTATGAGCAGGCGGGCATCGGGCCCTCCGACCTCGACCTGGTCGAGCTGCACGACTGCTTCGCCACCGCCGAGCTGGTCCACTACGACAACCTGATGCTGTGCGAGACCGGAGGGGCGGTTGACTTCTTCAACTCCGGGGCCACCTGGCGGGACGGGTCCATGCCGGTCAACGTGTCCGGCGGTCTCGAGTCCAAGGGGCACCCCATCGGCGCCACCGGCATCGCCAACGTGTGGGAGGTGGCCACCCATCTGCGGGGCGAGGCGGGTGACCGTCAGATCGTCGGCGCCAAGGTCGGACTGGCCCACGTGATCGGGTTGGGGTCCGCCTGCGGGGTCCACATCCTGGAAAAGGCGGCCTGAGCAGCACCGTCCGGGTGCCGCGCCGGCCGAGGCCGGGCGCACTCCCCTCACGATCCACCGGATACGGCCACCTTGGGCGCATCGTGGTTTGAATACGATACAGTACGTACCGCATCGAAACCCTTCCTGCCCCCACACCCGATCGGTGCCCCCGACGAGGAACGAGGACCCACGTGCCCGCACTGGACCGAAAGTGGTGGACCCTGATCGCGGTCTGCACCGCCACCTTCATGCTGCTGCTCGACATCACCGTCGTGAACGTGGCGCTCCCCGACATCCAGCGCTCACTGCACTCGTCGTTCAGTGACATCCAGTGGGTGGTCGATGCCTACTCCCTGACGCTGGCCGCCTTCCTCCTGACCGCCGGAGTGGTCGGTGACATGTTCGGACGGCGGGAGGTGTTCGCCATCGGGCTCGGGGTCTTTTCGGTGTCGTCCCTGGTGTGCGGCCTGGCCACCACCTCGCTCGTGCTCAATCTGGCCCGAGCGGCCCAGGGCGTGGGGGGTGCGATCATGTTCGCCACCTCGTTGGCCCTGATCGCGTCGGCGTTCACCGGCAAGGAGCGGGGCACCGCCTTCGGCATCTACGGTGCCGTCCTCGGCGGGGCGGTGGCTGTCGGACCGCTGGTCGGCGGAGCCATCACCAGTGGGATCGGATGGCGGTGGATCTTCTTCGTCAACGTCCCCATCGGGATCCTGGCCATCGGGCTCACCCTGGCCAAGGTCCAGGAGTCGAAGGATCCCAATCAGCGACGCGTCGACTGGATCGGGTTCGTGTCCTTCTCCAGCGCCCTGTTCATGTTGGTCTTCGCCCTCATCCGGGGCAACGACGACGGCTGGTCCAGCCCACTGATCGTCGGGCTGCTGATCGGAGCGGCGGTCTTGCTGGCCACCTTCCTCGTGGCCGAGTGGCGTCAGGCCGATCCGATGCTGGACCTGACCCTGTTCAAGCGGCCCGCCGTGACCGGTGTGTCGCTGGCCGCCTTCACCTTGTCCGCCTCGATCTTCGCCCTCTTCTTGTACCTGACCCTCTACATCCAGGACGACCTCGGGTACGGACCACTGGCCGCAGGGGTGCGCTTCCTCCCGCTCACCTTCCTCGCCTTCGTCGTGTCCCCCATCGCCGGCAAGCTCACCGTGCGGATCCATGCCCGTTACCTGCTCGGCACCGGGCTGTTCCTGATCGCCGTGGGCTGCCTGGTCATGTCCACGACGCACGCCACGTCGAGCTGGACGGTGCTGCTGCCCGGATTCATCGTGGCCGGTATCGGGATCGGCACGGTCAACCCGGTGCTCGCCTCCTCGGCCATCTCGGTGGTGCCGCCACAGCGCAGCGGCATGGCCTCGGGCGCCAACAGCACCTTCCGTCAGGTGGGCATCGCCACCGGCATCGCCGGACTGGGCTCGGTCTTCCAGTCCCAGATCCAGCACAGGACGATGAGTGCCCTCGGGGCCACGTCGACGGGACAGTCGGTGATCGCCCACGGCGGGGCCCAGCTCAAGGCGGCCATTCTCGGGGGCGGAGTGCGCCAGGCTGCGGCCGCGCTTCCCACCACGGCGTCTCGGACCGCCCTCCTCCACGCCTACCGCGTCGGCTTCTCGGCCACCCTCAACACCATCATGATCATCGGGGCGGTCATCGCCCTTGCCGGGTCGGTGGGGGCGTTCGCGCTGGTGCGCCAGCGCGACTTCGTCCCCAGTGTGGCGCCACCCACGGCGCCGACCGGGCCCGAGCCCGCCGTGCCCCACGGGGCAACCTCGTGACGATCACCGGAGCCGGCCCTCTGGTGCCGGCCGCACCGAGCCCGGGACGAGGCCCGGGCCGACCCCGGGACGAGCGGGCCAGTTCAGCCATCACCGATGCTGCGCTCCGCCAACTGGCCGAGCTCGGCTACGGCAAGGTGACCATGGAGAGCATCGCCGGTGAGGCGGGCGTGGCCCGGGCCACCATCTACCGGCGCTACCGCGACAAGGCCGACCTGGTCACCGCGGCCATCGCCGGCAACAGCACCACTCACCTGGCCGAAGGGCCTTCGGCCGATCCGCGCGCCGACCTGATCCTCTACCTCGACGACTTCGACCGGCGGTTTGCCGAAGGGTGCCTCGAAGTGGTGGGGACCCTGATCGGCACGCGTGAGGATCCGAGCGCACTGGCCCTCCACCGCCAACGGGTGGTCGGTCCCCGGATGGGCTTTGCCCGTTCGCTGCTGGAGCGGGCCCGGGAGCTCGGACAGCTACAGGTCGATGCCGACCTCGACCTGGCCCTGCAGATGCTGGCCGGATCGGTCTTCGCCCGCCGTGTCGCCGGCGAGACCACCACCCCGGGGTGG
>JADGOG010000144.1 GCA_017883065.1 Acidimicrobiales bacterium | reverse complement strand
GGTGCCCTCTTGGGGTGCCCTCCTGGTCTCCCTCGGCCCACTCGTTTCGCCAGAACCAGGGGATCGGTATGTCGCTCCAGTCGTGACTTCGCCGACCATTCGAATGTTCCGAACGAAGCAGGTGTGCCCGTGCTCTCGAGGCACGGCGCCGGCGAACGGCTCAGGTCAGGTCAGGTCGGGTCAGGAGGTCATCCCACCCAAGCCCACCAGGCCTCGGGGCCACCGAAGCAGGACGCTTACATCACCACCCCACGCTCCCGTCCACCAGCTCGCGGATGAGGTCGGCATGGCCGTTGTGCCGGGCATACTCCTCGATCATGTGGTTGTAGATCCACCGCAACGAGCAGGGATCGCCCCGCCTGTCCCCCACGTGCTCGAGGTCGGACGCGGCGGCGGCCCGGCGGCTGGCCTCGCATTCCGCCTGCCACACCGCCAGGTCGGCGTCCCAGTCGGCGTCGTCGAGGGGAGCCAGTTCGCCGTCCTCCACCCCCGGTTCGCCGAACAGGTCGGGCGCCCCCCGATCGACGAGCAGGGCTCGCCGGAACCAGCTCCGTTCCACCTCGGCCATGTGACGGACCAGGCCGTGCAGCGAGAGCAGCGACGTGGGGACCGGTCGCTCCTTGCGAGCGGCATCGTCGAGGCCTTCGCACTTGAGTTGGAGCGTGGTGCGGTGGAACTCGAGCCAGCCCTCGAGCATCTCCCGCTCGGACAGCACGAACGCCGGCTCGTGGCGGCGCGGGTCACTCAAGTCGTCAACCATGGTGTCTCCTCCACTCGGGTACGCATCCGAGTCTGGCCGAAGCAGATCCCGAGCGAGGTGAGCAGCTCGAGCGTTACCCGGTGCTCCACCCCCGCGGCCATCACCCGCAGTCCGACGGCATGGCCCAGGGTGGTGGACCTGGGTGGTGGCTCTGGGTGGTGGGACTTGGTGGGGACGGAGGGAGTCGAACCCTCACTGGAGGCGGTTTAAGCGCCCTGCCTCTGCCGATTGGGCTACGTCCCCGTGCCGGAGAACGCCGTGCCTGCCCCCGACGAACCCGTCGCCGGCCCGGCATGCCCGGTGCGCACGGACTTCTCCTGCATCGTACCCAGGGTCGGTCACCGCACCGGGGTTGCGACGCGGCCTCGCCCCACGGGGCCCCGGTTCGATCCGCCGCCGGAGGGTACGTTGACCTCCATGGAGAAGCGAGTGGCACTGCTCACTCAGACCGGGGACTACGTCGGTCCCGACCTGGCCAGGCGGCTGGCCGGCCGCCACCGCCTGGTCCTCCACGCCCCCGACGCGTCGTTGGTCGACGAGTTGAGGGCCGGCGGGGCCGAGGTCGAGGTGGTGCCCGGCGGCGAGGTCGACCTGCGGACGGCGGAGGGCAACACCTCGCTGGTGGAGCGGACCCTCGACCGGTTCGGCCGGATCGACGCCGCCTGCCTGGTCACCGGCATCGGAATCATCACCGGCCGGTTCGTGGACATCACCCCCGACCAGTGGGAGCGGACCAAGGCCGAGAACCTGGACATGGCCTTCTACGGGCTCCAGGCCCTCGTCCCGGCCATGGTGACCCAGGGCTCGGGCGACGTGGTGCTGTTCACCAGCGCCACCGGGGCCCGACCCGAGCCCCGCGTCTCGACCTACTCGGCCACCCGGGCGGGAGCCAACGCCCTGGTGCGGGCGGTCGGCCAGGAGTACGCGCGTGACGGCCTGTGCATCAACGCCATCGGCACCAACTTCATGGACTTTCCCGGGTTCCTGAAGGCGAGCGGCGCCGACATCGACCCGGAGCGCCGGGCCAAGATCGAGTCCCAGACCCCGGCCCGGCGTCTCGGCACGATGGCCGAACTGGCCGAGTTCACCGCCGTCCTCCTCGAGGGAACGACTCGGTTCCAGACCGGTCAGTTCTTCAGCTACAGCGGCGGATGGACCGGCTGACCGGTTCCGCCGTCACACGGATGCTCAGTCGACGGTGACCCGGGGGGCCACCACCGCACCCAGCGCCTCGAGCTCCTCGTCCCGCGGGCGGTGCACCACAGTGGCCAGCCCGTCGCCCCCCGCCCACGGTCCGAGCACGACGGTCGGCCGGATGCCCGCCTCCCAGGTGGGCCACTCCTCTGATGACGACGGCCCGGTCGGTCCCGGTGCACCGGTGCGGGCGAAGGTGGTCCACGCCCGGCGCATCAGTGCGGACAGGGCGAAGGCGTCGTCGCCCCCACCGCAGAATCCCTGCACGGCCGGGTTGTGGACCGTCCCGAAGACGAAGGGGATCTCCAACGCGTGGCACGAGCCCAGGTAGCCGCCGAAGGCCGGCGACTCCCAGGTGAACAGGTAGCAGTAGGTGCCGACCCCGGGCATCGCCACTGCGGCGTGGGCATCGGCCAGGCGGATGGTGGGCAACCGGAAGACGAACTCGGTGGCGATGGCCACCCACAGGTCCCGCGGGACGATCGATTCGCCCCGACCGGCCCGGGCATCGCGCACCTCGTCGATGAGTCGCCTGGCCTCGGACACGTCGGGGGTCAGACGGCGGGTCCAGCGCACCAGGCCGTCGTCGTCCAGCGAAGCCAGGGTGGCGTTGCCCACGGTGAAGAACGCCGACTCGTCACGGGTGGTACCGATCAGCAAGGGCACGTCGGCCACCGACCCGGTGGCCACCGCCACCTCGGGAGCCACCGCCACCAGGCCGCCGTCCACCACCGGCATGAGCAGGAGGCCCGAGTCGTCGTGGTTGGCCGGGACCTGACCGACCTCGGTGGCCGCACGGACGAGATCGTCGGCCGGGACCTGCCCGAAGGCGGCGCGGGTCATCGGCACTCCCAGGTGGGCAGCGACCTTTTCGGCCCGGCTCGCTGCCTCTTCGACCGTGTAGGTGTACGGCGGACCGCTCTGCACGATGGCCCGGTGGAACAGCCCCCGGGCCGCCGGCACCGCCAACAGCGCCGACACGCTCATCCCCCCGGCCGACTCGCCGAAGAGGGTCACGCTTCCCGGGTCGCCACCGAACTCGGCGATGTGGTCGTGCACCCACCGCAGCGCGGCCACCTGATCGGCGAGTCCCCAGTTACCGCAACCCGACCAGGGCTCCCCGTCCAACCAGGTCTGTCCCGGCTCCTCGAGTGCGGGGTGGGCGAGGAAGCCGAGCAATCCGAGTCGGTAGTTGACGGTGACCACCACCACGTCACCCTCACGGGCCAGCGTCCCCCCCCGGTAGAGGCTGCCGGCGCCCGAACCGCTCACGAAGGAGCCGCCGTGCACCCACACCATCACCGGTCGCCGTCCGTTGTCGAGACCCGGGGTCCACACGTTGAGACTGAGGCAGTTCTCGGACTGCTCGTCGGGCTCGCCGCCCAGAGACATCTCCACCAGGCCCGGCGCCTGGGGGGCGATGGGGGTGAACCGGTCGCACTCCTTGACACCCGTCCAGGGATCCGGCGGCGCGGGAGGCCGCCACCGTCGTTCACCGGCGGGCGACGCCGCATAGGGCACCCCGGAGAAGGTCCAGAGATCGCGCCGACGGACCCCTCGGATACGGCCGCCCCGGACCTCGACCACGCCTTCCGTCATTGGGACCTCCAGTTCCACCGCCGACCTGCCGATGTTCCCAGCAACTTAACGACTGCACAGGATTGGCGGTCCGGCCGACGGGCATCGAAGATCTTGCTTCGACGACGGCCCGGGCGCCCACTCCGCCGAACCGTAGCCAACCTGTTACCTCCAGCACACCAAAAAGCCATCTTGAACTGCGATTTCCCCCTTTTTTCGTAGGGGCAGAGGGACTATCGTGACCGAAGTGTTTGACCAGAGAACCGAACGGGGGGCAGCCCATCGCTCAGCGCGCCCGGATCGGCGGAGCCGACCTGGGCGCTCCCGGCGACATGCCAGGGTGGCCGCCGGAACCGCCCTGGCCTGCCTGATCAGCACGATCGCCCTCGTCCTTGTCCCCGTCCCTGGATCGGCCGGGGCCACCGGCACCACGGGGTCCTCCGGTTCGAGCGGTGCGAGCGGATCCGCCGGTGCTGCGGGCGGGGTGCCGTCCCAGTCGCAGATCGCCACCACCGAGGACCAGGTGAGCGCCATCGCCGCCCAGATCTCCCAGCAGCAGGCCGCTCTGGACCAGGCCGACGAGCTCTACAACCAGGCCGCCGTCCAGCTCGACAGCACTCGCGCCGCCCTGCAGAGCACGTCGGCATCGGTCGCCTCGGCCCGGGTCCAACTGGTCACCGAGCGGGCCAGGCTGCGCAAGGACGCCATCCGGGCCTACATCGGCGACACCTCGTCGACGGCCACGGCCGAGCTCTTCGCCTCGCCGTCCACGGCATCCCAGATCCGCTCGCTGTACTCGAAGATCAGTGCCGGCAACGTGGCCGATGACGTCGCCCGGGTGCAGGCCACCACCAGAGCGCTCACCTCCACCCAGACCAAGTTGCTGAGCGAGCAGAAGGCCGAGACGACCCAGCTGGCCGTGCAGGACTCGGCCCGCCAGAGTGCCGCCGCGGCCGCGGCAGCATCAGAGGCGACCCTCACTCAGGTGCAGGGCACGCTCGCCTCGCAGATCGCCCAGCAGGCCGCGGCCCAGGCCACCGCGGCCGCACAGGCCGCGGCGACCGCCACCACCCCGGCTGCCGCGCAGCAGGCCGCAGCCCAGGCCTCGCAGGCGTCCTCGGTGGCCAGCGCCGTCGGCAGCGGGACGCCGGCTGCCACCACCGCAGCCAGCGCCGCCAATCAGGCGGCCGGTGCGGTGACCGGGACCGCACCCAAGCCGGGGGCGGGATCCTCCTCGCCCCCGTCGACCCCGGGCGGGGCGACTCCCGCCGGAAGCAGCGGCGCCACCTCGGCGGCGGGACTGGCCGCGGTGCACGGGGCCATGAAGTACCTGAACGTGCCCTACGTGTGGGGCGGGGCCAGCCCGTCGGGCGTCGACTGCTCGGGCCTGACCATGCTGGCCTGGGCGCAGGCCGGGGTGCGCATGGACCACTCGGCCGCCGACCAGTACGCCTCGTTCAGGCACGTGAGCATGAGCAGCCTCCAGCCCGGCGACCTGATCTTCTTCGCCTTCGGTGGTCCGGGCACCACCATCGACCACGTGATCATGTACGTCGGGCCCACCCTGGACGGCCATGCCACCAAGTACGGCGTGAACACGATCATCCAGGCGGCCCATACCGGCACGGTGGTGAGCTTCAATCCGCTCTGGTACTCCAGCCTGGTCGGTGCCGCCCGCCCCTAGCCGCCCTTCCGGGGACGGCATGCCGATCGCACGGGGACCCTGGGCGGGCCTAGGGTCGGACCCCAGGCCCATGACCCTCGACCTCTCGATCATCGTCCCCGCGTACAACGAGGCGCCCCGCCTCGTCGACGGCTTCAAGCGTTTCGACGGAGCGGTGTCCGACGGTGCCATCGACCTGGCTCGGACCGAAGTGGTCTTCGTCGACGACGGCAGCAACGACCAGACGGCGGAGATCGCCCGCACGCTCCTGGCCAACCTCCCCCACCACCGGGTGATCAGCCACCCCTCCAACCGGGGCAAGGGCGCCGCCGTCCGCACCGGGGTCACCGTGGCCAGGGGAGCCTGCACCGCCTTCATGGACGCCGACTTCGCCATCGACCCCCGGGCGGTCACCCGCCTGCTCGAGGGCCTCCGGACCAACGACGTGGTCATCGGGTCGCGAGCGCTGCCCGACTCGATGGTGGAGACGACCTACGCCCTCCGCTCGGTGATGGGCGGTCTGTTCAACCGTCTGGTGACCACCGGCACCGGGCTCGGGCTCCACGACACCCAGTGTGGGTTCAAGGCGTTCCGCACACCGGCCGCCCGGCTCCTCTTCCACCTGGTGAGCATCGAGCGGTTCGCCTTCGACGTCGAGATCCTGGCCCGGGCCCGTCGGTTGGGACTGCGCATCGCCGAGGTGCCCGTCCAGTGGAGACACGTTCCGGGCAGCACGATCCACCCGCTGCACGACTCACTGGCCATGCTCTCCGACGTCTACCGGTCAAGGCTCGGCCTGGTTCCCGCTCCTCCGGTGCCCACCATCACCGTCCGAGGGTGGTCGGACGCGGCCGGCACCGCCGAACTGGCCGGACAGGTCGGCGCGGTGGTGGCAGACACCCTGGAGGGTGCGCCGGTCCCCGTGGTGACCGGCGGCCGATCGGTGGTGGTGCTGCTCCCCCTGGTCGGACCGGCCGACGCCGACGCGGTGGTGACCGCCCTGCGGGCCGAGTTCGATACCGATTCCGTCTCCCGCCGGGAGTCCACCCTGTCGGACTTGATCGCTCTCGGTCCCTTCGGTGGCCGGCTCGAGTCCTGACCCTGCGTCCGCGACGGAGCGGATCCTGATCGCCGTCCGATAGTCCGGGGAGGCGGTCATCCGGGGTCAAGGGGAAGTGGAGTCGTCGGTGCGTGTCCAAATTCCGCGTACGGCGTACGCAGAATTCCGGGAGTGCCTCGGGAAGGCGGAGCCAAGGAGCGACCGCCCTCGCCCACACTCGGCCCGGCCGGCACCCGACCCGGACCCGGTCGCCACAGAACCTGCCCCGGCGGCACCGGACACGGTGGGGTGAGCAGGCAACCGCTCAAGTACGATGGCCGAGGTGAGCGCGGAATCGTCGGACACCGACCGGGATGCGCCTCACACCGGCCGCCCCTTCGACACCACTCACCGATTCGACGCCGACTCCACCCAGGTCGTCTCCGGCGAGGCCCCGGAGGTCGAGATCCCGGCCGCCTCCACCGACTCCGATCCGGCTGTGCCGTCGATGTCCCTGATGGCCGTGCCCTCCGACCACCACGACCGTTT
>JADGOG010000054.1 GCA_017883065.1 Acidimicrobiales bacterium | reverse complement strand
TCGGTGCTCCGAGCGCTCCGGCGTGCTCAGCGACCAGGCCCCCCATGGAGTGCCCGACCACCACGATGGCGCCGTGTTGCTTCTCAAGTTTGTTGATCAGGTCCACCAGTCTCTCTGCCGATCTGGCGATCGGACCGAAGATCAATCGTTCGTTGAAGTACTTGGTTCGCCAACCCTGTTCCCGAGCGCAGCGGCGGATCGCGGTCAGCGGCCACTCGTTGCCGGGAGCTGCCAGACCTCCCACGAAGACGAGGGCCTTGCTCGTCGATGAATTGTCTGGGAGGCGGGGGTCCCGGGGATCGACAGGCGGGAGCGGATCGCAGGTGAATGGTGGGCCGTTGAGTCTGCCGGTGGCTTCGACGATCTCGCTGTCGTCCATACTCCCATCCTAAGTGAACGGACCGGACGGATCGATGTTGACCGCGACCTGAGACCGGCACCGCCGCCGTCCCGACCGCTCAACCGTGCGTCGGACCGGACCACGCCGCGTTCGAGCAGGTGTTGGTGCAGATGACGACTGGAGCGCGTCAGTAGCTACGGCTCCTGCCGGTGCGCCGGTCTTGCTCGCCCCCGACGCCCCTACGCCTCCCATCGGGCTTCGTCACTGCCCAGGGGACGAGCAGGGAGGGTCCACCGGAGGGGCGCACCCTCCACCCGAAGCGGAGGAACGAGTCGGCGGGCGTCACCCCAAACCGTCCGCTCCACCGGTCCGTCCTCCGGCGCGACCGGTCGAGCGGGCTCCGAGTCCATGCCGTCTCGCACGGTGCCCCCGTCGATCAGGAGCTTGGCCGTCGCGGCCAGGGAGGCCCGCCACCGGGTCCCGGTCCCCTCGCTCCTGCGGACGGTCAATCCGGTAATTGCGGCCGCGGCGAGGAGATAGCCGGTGGCGTGGTCGAGCGCCTGGGCCGGCAGCGGAACCGGGCGATCGGACCCGACGGCGAGCCGGCCGGTGTCGGCGATGCCGGCGCTCATCTGGACCAGGCTGTCGAATCCGCGTCGCGTCGACCATGGCCCCGTCCACCCGTACGCACTGAGGCTCACGTCGACCAGCCCCGGTCGGCGTTCGTCGCGCACGGCAGCGCCGAGCCCGATCCCCTCGAGGGCATCGGAGCGGTAGCCATGGACCAGCACGTCGGCCGAGCCGAGGAGGTCGAGGAACCGCTCCTTCCCGGACGGCGCGCGCAGGTCGAGGCGGGCGCACCGCTTCCCCAGGGTGACCTCTGGGACGATGCTGGGCTCGTCCCAGTCCGGGGGGTCGATCCTGAGCACCTCGGCCCCCCACCCGGCCAGCAGCCGGGTGGCCACCGGACCGGCGAGTACCCGGGTGAGATCGAGCACCCGCACGCCGGCGAGCGGTCGTTCCGGGCCCCCGACGGTGGGGTCCATCGGCGGCGCACCCGACGTCCGCTCCATCCGGAGCAGAGGCTCACCGGCGACGGATCGTCCCTGGGGGTGGCGTCGCCACCCATCGAGCGAACGCATCGCCGCGGCCGCCCCACCCGCACCGACCACCGCCGACTCGAGCTCATCGGCGGACCACGTCGCCACGGCCCCTGCCACCACGTCGTGCTCGGCGGGGACACCGAGCACCGACAGTGCGGCGACCCGATGGTGCGGGGCGTTGGTGTGCAGCCTGATCCACCCGTCGGCGGCGGAATAGTCACCGGCCACCGCGTCCCAGACCGGGGGCATCTCCCAGCCGACCGGACGGATGGTCTGCAGGAACCAGGCCGAGGCCAGGTCACGATCGACGGTGACGGCGGGAGGGCGCCCGCCGTGCGACGTTGCCACCAGGGTCGAGAGTGCAGCGCCGGCCGCTCCGATGGACGCCTGGGCCAGGTCGCTCACGGCGAAGACCGAGGGAAGCGAACGTCCCGTCCCGAGGGTGACGGCCGGAGGGGGTCCGGCGCCGGCGACCTCCTCGCCGATGGCAGTCAGCAGATCGAGTGCGACGTGGGTCATGGATCCATCGTCGACGGAGCGAGGGCTCGGGTCAATCGTGATCCACCCGACACCGGACCGCCGGAGGGCATGTTCGCTGACGCCGGTACAGCCCCGGCACCGCCTACATCAGGAACGAGAAGAGCGGTGAACCCGGAGGGATCTGTTCGACGTCCAGCGGGCTGGCCTCCATGCGGGCGAGGAGGTCCGCCAGATCCGATTCGCGTTCCAGCTCGATGCCCACCAGCGCCGGTCCGGTCTCGCGGTTGTTCTTCTTCACGTACTCGAAGGCGATGATGTCCTGTCCGTCGGTGAGCACGTCATCGAGGAAGCGCCGGAGTGATCCGGGCTCCTGGGAGAAGGTGACCAGAAAGTAGTGACGGAGCCCTTCGTAGAGCAGGGATCGCTCGACGATGTCGGAGTACCGGCTGACGTCGTTGTTCCCTCCCGAGACGATGCAGACCATCGGTCCCGACACAGGCACGATGCCCAGCCGGGCGACCGTGCTGGCCAAGGCGCCGGCCGGCTCGGCGATGATCCCTTCGGTCTGATAGAGGTCGAGCATTTCGGAGCACACCGCACCCTCGGGCACGGTGACCACCTCGTCCACCAGGTCCCGCACCAGTGGGAAGGTCAGCGCGCCCACCTGCCGGACGGCGGCCCCGTCGACGAAGGTGTCCACCTGGGCCAGTTCGACCGGTGCCCCCCCGGCCAACGCGGCCTGCATGCTGGCGGCTCCGGCCGGCTCGACACCCACGATCCGGATGCCGGGGCGATGGGCACGGAGCCACACGGCGACGCCGGCGATCAGCCCTCCCCCGCCGATGGGGACGACGACGGTGTCGATGGTGCCATCGGACTGCTCGGCGACCTCGATGGCCACGGTTCCCTGACCGGCGATGGTGCGGAGGTCGTCGAAGGCATGGACGTAGACCGCGCCGGTGAGCTCGCAGTCGGCGAGGGCGGCCGCGCTGGCCTCGTCGTAGGTGCTGCCGGCAATGATCAGCTCGACCCACTTGCCGCCGAGTGCTTCGATGCGCTGGCGCTTCTGACGAGGGGTGTTGGTCGGGAGGAAGACCCGACCGCGGAGGCGGAGTTCGCTGCAGGCGTAGGCGAGACCCTGGCCGTGGTTGCCGGCGCTGGCACACACCACCCCCCGACTGCGTTGCCCGGCGTCGAGGGAGGCGATCAGGTTGTAGGCACCGCGCACCTTGTACGAACGGCACAGCTGGATGTCCTCCCGTTTCAGGAGCACCGGGTACCCCACCGCCCCGGAGAGCCGGTCGCTGACCTCGAGAGGAGTGCGCCGCACCACGGGACGGATCCGCTCGGCCGCCCGGTCGATCGCCGCCGCACTCAGATCATCGGGCACCGGCCGATGGTACTTCGGGCGAGCCCTCCCGCCGGGTCCGGCCCGGTAGGGTCGCTGCCGTGGACCCACGAGCCCAGGTCGACGTCGCCCGCATGGTCGGAGCCTCGGTGGCCAACGAGGGCGTCGAGCGCCTGCGCAGCCACATCCAGACCCAGATCCGACGCAGCATGGGCGTCAGCGAGGCGCCCCGACCCGCCTGTGACGACCCCGGCGATGCCTACTTCCCCCCGGGGTCGATCACCCGGCAGGTCCACGCCGACCTGCCCGCCATGCTCATCGGAGGTGTGGCCGCACTTCTCTTCCAGATGCTCCATCCACTGGCCATGGCCGGGGTCGCTGAACACTCGAACTACCGGAAGGATCCGCTCGGTCGGTTGGAGCGCACGGCCAACTTCCTCGGGACCACCACTTTCGGGAGCCGGGGGGAGGCGGAGGCCGCCATCGCCAAGGTGCGCCGGGTCCACAGCCAGGTGACCGGTGTCGCCCCCGACGGGCGGCAGTACTCGGGAGGTGACCCCGCACTCTTGCGCTGGGTCCACGCCTGTGAGGTCCACAGCTTCCTGGCCGCGGCCCAGATCTACGGCCCCCGACCGCTCTCGAGCGAGGAGCAGGACCGGTACCTCGACGAGATGGAGCGGGTGGCCGTCGGGCTGGGAGCCGACCATGTGCCGCGCACCGTGCCTGCGCTGCACGACTACTTCGACTCGGTCCGGCCCGAGCTCCGACTCTCCCGTGAGGCCAGGACGGCACGCAACTTCGTGCTCCGGGGCGTCAGCCGCTGGCCCCACGAGGTCACCACCTACGGCCTGTTGGTGGCCGCGGCCCAGGGGGTGCTCCCCCCGTGGGCGCGCCGACAGCTCCATCTGGCCTCGGTCCCCGCCGGCGACCGCCTGGCGGTGCGACCGACCGCCCGTGCACTTGCTTCGGTGCTGCGGTGGGTGGCCTCGCCTCCTCCCCGCTGATCCGACTGACCGCGGGCGTCCTCAGGTCGGCGAGGACCGGGACCGGTGCAGGCCGGACGCGGCTCGACCGGAGACCAGGGGAAGATCCAGATAGGTGAGCAGGCCCGGCTCGGCGGCACACACATAGGGAACGGCGTTGACGCAGTGCATGGCCGTCGCCACGATGCCCGGGTTCCGGCGCAGGCCCGCCTCGATCGAGGGAGGGTGGAGCTTCTTGAAGATGGTCAGGCAGCCGGGGTCCCCGGTGACCTCCACCTCGAAGCGTTCGCCGTCGGGACCGAAGCCCCACGCCGGATCGAGGTGCTCGTCCCCCATCAGCCAGTTGACCGTGGCCGCGATGACCGGCTGACCGTCGACCAGCGCCTCCCAGCTGAATCGCTGTGCCGCCACCGTTCCCGGCTGGATCGGTCCGATCGGTGAGTCGATGGGGGCGGTAGCCACCGCCATCTCGTGGGTGGTCCGCAGCTGGGGCTCGATGTCGAACCCCAGCTCGTCGGCGACCATCATCACCGACTGGCGGAACCCTGTTCCGAGGGCGTCGGCCATGATGCTGGTGCGGGCCTCCTCGGGTGTCTTGCCGAAGAGCATCCAGTCCCGCACGACGTCGGGCGCGCCATAGGTCCGGATGTCGGAGAACTCCTCGGCACGCACGTGGGTGATCGAACCGGAGAGTGCGGAGACCATCAGCGGGAACCGCTCGGTGATGCCCCCGGGGTGGATGCCCGTGCCGTGCAGGGTGACTCCGGCTTCCCGGGCCATCTCGTCGAAGCGCCGGCGTTCATCGGCGGGTGGGTAGAACCATCCGAGCGGGGTGACCACGTTCTTGCCCGACCCGAGGATGGCCTCCACCACGCCGGGGTCGGCCATGAACGGGCTGTAGACCACGCACTCCGCGTCCAGGGCGAGCAGCGCGTCGATGTCGGTGGTGGCGGTCACCCCGATCGGTTCCCGTCCCACCAGGGTGCCGAGATCGACCCCGTCCTTGGACGGTGAGTGGACCCACGCCCCGACCAGTTCGAGATCGGGATGGTCGAGCACCCCTTCGATCGCCGCCCGGCCCACCCCACCGGTGGCCCATTGGATCACTCGAGATGCCATGTCACTCCATCCTGGGTCGGGGCGGCTCGGGAACGTCGCCGTGGGCATGATGCCACCGGAGGGCCGGACCCGCTCGGGTCACCCCAGCTGGGCGTCCAGAGCCGACCGGAGCGGTCCGACCACCGCAGACCCCAGCAGCTCGATCTGTCGACTCACCGCCGCCGGGGTCATCCCGGGAAGGTGGATCCTCAGGTTGAGCGCGTCCGCTCCGGCCCGGCGGACCTCGTCGACCAGTCGGTCGACCATCACGGCGGGGTCGTCGGTGCACACGGTCCGGTCGTCGCCGAACGAGGCCGTCGACCCTGAGTAGCTGTCATAGATGGCCCGTTGGCGGTCGACCAGCTCGCTGGGCAGCGAGCCGAGCCAGACCCTGCGGATGAGCACCTTGGCCCCCGTGCCCCCCGATGCGTCGTAGGTGCTCGTCACCTCGGCCAGCCGATCCGCCGACGACATGCCCTCCAAGAGGAGGCCGGCCCCGCTGGCTGCTGCGCGGCGCCCGGCGGCGAAAGAGACTGCAGCACTCAAGACGGGGACGGGGTGCTCGGCACACGCACGCAGTGCCGGGTCGTCCCCCAACGGTCCGAGCCGGTCGCCTCGGAGCATGGCCACCAAGGTGGGCAGTCCCGCCTTGAACCGGTCGACGGCGTCGGCCTGGTCCGATCCGGTCGCCTCGAAGTCGAGCGGGAGTGCGCCCACGGCCACTCCCACCCCCACGCGGCCTGGATGCCGGGCCCTCAACCAGGCCACCTCTTCGGCCACCAGGACCGTCGAGCGCAGCGGCAGGAGCAGAGGACAGGCGGCGACCCAACCGGCGCTGTGGGACTCGAGGATGAAGGTGGCCATCTGCAGCGGTTGGGCCAGGTACCCGGCGAACCCACCGTGGTGCTCGCTGGTCATCACCCCGTCGAAGCCACCGGACAGGGCCAGGCCGGCCTGGGCAACCAGCTCGTCGATGATGGTTCCGGCCGGGAGGTCGTTGTGCGGGTAGAGCCGGATCGACACCGATCCTCGGGCGAAGGGCACGGGTCGGTCCTCGAGGGGGGTAGGCACGCCGCGACCCTAGGGCGTCCCCCGCCACCGGGCATGAGATCTCGCGGGTCCGTCCGACCGCCACAGCGGGTTCGACCGCCCGTCAACTATATGCTTGCTGGCAGGCATATAGTTGGTAGGCTGCAGACATGCCCGCCCCCCAGGACACCGACTCCGCCGCCGACGCCACCGACGCCACCGGACTCGGCGACGATGTCGCCGGTCACCTCGACCCGGTCGAGTTGCCGTCCGGCCTGCGCACGGCCATCGCCCGCCTCAGCCGCCACCTCCGCCAGACCCGGGCCGGTGCCGACCTCTCCCCCACCGAGTATCAGGTTCTGGCCACCATCGTGCGGCTGGGGCCGGTGCGGCTCTCGGACCTGGCGGCCACCGAAGGCCTCAATCCCACCATGCTCTCCCGCATCGCCGGGAAACTCGAGTCCGCGTCGCTGGTGGTGCGCACCCCCGACGCCACCGATGGCCGGGTGGTCCTCCTCGCCCCGGCCAAGGGCGGTCGGGAGCTGGTCCGCAAGGTGCGGCGCGAGCGGACCGATGCCCTGAGCCGGGCGCTCGACGGACTGACCGGGACCGACCGTCAGGCCCTGCTGGCCGCGTTGCCCGTCCTCGACGCACTGGCCGAAGCGCTGAAGGACCGGACCCCGTGAACCTCCAGGCCGCCGGTCGTCGCACCTTCTCGTCGCTGTCCGTACCCAACTACCGCCGGTACGTCAGCGGGCAGGCCGTCTCCCTGATCGGCACCTGGATGCAGACCACGGCCCAGGCGTGGCTGGTGCTGACCCTGACCAACTCGGCCACCGACCTCGGCCTGGTGATCGCCCTCCAGACCCTCCCCATGCTTCTCCTCGGACCCTACGGCGGGGTCATCGCCGACCGGGTGGACAAGCGGCGCCTGATGATCGTGCTCCAGGCGTTGATGGGGGTCCAGGCCCTGGTGCTCGGTCTCCTCACCCTCCTCCACGTGGTCACCTTCACCGAGGTGTGCATCCTGGCCGTCGTTCTCGGGCTCAACAACTGCTTCGAGAACCCCTCGCGCCAGGCCTTCGTGCTCGAGATGGTCGGACCCGACGACCTGCGCAACGCGGTCAGCCTCAACTCGACCCTGGTCAATGCGGCCAGGGCGGTTGGACCGGCGATGGGCGGGGTGCTGATCGCCACCGTGGGCGTGGGCTGGTGCTTCATGATCAATGCCACGAGCTTCATCGCCGTGGTGGCTTCGTTGGCCACCATGGACCGCTCCCAGCTCACCCCGTCAGAGCCCACCGCCCGGACCCGCGGGCAGCTGCGCGAAGGACTCCGCTACGTGGCCGGGACCCCCAAGCTGGCCGTGCCCCTCCTGATGATGGGCCTGGTGGGCATGCTCGCCTACGAGTTCCAGGTGACCCTGCCGGTGGCGGCCAGACAGGTCTTCCACGGCGGGGCCGAGGTCTACGGCGTGATGACCGCGGCCATGGGTGTCGGGGCCGTGGTGGGCGGGCTGATGACCGCAGCGAGGGGGAAGACCGGACTCCGGGCCATGGTGCTCGCCTCCCTCGTCTTCGGCGTGGTCATCCTGTTCGCTGCCGTCGCTCCCGTACTGGCGGTGGAGATGGTCGCCCTCGCCCTGGTCGGCTACGCCAGCGTCTCGTTCCTGGCCATGGGGAACTCGACCCTGCAGCTCGAGACCGATCCTCAGATGCGGGGCCGGGTCATGGCCCTCTGGTCGGTGGCCTTCCTCGGTTCCACCCCGATCGGAGGACCACTCATCGGGTGGATCATCGCCCACTCCGGCGCCCGGGTCGGGCTGGCGGTGGGCGCGGCGTCGTGTTTCGCCGCCGCCGGCATCGGCTGGCTGGCCGTCCGACACCTCCGTACCGTCGCCACCGTCCGTGCCGTTCCTCAGGACAACGGGATGCAGGCGATCGATCCCGGACCCTCGTCTGACTGACCGGGATCGACTTGGCGGTCGGCACAGCCGGCTGGACGGATGCTGGGGATAGAGTCCGCCCCGTGCAGGTTCGCTCCCTCGGCTACCTCACCGACCTGATGGTCCGACGGCTCGCCGGCTCGCAGATCACCGAGGGCGACGGTCACCTCGTGGTACGGACGCCGCGGAACCCGTCGTTCTACTGGGGGAACTTCCTCCTGTTCCCGTCGGCGCCCGTCCCGGGCGACATCCAGCGGTGGCTCGATCTCTTCGCCGCCGAGTTCCCCGGTGCCGACCACGTCGCCTTCGGCGTCGACGGCACGGAGGGCCCGCTGGAGATGACTGCGGAGCTCGACGAGGCCGGACTGACCATCGACTCGAGCACCGTCCTCACCGCCCGAGGGCTTCGGGAACCGGCACAGCCCCCGACCGACGGCACGGCTCGCCCGCTGCGCACGGCACAGGACTGGGAACAGGCGGTCGGGCTGCGGGTGGCGGTGGCTGAGTCCGAAGGATCGGCAACCCCCGGACACCGGAACTTCCTCGAATCCAGCGTCGCCGAAGCCCGGTTCCTGGTCGACCAGGGTCACGCCACCTTCTTCGGTGCCTTCGTCGACGGGCGGCTGTGTGCCTACCTCGGTCTGGTCAGCGACGGAGGGTCCGTGGCCCGCTACCAGACCGTCGAGACCCACCCGGACCACCGACGACAGGGCCTGGCCAGCCACCTGGTCTACCGGGCCGGCCTCCACGGTCTGGAGGACCGTGGGGCGGCCACCCTGGTCATGGTGGCCGACCCGGTCGGGCCCGCCATCGGCCTGTACCGTGCCCTCGGATTCTCCGGGGAGGAGCAGCAGGCCGAACTGCTCCGGGCACCGACGATGCAGCCGGTCAGCGGCACTTCCGCACCGACTGACCCAGTCAAGAAACCATAGAGTTCTGACGCCGTCGATTCGGAATCCCCTGCACAACTTGTCCGCCACCACTCGATCCGTCGGAGATCGACGCTTTGTGAACATAATGTGACCACCGGCCCGAGGGGGTGCGCTCGGATGACAACTGGGTTACGGTCGCTCACTACGAGGTGGCACCAGAATCGAGGGACAGGGCGGCCACCGGCCGCCCGTGCAGCGCAACACCGCGAGAGAAACCAGGTGCACCGATGAGAAGAGCAGGCATGATTCGACGGATGGTGGGCGTAGGCCTGGCGGCCGGTGCCCTGACGCTGGGCCTGGTCACTCTGGCTCCCGCCACCAGCAGCGGTGCCTCGACTCCGACCACGGCGAGCTGGGCCGAGTTGCCCCAGACACCACCGAACTACATCTTCCCGTTCATGAGCCTGGCCTTCTTCAGCGTGAGCACCATCAACCAGTTCCAGTTCCTCATGTACCGGCCGCTCTACTGGTTCGGCAATGGGTCCACCCCGAACCTCAATCCGTCGCTCTCCCTGGCTCAGAATCCCGTCTACACCAACAACGGTGAGACGGTGACCATCGACATGAAGCCCTACAAGTGGTCCAACGGCGAGACCGTGACCGCCGAGAACGTCATGTTCTGGATGAACATGCTCCACGCGGAGAAGGCCAACTGGGCGGGCTACGCCCCCGGAACCATCCCTGACGACATCAAGAGCATCAGCGTGGACAGCCCGACGCAGCTGACCTTCACCCTCACCGGTCCGGTCAACAACTACTGGTTCACCTACAACGAACTGTCCCAGCTCACCCCCATGCCCAACGCCTGGGACATCACCGCCAAGGGTGGGGCACCCAACTCGGGTGGCTGCGCCGCCGCTCCCTACGGAACCGCCGACGCCCAGTGCAAGGCCGTGTGGACCTTCTTGTCCAAGCAGTCAGGGTACGACCCGGCCAACCCGAAGGCTGCCAACAACTCGATGTCGACGTATGCCACCAGCCCCATTTGGAAGGTGGTCGACGGACCGTGGAAGCTGACCCACTTCGACGCTTCCGGCAATGTCACCTTCGTGCCCAACAAGACCTACTCCGGTCCGGTGAAGCCGACGCTGAAGAAGTTCGTCGAACTCCCCTTCACTTCCGAGTCCGCGGAGTTCAACGCCCTGGTCGGCGGCAAGGTCAACGTCGGGTACCTCCCGTTCCAGGACGTGACCAAGGGGACGACGAACGCCTTGAAGGCCGGGCCGAACAACCCTCGGCTGACCAACTTCAAACTCTCCCCGCTGTACACCTGGGGGATCAACTACTTCCCCTACAACTTCAACTCCAGCGGGGGTGGCGGCAGCGCCGGCAAGATCTTCAGCCAGCTGTACGTCCGCCAGGCCATCGAGTACCTGGTCGACCAGCCGCTGTACATCAAGAAGATCGACAAGGGCTACGGGGTCGGCACCTACGGCCCTGTCCCGTCGCAGCCGGACAACCCGTTCGTCTCCCAAGAGGTGAAGAACAACCCGTATCCGTACAATCCGGGCAAGGCCACCACCCTCCTGAAGAGCCACGGCTGGAAGGTCGTGCCCCACGGGACGACCACGTGTCAGTCGCCGGGGACCGGGGCCAACCAGTGCGGAGCCGGCATCCCCGCCGGAGCGAAGTTGGCCTTCAACCTCCAGTACGCCAGCGGCCAGCAGTCCCTCACCCAGTTGATGACCGCAGAGAAGTCGTCGTGGTCCCAGGCCGGCATCAACATCACCCTGTCGCAAGCCTCGTTCAATACGGTGTTGGGCGTCGCGGTGCCCTGCACGGCCGGCACCAAGGCGTGCTCGTGGGAGCTGGAGAACTGGGGTGCGGGCTGGATCTTCGCCCCCGACTACTACCCGACCGGTGAGTCGATCTTCCAGACCGGCGCCGGGTCCAACTCGGGGAGCTACTCCGATCCGACCAACGACGCCAACATCCTGGCCACCAACGTGACCCAGGTGCCGTTGACCACCTACGAGAACTACCTGGCCGAGCAGCTTCCCGCCATCTTCCAGCCCAACCAGGCGAGCTCGCTCACCGAGATCCAAAAGGGCCTGAAGGGCGTCACCCCGCAGAACCCTCTGTGGGAGATCAACCCCGAGGCCTGGAGGTTCTAGTCGGCCAGCACCGACCTGCCGTCCAGGTGCGTCGGTGCCATGACTCGCATCGGGAGGTGACTCCCCCGGCATCGGATCTCCGATCCGATGCCGGGGGCACTCCCACACGGAGGCTCCTTGGCATGGTTCTTCGCTGATGACCGGATTCCTCATCCGGCGGATCGGGCAGGCCCTCGTGGTCGTCATCGGGGTGATCCTGATCACCTTCCTGATGGCCAAGCTGATCCCCGGGGGCGAGGCCAAGGCGGTCCTCGGGCCGAAGGCGACACCGGTCACCGTCGCACGCTTCAATGTGCAGAACGGCCTGAACCTGCCGATCTGGGACCAGTTCTGGCGGTACGTCGAAGGACTGTTCGCCCACCTCAACCTGGGCTACTCCTTCAAGTACAACCAGGGCGTCCGACAGGTGATCGGTGAACGACTGCCCAAGACACTGACCCTGGTGGGGGTGTCGGTGTTCATCTCCTTGATCATCGCCGTCCCGCTCGGCATCCTCCAGGTGGTCCGGCGCAACAAGCCCATCGACTACGCGTTGACCACCAGCTCGTTCTTCTTCTACGCCATGCCCGACTTCCTGCTCGGGACGCTCCTGATCATCTGGTTCGCCTTCGACCTGCACTGGTTCCCCGTCTCCCCTCCCACCGACGCCTCCGCCTGGGCCATCTTCACCGACCCCCGGGCCTTCGTGCTTCCGGTGGTCACCCTCGCCGCCACGTCGGTCGCCTCGTTCAGTCGGTACATGCGGTCGTCGATGATGGACGCCCTGGCCCAGGACTTCGTCCGCACCGCCCGGGCCAAAGGGGCCAGCAGCAGGCGGGTGCTCTACGGCCACGCCCTGCGCAACGCACTGATCCCCATCCTCACTCTGCTCGGCCTGTCGCTCCCGGCCATCGTGAGCGGCGCACTGATCGTGGAGAACGTCTTCAACTACCCGGGCATGGGTCTCCTCACCGTGCAGTCGGCCTTCAACGACGACATCCCGGTGGTCCTGGGCACCACCCTGGTGATCACCGTGGCCACGGTGATCGGCTCGCTGATGGCCGACATCCTCTACGCCGTGGCCGACCCCCGCATCCGGCTGGGGAGCGACTGACGTGACCGATTCCGACGACTTCCGACCGGACCCGGTGTTCAACGACGACGAGCGTCAGACCCCCCTGCCCATCGGCGCAGGGCCGACCATGACCAGTGGCCAGCTGAGCGAGGGCGATGCCCTGGTCCCCGAAGGCGGCGAGTCGCGGTCCACCGGCGGCATCCTCCGCCAGATGGGCCGGGTGTTCGTGGAGAACAAGCTGGCCGTGGTCGGCCTGGGCGTCATCGTGCTCATGGTGCTGTTCTGCTTCGTCGGCCCACACCTCTACCCCACCAACCAGACCGATGCCCAGCTGGTGCTGCAGGACTCGACGTCCAATGCACCGCCGGGGAACGGGAATCCCCTGGGCACCGACAGCAACGGCTACAACATCCTCGGGCGCCTGATGTTCGGCGGACAGGCATCGCTCATCGTCGGCTTCGCCTCGGCGTTGGTGGCCACCGTGTTCGGCACGCTGTACGGGGCCATGTCCGGGTTCTTCGGCAGCTGGTTCGATTCCCTCCTCATGCGGGTGGTCGATGTCTTGTTGTCCATTCCGGTGCTCTTCTTGCTGATCGCCCTGGTCACCATCTACCACCAGTCCGAGATCCTGCTGATCCTGGTCATCGCCTTCGTCAGCTGGTTGGTGCCGGCCCGACTGGTCCGCGGGGAGACGCTGTCCTTGCGCAACCGCGAGTACGTCCAGGCGGTTCGGGTCATGGGTGGGAGTCGCACGAGGATCATCGGCAGGCACATCATTCCCAACTCGGTCGGGACCATCGTGGTGTTCGCCACGTTCCAGATCGCCGACTCGATCCTCCTGCTCGCCGCGCTCGGCTTCCTCGGCCTCGGCGTTCCCGCCCCACAGACCGACTGGGGCACCATGCTGTCCAACGGGGTGGACGCGGCAGGCAGCGGATACTGGTGGCAGATCTACCCCACCGGGATCTGCATCGTCTTGGTGGTGGTCGCCTTCAACTATGTCGGCGATGCACTCCGCGACTCCCTCGAGGTGAGGCTCCAGCAGCGCTGAGCGCCCGGTCCGCTCTGTGGTCCTATCGGGCCGAGGACGCCGAACCGGCACCGGCCAGGGTGACCGGGGTCTGGAGTGGGAAGTGACAGGCGGCCACGTGCCCGTCTCCGAAGTCGGCCAGCAGAGGCTCCACCTCGGCACAGACGTCCTGGGCGGCCGCGCACCGGGTCCGGAACCGACAACCCGACGGCGGCGTGATGGCCGAGGGCAGCTCGCCCTTCACCGTCGCCTCCTTGCTGGCCTTGGCCCTGGCGGTCTCGACGTCGGCGACGGGCACGGCCTCGAGGAGTCCGAGTGTGTAGTGGTGGGCGGGTCGCTCGTAGACCTCGGCAGCCGGTCCCATCTCGACCAGCTTGCCCAGGTACATGACCCCGATGGTGTCGGCCATGTACCGGACGACGGCCAGGTCGTGGGAGATCATCACGTAGGTCAGCCCGTGCCGATGCTGCAGGTCCTTCATCAGGTTGAGGATCTGGGCCTGGATGGACACGTCGAGGGCGGACACCGGCTCGTCGGCCACGATCACCTTCGGTCCCAATGCCAGGGCACGGGCCAGTCCGATGCGTTGGCGTTGCCCGCCGGAGAACTCGTGCGGGTAGCGCTCCACCGACTCCTCACTGAGGCCGACCTCACCCAGCAGTGAGCGGACCTTGTCCTGTTGGTCCCCGGTGCTCCCCACGCCGTGGATCTTCAGCGGCTCGCGGATGATCGAGCCCACCCGCATCCGCGGATCGAGCGATGCATAGGGATCCTGGAACATCAGCTGGAGATCGCGGCGCCGCTCCCGCAGGTCCCCCGCCCCCAACGACGACAGCTCGGTGCCGTCGAAGCGGATCGACCCGGAGTTGGCACGATCCAGGGACACCAGCAGCCGTCCGATCGTCGTCTTGCCGCACCCGGACTCGCCGACCAGCCCGAAGGTCTCGCCCCTGCGGATGGCGAACGAGACGTTCGACACCGCCTTGACGCTCCCCACCTGGTGCCGGAACAGCGCGCCGGCCATCACCGGGAACTCCTTGACCAGCTCCTGGACCTCGAGGATGTTGCCGGCGGCATCGAGCGTGGCGACTCGTCTCGCCCGGTCCCCCGCCGCCCCGGAGGACACGGCCACCGGCACCGGCGTCGGCCGGGTGCTGTGGTCGACAGGATGGAAGCAGGCGAACCGGTGGACCAGGGGTCCTCCGTCCACTGCGTCGGTGAGAGGCGGGTCCTCGTTCCGGCACCGATCGGTGGCGTACTGGCATCGGGGAGCGAAGCGGCAGTTGGTGATGATCTGGGAAAGATCGGGAGGAAGGCCGGGTATCGACAGCAACCGCTCGTCCCGGCTCTGGTCGATCTTCGGCACCGAGGCCAGCAGCGCCTCGGAGTAGGGATGGCGGATGCGCCCGAAGAGCTCGCCGGTCTCCGCCTCCTCGGCCACCTTGCCTGCGTACATGACCACGACCCGGTCGGTCCGTCCCGCGATCACCCCCATGTCGTGGGTGATCAGCACCACGGCCATGGACAGCCGCCGGCGCAGGTCGTCGATGAGATCGAGGATCTGGGCCTGGATGGTCACGTCGAGGGCGGTGGTGGGCTCGTCGGCGATCAGCAGCTTCGGCTCGCAGGCCAACGCCATGGCGATCATCACCCGCTGGCGGAGCCCACCCGACAGCTCGTGGGGGTACTGGTCGAGGCGCTCGGACGGCTGGGGCATCTCGACCAGGCGGAGCACCTCGAGCGCCCGCTGGCGGGCCTGCAGGCGAGTCACGTCACGGTGGAGCCGGACCCCCTCGCTGATCTGGCGGCCGACGGTCATGGTCGGGTTGAGGGACGTCATCGGGTCCTGCGGGATGAGGGCGACCTCATCCCCACGGACCTTGCGCATCTCCTTCTCGTCCAAGCCGGCCAGATCCCGACCGAGCAGGGTCACCGATCCGCCGGTGATGTGGCCGTTGCCGGGGAGCAGGCGCATGATCGACAACCCGGTGGTGCTCTTGCCGCAGCCCGACTCACCGACGATCCCCACGCACTCGCCCTCACCCACGTCGAAGGAGACACCGTCGACGGCCACCACCGAGGAGGTGCGCATGCGGAATTCGGAACGCAGGTTCTCCAACTGCAGGACCGGAGGCATGGGCGCAGTCTACTCATCGACCTGGGAATTCCCCGAGGTCACGCACCCCGTCGGGCACTTCGGGCAGAGGCGGCCCGGCGACTGCCCCCCTCCCGCGCGGAACGACGTCAGGGACCCCGGTCTGCGGACCTGCCCTGTCGACGTCCACGTCGACGCCACCACCATGCCGCTGCACCCAGCACCACGAGGCCCCCGGCCACCGCGGCCACCGCCGCCCCGGGTCCCGCTCCGCCACCGGAGGAGACTACCGAGGGATCTGTTCGACCGGCTCTGGTCGAAGTACTCGAGGCCGTGGTGGTTGTCGTGGTGGTGGTGCTCGGAGTTGATGTGCCCGTCGTGGCGGAGAATGCGACCACCCGGTCAGCCGAGGCGGCCAGGAGGACTCCGTCGCCCACGCTCGGTGTGGGGAAGTGGTTGGCCGGCCTTCCCACCGAGGCCTCTCGGCGCACCGCACCGGTCTCCGGATCGAGACCGGAAAGCACGCCGTCCTGCCCGATGGTCCACACCAGGCCTCCCGCCACGATCGGCGGGCCGCCACCGGCACTCGAGCTCCACAGCACCCGCAACGAGGCAGGTGTCGTCCGGGTGCCGATGGCCACGACACCACTGAGACAGGGAAGGTAGACGGTGGTGCCGATGGTGGCGCTGCCCCCGTCGACGTCGTCGCCGCACATCGGGCCCACGGTGGCCAGCTGGCCACCGATGCCGCCGAGATGGGCACCACTCAGCAGATAGGCCAGGCGCGCCTTGCCGGCGATCACCACCTGACCGTTGGCCAGCAACGCTGGTGCCATGGAGAGATCGAGGTCGGCAGCGTTGTTGGAGGCCCACTTCGACGGGGCGAAGAACTGCTCGAGTCTGAGCGACGGCGACAGTTCGAGCACCGAGTCGCTGTGGTCGTAGGGGTGCGCGTCGGACGTCACCGAGCCGTTGCCGGCACTGACCCAGATGTTCCCTGCGGCATCGACGGCGGGCGCGGCCCCACCCATCCAGATGGCGCCCTGCGACTCGTTGCTGGCGGCGTCGACAGCGAAGTCCACCGGCGTGCCTCCGCCCTCGTCCACCGACACCACCCAGCCCCGGTAGGGGGCGCAGTCGCCGTAGTTGCCCCCGAAGCCGAGCACCACCCGACCGGCATCGAGGGCCAGACCGGTCCGTTGCAGCAGCGCGGCCGGAGTCGCTCCGGCCGGATCGACCGCCTGGGTCATCTCGGTGACACCCGTGGCCAGGTTGAGCCCGACCAGCCGGTGGGACGGTTTCCCACCGACCAACTCGTCGGCTACCACGAAGAGCTCGCTCCGGGCCGAATCGATCACCGGGGTGCCGGTGATGCCCACCGTGGGGGCGATATTGCCGCACGGGAGGTCGGCGGCCGGCACCGCCGGACCCAGATGTCTCGACCACACGATTGCACCGGTTGCCGCCGAGAGTGCGTAGACCACATTGGCCTCGGTGGCCACATAGGCGGTACCCCCGGTCACCAGGGGTTCGCCGTAGAGCGACCCGTCGAGGGCCGGTGACGTCCAGGCCCGTGCGCGAGTGTCGACGGCGGTCACGCCCGCGGCGACGCCCCTGCCCGCCGGGTCGTGGTGGTAGACGGTCCATCCGGAGGCGTCGGAGTTGGGCGCGGCGGAGGCCGGTGCCGAGGGGATGCCGCTTCCCGGTCCGACCAGGGTGAAGACCACCATCACCGACGTCACGGAGACGACCACCGGGCGGATCAGGCGGTGTCGGCCACCGCTGCTCACTTAGGCGTCATCGATCGCCGGTGTGCGCCACTCCTCATCAACGGCAGGCTATCGCCGCGACCGGTGGCACTTACCCCCACTTCTCAGCATCCGATCTCGCGGAGATGGGCGCGACGCTTGTCGGCAGGTGCGTCGGGCGACGTGAATCGTACTGACGGCAATGGGCGCTCGGAACCCCCGCTCAGAGAGCGAACAGGCGGATCCAGGTGCAATTGCTGAAGCGGCAGTCTGGCATCAGTTTGGCCGACTGGTCGGCCTTACCATTCCCACCTGGGGAGTGGCTTGCTCGGGCGGTGTGGCCCCCCTTGCGAGCCGGGCCGCCTCGGTGGTGAGGAATTGCCGCTCACGCAGGTTGGTGGTGCGGCCCGCCGCCAGCCGGAACTCGGCGACGGCGGCCTCGGTGTCACCCTCCTGCTCGAGCAGGTGTGCTCGAACGGCATGCAGGCGATGGTGGTCACCCAGCTCTCCGTCGAGGCCCTCGAGCATGGCAAGACCGACCCGGGGGCCGTCGAGCATGGCGACGGCGACGGCCCGGTTGAGCCTCACCATGGGATTGCCGGTCATGGTCTCCAAGCGGGCGTAGAGAGACCGGATCTCGGACCAGTCGGTGTCCTCCAGGCGGAGAGCCTGGTCGTGCACGGCAGCGATGGCGGCCTGCAGCTGGTACTCCCCGATTCGGTGCTGTTCCAGGGCTTCGGTGATCAGCGCCATCCCCTCGGCGATGAGGTCCCGGTCCCACCGCGTTCGGTCCTGCTGGGTCAGTGGTACCAGCGCACCGTCGGCGTCGGTGCGGCCCGGCCGCCGGGCATCGGTCAGGAGCATCAGTGCCAGTAGCCCGGCCACCTCGGGCTCCCGGGGCAGGGCCTCGTGGACGGTTCGGGCCAGGCGGATAGCTTCCCCCGAGAGGTCGGTGCGGGTCAGGTCGGGACCGCTGCTCGTGGTGTAGCCCTCGTTGAAGAGGAGGTACAGGACGTGGAGGATGGACCGCAGGCGCTCTGTGCGTTCGACCTCAGGAGGAAGCGTGAAGGACTCGTTGGACTCCCTCACCTTGGCCTTGGCCCGGCTGATCCGTTGTGCCATGGTCGGCTCGGGCACCAGGAACGCAGCGGCGATCTCACGGGTCGTCAACCCGCCGACTGCCCGCAGCGTCAGCGGGATCGACGTGCCTGGCGTCAGGGATGGGTGACAGCACATGAACATGAGGATCAGCGTGTCGTCGGATCCCGGCACCGGATCGCGAGGCGTCAAGGACCACGATGCGGCGAGGTCCTCGCGCCTCCGGCGAGCGCTGTCTTGCCGGTACTGCTCGCCCATGCGCCGTGAGGCCACTCGGATCAACCAGCCCAGGGGGTGGTCGGGCACTCCATCGACGGGCCATGTGCCGGCGGCGACGATGAGCGCCTCCTGCACCGCATCCTCGGCATCGGCGAAGTTCCCGTAGCGCCGGGCGACCGCACCGAGGGCCCGCGGCGCCAATTCGCGCAGTAGACCCTCGATGCCCGACGCCACGTTCACACCTCGGGGTCGGGCGCGCTCATCACCTCGCGCACCTCGATGCGCTGCCCGATCGGAGCACCTCCTGACCCGGGGGCGGCCGAGATCCGTGCCGCGATCTCGATGGCCCGCGCCGCAGTCCCGACGTCCACGATGCGGTAGCCGGCCAGAAGCTCCTTGCCCTCGGGGAACGGTCCGTCGGTGACGACAGGGGCGCTGGCCCCGTCCGAGAGCACGAACTTGGCCTGATCGGGACCGGCCAGCCCCTGTGCGTCCACCAGCTCGCCGCTGTCACCGAGCTCCTGGTTCAGCGCATGTTGAAATTCGATATGGGCCCTGATCTCCCCGGGCGTCCACTCTGACATCGGCGTGCAGTCCAACTCGACCCCGCCGTAGTTCTGAATCAGCATGAATCGCATGACACCGTCCCTTCTCGTCGGCAGCACCCCGGTGGTACCGCTCACCATGGTGATGAAGCTGGCCGCCGATTCTCGACATCGGCCGTCGGAACACCCCTGACCGGACCGTTGGCGCCGGTCTCGGGCTCGTTGACGCCGGAGCGACAGGCGTGACGACGTCAACGATGCTGCACAACCTAGCTAGGTCCTGACCGGGCGGGTCGAGCACGGAGAAGCCTCGCCGCGCGAGCCCGGGTCTGTGGCCAGTGGCCAGTGGCCAGTGGCCGACTGCCGGCCGCGGTGCGATCCGGACCCGCTCCCCGCCTACGACGCGGTGGGATCTTGCTGGCGCACCGTCTCCACCGCCTGCATGGCATCGCGCAGGTCGGACAGCCACTGGTCCGCGTTGGCACCCACCAACTTCACGCACCAGGCCAGGGCGTCGGACCGGCTCCGGGCGACACCGCTGTCAACCAGCGTGTCGAGCACCAACCGCTCGGGTTGGCGGAGCCGGGTCATCACCGGCACCGACAGTGAGGTGAAGAGCACGGTGGACGACCCGGCGCCGGCCCCCCAGGCGATGCTCCGCCCGAACAGGTGCTGAGCCTCGCGATCGATGGCCATGCGCTCGTCGCGGGTCTCCTCGCGGAAGCGGGTGATCCTGCCGGCCTCGGCGGCCGTCCTGGTCGCCTCGTCTTCGCCACCGAGGTCGGGAACCCCGATCGTTCCCACCACGGAGATCTCGTCGCGGTCCACCGTGACCTGCGGCGCCTCCTCGAACCAGGAATCCGGCAGGCGGCCGATCAGCCAGCCGGCGAGCCCGTCGGTCGACGGACGTTCGTCGCCG
>JADGOG010000053.1 GCA_017883065.1 Acidimicrobiales bacterium | reverse complement strand
CTGCGCCACCACAAGGGCTTCATCCTGTCGGGAGCACCGGGAGCGTGGCGATGGGACCCGCCCGCTGCCGCCTACCGACCACCGCCAGAGGACCCCGACGACCCCGACCCCGACCCCGACGACCCCGACCCGGACACGGACCACGCCCGGTCCCAGCCTCTGTTCACCCTCGAGGAGTGAGGCGCGGGGGAGTGGCGGGTCAAGGCGCGGGATTCTCCGAAGAAATCCCTGGTCAAGAGGGTGTCACACCGCTACTTCATGATGCGGGTGTCATGCACACCATTTCCAGAGCACCTACTCCAGGAGGCTGCATCATGTCGTTGACCACCGCCATCACCGGGGTGCCCGTGTCGTTCTCCGGCATCCGGCCCACCGAGGCGCTGACCCCTCCCGATGCCTTCACCGTCGATTGCGCCGACTGTTCCCATCGGGAGACATCGGTGTGCGACGACTGCGTGGTCTCCTTCATCGTCGGGCGAGAGCCCGACGATGCGGTCGTGGTGGATGCAGCCGAGGCTCGGGCGGTTCGCCTGCTCGAGCAGGTCGGACTGGTTCCTGGGGTCCGCCACTCCCCTCAGGCGGGCTGATCCACGTCGCAGCGGGAGGCGAGCTCACCGCATGCCTGTGGACGTCGACGTACTCCTGTCGCTGATTCCGGTGACGGCGTCCGGTCGTGCAACCATGGTGCGTGGTCCGATCAACTGTCAGCGACCCGGCCCGCCGGGACTCCAGCGATGAAGCTGCCACGCTGAGCACAGTGCTCATCGAACTCGGGCTCGAGTCCGGGTTGGCCTCGGTGGGTATTGCCTCAGCTGCCATGTTCGGCGAGACACGGGAGCACCTGGTCGAACGCAAGGAGCGCGGATTGCACGGCGGCATGCAGTTCACCTACCGGAATCCCGACCGGTCCACCGACCCGGCGCGCATCGTCCCCTCCGCCCGCTCCCTCGTGGTCGGAGCCTGGAGCTACCGCCAGCTGGACCCCCGCCCGGTCGCGGTCCAGATGCGACCTCAACAACGGCGGGCGGTCGACGACGGCGACCACATCGACCGCCCGCACCGGCCGATGGGTCAGGTGGCCCGCTACGCCCGTCAGGACCACTACGCGGATCTCCGGAGGGCCCTCACCGTGATTGCCGAAAGGCTGCGGGCGCAAGGCTCACGCGCCACGGTGGTCTGCGACGACAACGCACTGGTCGACCGGGCCGCCGCCCACCGCGCCGGACTCGGCTGGTTCGGCAAGAACTCCATGATGCTCATCCCCGGCCAAGGCTCGTGGTTCCTGTTGGGCACTGTGGTGACCGACGCCCACCTCCAGATCACTGCCCCCGAGGTCCCGGCCGGCCACGGCGACGGCTGCGGATCATGCACACGCTGTCTGAGCGCCTGCCCTACCGGGGCATTGGTCGCACCCGGCGTACTGGATGCCCGTCGATGCCTGGCGTGGCTGGTCCAGGCGGAGGGCTCGTTCCCCGTGGAGCACCGCCGGGCACTCGGCGGCCGCATCTACGGGTGCGACGAATGCCAGGAGGCGTGTCCGATCAATCGGGTCGCCGACAGGAAGGACCCTCCCCCGGCAGCCGATCCAGCAGAGGTCATCGGGGTGGACCTCCTCGAACTTCTGGCCGCTTCGGACGAAGCCCTACTCGATGCCCATGGCCGTTGGTACATCCCTGGTCGCGATCCGCGCTACCTCCGGCGCAACGCCCTGGTCGCCCTGGGCAACATCGGCGACGGAAACGACCGTGACACCGAACAGGCTCTGCGCCACTGGTTGACGGTCGACGATCCGTTGCTGGTCGAGCACGCGTACTGGGCCGCCCGCGAGCTGGGGTGCGACGGCCTGATCGGAGACGGCCCGGTGGGAGACGGCCCGATGGGAGACGGCCCGGTGGGAAGCGATCGGCCCGAACCTCGGGATGGTCCGGAGTCCGAACTCCAAGGGCAGCGGACGTGACCCACCTGCTGGTCACCAACGACTTCCCACCCAAGGTGGGTGGGATACAGGCCTACCTGTGGGAACTGTGGCGACGATTCGACCCGGACTCATTCGTGGTCCTCACCGCGAGCTCGCACCCTGACGCCGATCGATTCGACCGGGAGCAGGCGGCCCGGGGCATCCGCATCGAGCGGGTCCGTACCCGGGTGCTGGCCCCGACCCCGCACCTGGTCCATCGCATCCGAGAGACCGCACACCAGGTAGGGGCGGAGGTGATCGTGCTCGATCCGGCCTTCCCACTCGGGGTCATCGGCCCCCATCTCGGCTTGCCCTACGCGGTCCTGCTGCACGGAGCAGAGGTGGCCATCCCCGGCCGACTGCCCGTCTCGCGCCAGCTGGTGGCCCGGGTGCTGCGCCACAGCTCGCTGATCATCTCGGCCGGAGGGTATCCCTCCGCCGCAGGCGCCCGCGCAGTCCGGCGGGGACCACTACCTCCCGTGATCGAGATCCCCCCGGGGGTGGACCTGGAACGGTTCCGGCCGCTCGACGACGATGAGCGCACCCGGGCCCGTGCCGATCTGGGGCTCCCGAAGGAGGGGCCTCTCGTCGTCAGCGTGAGCCGGCTGGTTCCCCGCAAGGGCATGGATGTCCTCGTCGATGCCGCCGTCCGACTCCGACCCGACTTCCCCGACCTCACCGTGGCCATCGCCGGGCGGGGACGGGACGCCGACCGGTTGACCGGCAGGATCGCCGAGAGCGGTGCGCCGGTGCGCCTGCTGGGCGGCCTGAGCGACGAGGACATCCCCCGGCTGATCGGGGCCGCCGATGTCTTCGTGATGTTGTGCCGGAACCGCTGGCTCGGTCTGGAGCAGGAGGGGTTCGGCATCGTCTTCCTCGAGGCCGCCGCGGCCGGGGTTCCCCAGATCGCCGGTGCCTCCGGTGGCGCCGGGGAGGCGGTGGTGGACGGTGAGACCGGTCTGGTGGTCGGCCGGCCGGCCGATGCGGAGTCGTCAGCCCGTGCCATCAGCCGTCTTCTGGCTGATCAGAGCCTCCGCTCCGCGATGGGAGTGGCCTCCCGCCGGCGGGCCGAGGCATCCTTCGACTATGACAGACTCGCTCCTAGGCTGGCTGCCAGGCTGGCCGACATGGAAGGCTGAGGGTCTCCCCGGCCACGGGTAGCAATTCGAGGAGGAGGGCCGATCGTGGCGGAACAAGCCACCGAACGAATGACGGTGTCCGCCACGCCTGAGCGGTGTTTCGAGGTGAGCGCCGACATCGGTGCCTACCCTCAGTGGGCGGCGGACATCAAGGAAGTGACCATCTCTGAACGCGACGACCAAGGTCGTCCGACGGTGGCCACCTTTCGGGCGGCCGCGTTCGGGCGCAGCACCAGCTACACCTTGGCCTACGACTACGGCGAGGCGCCCGGGGTGCTGTCCTGGGTGCAGACGCATGGGGACATCACCTCCAAGCTGGACGGCCGCTATGTCTTCGCACCCGGCCCCAACGGCGGGACCGAGGTCACCTACCACCTCGAGGTGGAGATGAAGGTGCCCCTGCCCGGATTCATCAAGATGCGGGCCCAGAGCCGGATCATGTCGATCGCCTTGCGCGAGCTGAAGGCGCGGGTCGAATCAACGTCGTGACTCGGTGCGCCGGCGGTGGCGCCAGCATGATCGGACCGACCGACGCCTGTGCGGCGGCCCCCCGATGAAGGTCGGCGTCACACTCCCCCAATTCTCGGACCGGGCCGATCTGGCCATCGCCGCCGCCAGGGAAGCGGAGCGCCTCGGCCTCGACGGGGTGTTCTGCTTCGACCACCTCTGGCCGATGGGACAGCCCGATCGGCCCGCACTTTCGTGCTGGCCGTTGCTCGGTGCCCTGGCCGCGTCCACCTCGACCATCCGGGTGGGGACCCTTGTGGCCCGGATCGGGCTCCTTCCGGATCCGATGCTGACCGGTGCACTGGTCGGCCTCTCGGCGATCAGTGGGGGCCGGATCATCGCCGGGCTGGGCACCGGCGATCGGCTCAGCCGGGGCGAGAACGAGGCGTTCGGTATCCCTTTCGAGTCGGCGGACCGGCGACGTGAACGCCTGGGTGAGGTGGCCGCCGCGGTGATGGCTGCCGGCATTCCCGTCTGGGTGGGCAGTGGCCAAGACAAGACCGTGGGACTGACCCGTTCGCTGGGGGCGACCGTCAACCTCTGGGAAACGGAGCCGGTACGGGTAGCCGAGCTGGTCTCGTCGGGGCTGGACGTGACCTGGGGAGGGCCGGTGGGCTCGGGTGTGGGCGAGGCCGCCGGCCATCTGACGACCTTGGCCGACGCCGGGGCGTCCTGGGCGGTGTGCGCGTGGCCGGACTCCCTCGAGGTGATCGCCGAAGCCGCCGCTTCGCTCCGCTCCCGCGACTGAGGGCCACCCGGTCGCAACGGTGTCCCATCGGGATCTTTGGTCCACACGGTAGGCGCCACCGTGCCGTGCACCGTGCCGTGCCCTGTGCCCTGCATCGTGGCCCTGACAGTGGGTGCCACCGGTGTCGGGTGTCACTGGCGCCGAGGGAGGGCGGTAACCTTGGTCCATGGAGTTCCGCCGGATCAACAGTCTGCCGCCGTATGTGTTCGCCACCATCAACGACCTGCGGGACATCGGTCGACGCGACGGTCGGGACGTGATCGACATGGGGTTCGGTAACCCCGACCTCCCCTCGCCGGACGTTGCCGTGGAGAAGCTGGCCGAAGCGGTACGCAATCCGCGCAACCACCGCTACTCGGCAAGTCGGGGCATCCCGAAGATCCGACAGGCCATCGCCGATCTCTATCTGCGCAAGTTCGAGGTCGAACTGGACCCGGAGACCGAGGTGGTGACCACCATCGGCGCCAAGGAGGGCCTCTCCCACCTGATGTGGGTGCTGGTCGGCCCGGGTGACACTGCCCTGGTCCCGTCGCCCTCCTATCCCATCCACATCTACGCCCCCCTGTTCGCCGGCGCCGATGTCCGCCACGTCCGCCTCGACTCACCCGGTGCGGAGAACGGCGGCAGCCCGGGCGAGGCCTTCTTCGACAACCTGATGGAAGCATGGGAGTCGGCGTGGCCCAAGCCACGGGTGGTGGTTCTGTCCTTTCCCCACAACCCGACCACCGAGTGCGTCGACCTGGCCTGGATGGCCCGCCTGGTCGAGTTCGCCAAAGAGCACGACATCGTGCTGGTCCACGACTTCGCCTATGCCGACATCGCTTTCGACGGGTACACGCCGCCGTCGATCCTGCAGGTTCCGGGGGCAAAGGACGTCGCCGTCGAGTTGTACACCCTGACCAAGTCCTTCTCGATGGCCGGGTGGCGTGTGGGGTTCATGGTGGGCAATGCCGCCATCGTCCAAGCGCTGACCAAGCTCAAGAGCTACCTCGACTACGGGACGTTCCAGCCGATCCAGATCGCTGCCATCGTGGCCATGAACGAGGCACCCGACTACCCGAAGCTGATCAACGAGACCTACCAGGCCCGCCGCGATGCCCTGTGCGACGGGCTGAACCGGATCGGGTGGGAGATCACACCGCCACGGGGCACCATGTTCGTGTGGGCGCCGATTCCCGAGCCCTATGGCGAGATGGGTTCGCTGGAGTTCTCCAAGTTCCTGGTCAAAGAGGCCGACGTGGCCACCTCCCCGGGCGTTGGGTTCGGTCCCGGCGGCGACGGCCACGTGCGGTTCGCCCTCATCGAGAACGAGCAGCGGATCGGCCAGGGTGTGCGCAGCCTGCGCAAGGCGCTGACCAAGCTCACCTGAGTCCACCCGCCCGGTCGCGCCTTCGCTCTCTTGGCCGGGCAGAGTGGGACGGCGGGGTGGGGCGAGTCCTGGCCCGGGTCGAGTGACCGGTGACGTGGAGGCGGGCACAGGCGAAGCCGGCTCAGGGCAGACCGGCTCAGGGCAGACCGGCACCACCCACCTCGACCGGCGCACGCTCGATCCGTCCGGACCGGGCCACGCTGACCACCGACTCCTTGCTGGTCGGCGCGGTCATCATGAAGAGGGTGCGGAGATCGGCGCCCCCCAGCATGCAGGCGAAGCAGGTCTGGCTGGTGATGACCCGGTCGACCACGTCGCCGCCCTCGGCGACCAGGATGCACTCGGAGGCGATGGCGTTGGCGACCCACACCCTGCCATCGGCGTCGAGGCAGATGCCGTCCGGCGCGCACCACGGCAGCGTCGCCCACACCCGGCGCCCGCTCAACGTGCCGTCATCGTCGATGTCGAAGGCGGTGAGCTGCCCGGCCAGCGTCTCGGCCACGATCATGGTCTTGCCGTCCGGCGTGATCACCGAGCCGTTGGGGAAGTTGAGCTCACTGGCAGCCACATGGGCCGCGCCGTCCGGATCGATCCGGACCAGCGAGGTGGTGGGGGGTCCGGGCGGCTCGACCAACGCCACTTCGCCGTGTTCTTCGATGAACCCGTCGAGGTCGAACCCGAAGTTTCCGACATAGGCCCGGCCCGCGTCGTCCACCACCATGTCGTTCCCGTAGAAGGTGGCGGTCGGATTGAGGTCACCGTGTCCGACGAGGCGGCCGTCGTGCTCGACCCGCAGAACGGTGCGGGGTTTGCGCGCCACCACCAGCAAGCGGTTGTCGGGCAACCAGCCCAGACCACCCGGTTCGCCGGGGACCTCGAGCTCCAGACGGACGTCGCCGCCTTCGCCCACCGAGAGGACGGCGTCGTCGTAGAAGTCGGCGTACCAGAGGCGCCCGTCGTGCCATCGAGGGCTCTCACCGAAGTGCAGCCCGTCGAGGAACGGGGCGGTCTCCCGACCCACCGCCTCGGTCATGCGCTTCGCCGGGCCAGTGCCGGCGTTCCCGTGGCCAGGTAGCCCTGACGACAGAAGGCGATGACCGACTCAGCCACCCGGTCGGCGTCGTTTCCCTGCTCGAGCACGAGCGTCCGGGCCAGGTGCCCGGACACGCCGAGGATGGCCATGGTCAAGAACACCGGGTCCTCGCCTCGCAGAAGCCCGGCGGTGATCCCGGCGCTGACGTGGGGTAGCGCGTCGGCCACCATCTGGTCGTCGCCTCGACGGATGATCGGAGCGAAGCGCTCCTCGGTTCGGGCGAACTCCATCAGGACGAACAGATGCCGGTTCTCCGACAGCCAGTGGAGCGATGCCCGGATCCCCTGGTCGATGCGCCGAGCTGGGTCGGGCTCTCCGGCGATGGCGTCGCGCTGGGCCTCGCGCATCGAGCGCAGCGCGTCGCCCAGGATCTCGCCCAGGAGCTCGTCCTTCGATGCGAAGTACCAGTAGAAGACACCCTTGCCCACGCCGAGGCCGTTCACGATGGAGGTGACCGAGGTGGTGTGGTAACCCTCCGCCGCGAAGTTGCGTGCCGCGTAGTCCATCAGCTCCCGCCGACGTTGGGCGCCTTTTGGTGTGAGTCGACGTGCCATGGTCCCCTGACGCTAGGGGTGTGGGAGGGCGCGGTCAATCAGTTCGACCCGACGGGTGCCGGCCGGGCGTGCCGGGCCCCGGCCTACTCGGGGTTCTTCCGGTCTCCGGTCTCGTCCCGGGAGTCAACGAGCAGTCGGCGTGACCTCTTCGGCCCGGCCGAAGGAGGCGGTCATCACGGCCGTCGACGATGAGAAGACGGCCCGCTTGGGGAGACCCAGCGAGCGGAGTTCGTCGGCCATCGGGTGATCGCCCAGGACGAGCGTGGCGCCCCCGGGGCGCCCGGTGACGCCGGACGAGGTGGTCGTCCACGTCGTGCGCCGGAGGATGCCGTCCGCGAAGGAGTAGCTGGGTGGTGCCTGGGTGGGCAGCCGGAGCCGGCCCCCGGCGGCGACGGTCAGGGACAGGACGTGAGCGCCGTCATCCACCAGACGTACCGTGGTGCCCGATCCGGCCCGGGGTCGACCGGGCGGTGGCTCATCGATGTCGATGGTGGTGACCCACTTGGGGAACCCCCAGATGCCCCGGCCGGCGGCGCAGGTGAACTCCTGGTCGACCGGGAGGCGATGGATGTACGCACCAATGGCACCGCCGGCGAACTCCCGGACCCGCTGGCCCGCAGACGGGTGGGCCGGCGCATCATGGGGGCGCACCACGAAGCTCACCGCCACCTCGTGATAGGGGTCGAGGTCAGTGTCGTCGTAGCGGCAGACGGCCAGTGCCAGCAGCGCCTTGCCCGGGACCGGGCCGGTGACCTCAAGCCCGGTGGGGTCCACGATGCTCTGGGCGGCGTCCGCCGGCACCAGGTACTGGACGCCCCACTGGGCCGCCATGCGCACCTGCACCGGCAGACGGACCGTGCGTCCGAGTACCGTCCACGAGGTGGGCCCGTCAGCGTCCCGGTCCACCACCTGCAGAGCGCCGGTGGGGCTGATATCCATTGTGAGCTGGTCTTCTTCGGTCTCGGTGCCGGTCTCACCGGTGGGAACGGACATGGAGTGCAGTACAGCACAAGTGGCGGTACCGTTGGCCGTGGCCTACTGGATCCTCAAGGCGGTGTTGAGCCCGTTCCTTTACCTCCTGTGGCGGGTCAAGGTGGAGGGTCGGGAACACGTTCCGGCCCACGGGCCGGCGGTGCTGGCCGCCAACCACCAGTCCTTCTGCGACTCCTTCTTCCTCCCGTTGGTGCTCCGTCGCCGGGTGACCTACGTGGCCAAGGCCGAGTACTTCGACAACTGGCGGACCGCCTGGTTCTTCCGATCCGCCGGCCAGATCCCGTTGAATCGGGACGGGGGCGACAAGTCACAGCGGGCGTTGGACACCGCCACCGCGGTGCTGAACTCCGGCAACCTGCTCGCCATCTATCCCGAAGGGACCCGCGCCCCCGACTTCCGGCTGCACCGGGGCCATACCGGGGTGGCTCGGCTGGCGCTCACGTGCGACGTCCCGATCATCCCGGTGGGGATCGTCGGGACCCGGGCGGTGCAGCCCCCGGGGAACCGATTGATGCGACCGTTCCACGCGGTGACCATCCGGTTCGGACCTCCGGTCACCTACGTGCGCGACGGCTCGGTCGCCACCACCGGTCACTGCGGCACGCCCGACCCGGACTCCGAGAAGGTGGAGTTGCGGGATCTCACCGACTCCTTGATGGCGGCCATCGGGCTGCTCTCGGGACAGGAGTACGTGGACAAGTACGCACACCGGGCGTCCGTGGGCTGAGCTGATGTGCGGTGGGCAGGTGTCCGGAGTCGACGGCGCGGTCTCCCGAGTCGGCACAGGGGATGGGGGCGATCAGCTCGTCGGACGTCGTAATCAGCCGGAAACAGTCCGTACACAGTCACCACCTAGCCTGTAGGCGTGTTGAACTACCTGATCAGGGTGCAGCTCCCGGATCGGCCAGGTGCACTCGGGGCGGTGGCCAGCCGCATCGGCTCCGTGGGCGGTGATGTGGTCTCCATCGACATTCTCGAGCACGACGGCGGGATCGTGGTGGACGAGCTGGGCGTCGGTCTCGCCGGCGACCACCTCATCGCGCTCCTTCGAGACGAGATCCTCGAAGTCGACGGTGTGGTGGTCGAGTCGGTGCGCCCGGTGGAGGGGGCGCTCCCCGATCGCCAGGCGGAACTCCTCGGCGTCGCCACCGAGTTGATCAAACAGACCTCGGGAGCGGGGCTGCTGGAGCGGCTGGTGGTGCGGGTCCGACGGAGTCTGACCGCGGGGTCCGCGGTGATCTTCGACGTCGGGGCGGCCACGGTGTTCACCAACGACGGCCAGCCACCCGATCACGACGACCTGTGCCGCATGGCCGACCTGGCGGTGGCCTCCGGCTCTGCCCGGGACGCCTCCGAGGACCCCGCTGACGGAGGGCTCATCTTGCCGGTCCGGCCGGTGGACAGCTCGGTGGCCGATTCCCACGGCACGATGGTGGCCGCCAGCCTCGCCCATGCCGGTCTGGTCCTCATCGTCCAGCGGGACGACCCTGTGCTCCGCGAGCGGGAGCGGGAGTGGATCTCGATCATGGCCGACCTGGCCGACCAGGGATGGCGCCAGTTGGACTAGCGACGTGCCGTTCGCCCCGGTCGTGCCGGTCAGGACTCCGAGGTCCAGTGCCGGGACCGGTCGACCGCCCGACTCCACGCCTGATGGGCCGATTCAATCTCGTCGGCCGACGCCGTGGGGGAGAAGGGTGCATCGGCCGTCCAGAGGTCGCCGAGGTCGTCGAGCGACCCCCAGACGCCCTCGGCCAGCCCGGCCAGAGTGGCCACACCGATGGCCGTGGTCTCGACCGACCGGGGCCGCACCACCGGCAGCCCTGTCTGGTCGGCGACCACTTGGAGCAGGAGATCCATGGTCGACGCGCCACCGTCCACCCGGAGGAGGGTCGGCGGGATGGATGTGGCGGCCATTGCGTCAACCACGTCCCTGACCTGGAACCCCATCGCCTCGATCATGGCCCGGGCCAGGTGGGCCCGCCCCACCCCGCGGGACAGGCCGGTGACGGTTCCCCTCGCCTCGGGGTCCCAGTGCGGGCTCCCGAGCCCGGCGAAGGCGGGGACGATGCTCACCCCCTCGCTGCTCGACACCGTTCGGGCCAACGGCTCGAGGTCGGCGGCCTGCGCGATGATCCCCAGCCCGTCCCGGAGCCACTGCACGCCGGCCCCGGAGGCGAAGACGGAGCCCTCCAGGGCGTAGGCCACCGAGGAGCGGCCCCGGGACGGCCCTCCGTCGGCACCGATGGCATTGTCGCCGTCGCTCCCGAGGTCCCAGGCCAGGGTGGTGATCAGCCCGTCGACCGGATCGGGACAGACCGACCCGGCGTTCAGCACCACGAAGCTCCCCGTCCCGAAGGTCACTTTGGTCATGCCCGGGTCGAAGCAGGCCTGTCCGAACAGGGCGGCATGCTGGTCGCCGGCGATCCCGCTGACGGGCACGTTGCGGAGGGGGGAGTCGTTCCCGAGGACGTCGTCCGCCACCCGGCCGAACCGGCCGCACGACGGGTGCACCGTGGCGAGGTTCTCCTCGGGCACGTCGAACAGGTCGCACAATTCGTCGGACCAGCGGCGCACCACGATGTCGAAGAGCATGGTGCGGGACGCATTGGTCACATCGGTGGCAAACATCCCGCCGCTCGATCCGCCGGTGAGGTTCCACAGCACCCACGAGTCGACGGTGCCCAGCGCCAACGTCGGACTCCGGTCGACCCCGCCTTCGGCGAGCAGCCACTGCATCTTGCTCGCCGAGAAGTAGGGATCGAGGACCAGGCCGGTTCGCTCCCGGACCAGGGGAAGGTGGCCGGCATCCTCCAGAGACCGGCAGGCCTGGGCGGTGCGGCGGTCCTGCCAGACGATGGCCCGGTGCAACGGGGCGCCGGTGGCCCGGTCCCAGGCCACCACCGTCTCCCTCTGGTTGGTGATGCCGACGGACCGTGGGGTCAGGTCGCGCTCGCCGAGCCGCCCGGCCACCTCGGCCAGGGCGGAACAGACGTGCTCCCAGATCTCGATGGGGTCGTGCTCGACCCACCCGGGCCGAGGGAAGTACTGGGTGAGTTCGCGGTAGGCCACGTCGAGCACCCGGGCCCGGTCATCCACAACCAGGGCCCTGACCCCGGTCGTGCCGGCGTCGATGGCAATGGAGACGGGTGAGCGGGTGACCACGGAGGGGACTGTAGCGAGCTGGGCGCACCACGGCGGGCCGAACAGCCGGAGACCGATGGCTTGGAGCCACCGATCGGAGAGCGGGAGGGCAGCCGATCGACCGCCGGGCCAGGCGTGGCCGGGTGCTCGCGGCCAGCAATCATCTGCAAACCTTCGCGAACACCTCCGGAACAGGGGATTCGCGCCGTCACACTGCCCGGAATTCGCCGGAATGTGTTGACAGCGTGTAACTACACTGCTGTAATGGACCCACTATCTCGTACCTCGGGGGAGGGCTAACCACAACATATTGTGTTTGTCGGGTGATTTCGCTCACTTGGTCGGATGTGGAGCAGATCGCTGCACATGAAGATCGCTTCACCGGGCACGGAGCGGGAAGCAGGATGTGGCACGGCAACCCTGCGGCAAGGGGAGTCCGCTGTCAGACCCAGCGGTCACACTCGACCTACTGAACAAGGCGACCTCAGGCCAGGACCGCATCCGGATCACGGGATAGTCACCCCTCCTTCGAGAGGCAACACCCCCGAGCACCGGACCGCTCCAGAAGCACCGGTTTCCCAGCACGACAGGCATCTCGGCAACACAGGCATTTCGGCAACACGGCGTTCCCAGCAACACAGGCATTGCGGAGTTACAGGCATTTCGGCAGTAGAGATATCCACAGCATCGAGTCCAGACACAAGCGTCCAGAAAGAGGTCCACCACATGGCCATCGCACCCCAGCGCACCGGCATTGGCATCCGCCGCCACTACACCACCGCCGAGATCCATCCCTACGACCAGGTCGTGTGGGAGCGCCGCGATGCCAGGATCACCAACTACCGGGACGGGACGGTGGCCTTCGAGCAGTTCGGGGTCGAAGTGCCGGAGAGCTGGAGCCTCAATGCGACCAATATCCTCGCCCAGAAGTACTTCCGCGGCACTCCCAACACCGACGAACGTGAATCGTCCCTGCGCCAGGTGGCCGACCGGGTGGTCGATACCGTCACCACCTGGGGGATCAAGGACGGCTACTTCGCCGACGACGAAGAGGCGGAGATCTTCCGAGACGAGCTGAAGTACCTGATCATCCACCAGATGGCCGCCTTCAACTCCCCGGTGTGGTTCAACATCGGCGTTGCCGGCGTCCCCCAGCAGGGCTCGGCCTGCTTCATCCTCGCTGTCGATGACACCATGGACTCCATCCTCAACTGGTACACGGAGGAGGGCGTGATCTTCAAGGGTGGATCGGGTGCGGGCGTCAACCTTTCCCGCATCCGCTCCTCGCACGAGCTGTTGAAGGGAGGCGGCACCGCCTCGGGCCCGGTGAGCTTCATGCGGGGCGCTGACTCGTCGGCCGGCACCATCAAGTCGGGTGGCAAGACCCGGCGGGCAGCGAAGATGGTCATCCTCGACGCCGACCACCCCGACATCGAGGACTTCATCTGGTGCAAGGCCATCGAGGAGCGCAAGGCCCGCGTCCTGCGTGACGCCGGTTTCGACATGGACCTCGACGGCAAGGACTCGATCAGCCTCCAGTACCAGAACGCCAACAATTCGGTCCGGGTCACCGACGAGTTCATGGAGGCTGTCATCGACGGGCGTGACTGGCCCCTCACCACCCGGGGCGACCACCAACCGGTGCGCTGGGTGCCCGCCCGCGACCTGTTCCGCCAGTTCTCGCAAGCGGCGTGGGAGTGTGCCGACCCCGGCATGCAGTTCGACACCACCATCAACAAGTGGCACACCGCCTCCAACACCGGTCGGATCAACGGGTCCAACCCCTGCTCGGAGTACATGCACCTCGACAACTCGGCATGCAACCTGGCCAGCCTCAACTTGATGAAGTACCTGCACGAGGACTCCTCGTTCGACGTGCAGGGATTCCGGGCGTCGGTGGAGGTCATCTTCACCGCCCAGGAGATCATCGTGGGGAACGCCGACTACCCGACCGACAAGATCGCCGAGAATTCCCGGCGCTTCCGTGAGTTGGGTATCGGGTACGCCAACCTCGGCGCCCTGCTGATGGCTCAGGGCCTGGCCTACGACTCCGACCGGGGTCGGGCATGGGCCGGCGCGATCACCGCCCTGATGACCGGCCACGCCTACGCCACCTCGGCGAGGACGGCGGCACGGATGGGGCCGTTCGCCGGATTCCACGAGAACACCGAGCCGATGCTCAATGTGCTGCGCATGCACCGCGACGCGGTCGCCGGCGTGGACGAGGAGGCGGTACCCACCGAACTGCTCTCCGCCGCACAGGAGGCATGGGAGCTGGCCGTCGAGCTGGGGGAGCAGTACGGCGTGCGCAACTCACAGGCCAGCGTGCTCGCACCCACCGGCACCATCGGCCTGCTGATGGACTGCGACACCACCGGCGTCGAGCCCGACCTCGGACTGGTCAAGACCAAGAAACTGGTCGGCGGCGGCACAATGTCGATCGTCAATCAGACGGTGCCCCGTGCCCTCACCCGGCTCGGGTACTCCCCGGACCAGGTCGACGAGATCATCGCCTACATCGACGAGCACAAGTCGATCGTGGGTGCGCCGTACCTGTCGGCTGAGCACCTGTCCGTGTTCGCCTGCTCGATGGGCGACAACACCATCCACTACCTCGGCCATGTGCGCATGATGGGCGCCGTCCAGCCGTTCATCTCGGGTGCCATCTCCAAGACGGTCAACCTGCCCGAGGACGTCACCGTCGAGGACGTCGAGCAGCTGCACATCGACGCCTGGAAGATGGGGATCAAGGCGGTGGCCATCTACCGCGACAACTGCAAGGTGGCCCAGCCCCTGTCCACCACCAAGAAGGCGGGCGCGGCCGAAAGCGTGCCCGGCGGAGCGTCCCCCGAGTTGGCGCCGGCGGCGTCGGAGGCCGAGGCGCACGCCCGTGAGCTCTCCGAGAAGATCGCCGGACTCGAGGCGGCCTTGGCCCACGAGCAGACCCGGACCGCAGACACCGTGGTGATCGGAGCGGTGCGCGAGCGTCTTCCCCGCCGCCGCAAGTCGTCGACCTTCGCCTTCCGAGTGGCCGACTGCGAGGGCTACGTCACCGTGGGCGAGTACGAGGACGGCCGTCCCGGCGAGGTGTTCATGAAGGTGTCCAAGCAGGGTTCCACCTTGGCCGGGATCATGGATGCCTTCTCCATCTCGGTCAGCCTGGGACTCCAGCACGGCGTGCCGCTGGCCACCTACGTGCGGAAGTACACCAACATGCGTTTCGAGCCGGCAGGCATCACCGACGATCCCGAGCTGCGCATCGCCACCAGCCTGGTCGACTACATCTTCCGTCGGTTGGCCGTCGACTACCTGCCCATGGCGGAGCGTGCCGAGCTCGGCGTGCTCTCGACCGCGGAGCGGATGCAGCCGACGCTTCCCGGCGTGGAGGAGACGGCCACCGCGTCCACCGGTGTCGTCGAAGTGGGCGGCATCGACCCGGTGACCGCCACCGTGCTCGACGGAAGCGCCACCGACCTGGCGGAGTTGGTCGGGCTTCCACTAGTCGATGGGTCCTCAACGGCGCCCCCGCCGGCGACTTCGTCGTCGGACGCCCGGCCGCTGGCTCGGATGGAGCCCCGCGACGCCCCGTACTGCTACCAGTGCGGCAACGCCATGCAGCGTGCCGGCTCGTGTTACGTCTGCGCGAGCTGCGGCACCACCAGCGGGTGCTCGTAGGGGAGCACAGGCCTCCGACCCCGCGCACCGCCGGGCCACCACCGGTCCGCACAGGGTCGGAGGCCCGGCGATCCGCGGCTCCTCGGTGCTGCGGGCGTCATCCGTTCTTCAGGAATCGCCGCCTACCCTTGGGGGATGGAAGCCCCGTCGCGACAGAATCCGATCTCGTTCGGCCCCTCGATCGATCGTGTGCTGGCCTTCTTCAAGGTGGACTTCACGCCGAATCCGGTGCAGCCGTCGTGGGCCAGAGTGGCCATCGCCACCCTGGTGTCCGTGGTCGGGTCCCTGGCCGCCGATGCCCTCTTGGTCGCCCTGGGCACGAGGGTGTTCCCGTCCACCACCGGCTATGCCCACTTCGAGTTCGGGAGCTACGCCAAGCTGACCGTCATCGGGGTGATCATCGCCTGCGTCGGCTGGCCCGTCGTCACCCGGATCTCGTCGGCGCCCAAGTGGCTGTTCCTGCGGATGGCCGTCGTGGTGACCCTGGTCCTGTTCCTGCCGGACCTGTGGATCTATGTCGGCGGCGCCCCGGCCAAGGCCGTGCTGGTGCTGTTGGCCATGCACGTGGCCATCGCCGTGGTGACCTATACCGCTCTGGTCCGGATCGCCCCGGTCGGGATCGTCAAGGCGGTCCGCTCCAACTAGTCGGCCGCCCCCACCGACTGCGACGGGGGCGCCGGTGAGCGGTCCGGCCACCGGTCAGCCGGCGGGTCAACCCGGCGACCGAAGGCCCCCCGACCGGGACCGACCTTCAGGCGGGGACAAGCCCGCACCGGGGCCAGCGGACTCCGTTCTCGAACCTCGGCCCTCCCACCACGACCGCTCGGTCGAGTGGCTGGCCGACTACGTCTACGGCACCATCTCCACGCTGGTGGCCATCTCCGGGCTCACCTTCGAGATCAACCCGGGTGCACTGACCACCGCAGGGGTGGTGGTAGTGGGTGCGGTGGCCATCTGGCTGGCCCACGCGCTCTCCCAGCTGGTCACCGTCCGCGCCTGGCGGGAGCTCCAGCTCACGTCCGCCGACGTGAGTAGCGAGCTCCGGGGCTCGTGGCCCATCGTGTCCGCCGCTATCCCGGCCACCATCATCTTCATCCTGGCCGGGGCGCACCTGTTCAAGGTGAAGACCGCCTTCACCGTGGCCGAGATCGTCGGTGTGCTCGCCCTGGCCGTGGTGGGCATCGGGACGGCCGGAGGCCGCAGCCGACCACTCGGCCGGCGCATCCTCTACATCGGGAGCCTGGTGTCCGTGGGAGTGCTCATCGTGCTCCTCGAGTTGGCCGTCCACCAGCTCTGATCGTCCCTCGGCCGGAGTGATCGGCCCGGGGGGCGAGCGGTAGGGTGGTGCACGAGGGCCACGCCATCCGTGGCTCGGGAAGGGGGCCGATGGTGGATGACCCGTTCACAGAGGCCGAGTTGACCGAACTGGCACTGGCCGCCGATCCGAGCCTGGCTGCGGATACCGATGCGGTACCCATGGCCGAGTACCTGGGGCAGGTCGACGGGCTCCTGCCCCAGTGGTACATGCCCACCCCGATGGTCCGCGGCGGCAGTCGGTGGCGGTTGCCGGTGGTGCTGGTGATCGTGGGTGCCTTCGTGATCATCGAGGCCCTCGGGCTGTGCAGCACATTCGGTCAGCTGGTCCCCGGGTGAGGTGCTCGACCGGTCTGACCTGCATGTATTGTCCGGCTTGGGCCAAAAGGGACACGTCACGTGAGATATACGCCACGTAGCGTGATAATTCCACATCTCCGCAGATGGCGTCGTTGCCAAGACTTCGGCCAACCGGCATGATGAACAGACCGCAGGCCTCGGCTTGAGTCCGTGGTGTACGAGGGGAACGCAGAGGCACGGCCTCTGGGAAGAAGGGCAACCATGATGTGGGCAAAGCGAGTATTGATCGGATCGGGCGTGGCAGTGGCATCGGTGTTGATGGTGCCGGCCGTGTCGGGTGCCGCCACCAACTGCGTGCAGACCCAATCCATGCAGGAGCCGACGTGTGTCGTCGTTCCAGCTGTGAACAGCAGCAGCGGCACGGTGACCCCTGCGGCGTCCGGTGGAGGCAAGTCGGACCCGGTCACCGGAACGACCAGCCTCCCCTTCACGGGTGCTGACGTCGAAGAGTTGGCGGTTGTGGGAGCCGGGGCCGTCCTGGCCGGTGGCCTCCTGCTCCGTCGCCGCCGCCGCACCGCCTGATCCGTCCGTCGGATCCGGGGCCGGCCAACGGCTGAGCCCTGCGGGGATTCGCTCGCTCCGGTAGCGCCGCGGGACAGTGGCACACGGCGCTACCGGCAAGCGAACCGGGCGAGCTGGTCGGGTCGCCGGCTGTCCGGTCAGGCGATCGGGGCCTCCCTGGCGGGAGCCACCAGCACAGGGAGCCGACGGGTCAAGCAGGCATGCGACCGCCGCCGGAGAGCCGCCGCCGGGTCACCGGTCGTGGCCTCCCCGGCAGAGCCCCGATATGACGTGAGCGGTTCAGATCGCCGGTCGGTCCGTCTCACGTACGTAGCGCCGCTCACCCGAGTCGTCGAGCCACACCCGCATCACCCGGTTGGTCGAGGGATCGTTGAACACCTCATCGGTGCGGTGCCACCCCGGACCGGGGCGGTCCGACTCGCGGTGGCGCCGCACGAACAGGCTGGCGACGACGAGGCCGATCACCGCCAGCACGATGAGGACTCCGACCAGGGCTCCCAACACTCGCTCAGCTCCGAGCTCCGAGGAGGACTGCCGTTCCGTAGGCGACGATTTCGGTGAGCGACTGCCCTACCTCCGAAGAGTCGAACCTCATGGAGACGATGGCATTGGCCCCGACCAGCTGGGCGTTCTCGATCATCCGGTCCATGGCGTGCCTCCGGCTGTCTTCGACCAGACGGGTGTACTGCTTGACCTCGCCGCCGGCCATTGCCTTGAAGCCGGCACCGATGCCCTTGGCCATGCCCATGGATCGGACCACGACGCCGAAGACCATTCCGAGACTGCGCTCGATGCTCCACTCCGGAAACTCGAGAGCCGTGGTGATGGGGAACTGCGGCCCCCCGGGCTGTCCGTAGCGAGGTTGCTCATCTGGCATGCTCGGCCCTTCTCTCGCATGTGGTGGTCTGGTCGGAGGTCAGTGGCCCACGCTAACGAAGTCTGACCGATGCTGCTTGCACGGCTGGCGGCACCGACGCACCGACGCACCTGCAGTGAGCAGGGGACCACGGCGCCGTTGTGGCTCCTAGGGGGCCGATTCGACGCAGTTGAACATCCAGCGCACCCCGAAGCGGTCAGCACACGTTCCCCAGTACGCACCCCACGGCATGTCCTGCAGGCCGAAGAGGTCACGTCCGCCCTCCGAGAGCTCCCGGAAGAGGCGCTCGGTTTCCGTTCGATCCTCGAGTTCGAGATTGATCGTCATGTTGTTGCCGGTTCTCAACTGGTGACCTTGGGACTCCAGCATGTCGGTGGCCATCAGCACGTGCCCGCCCAGGATCGGAAGCTCGACGTGCATCACCAGGTTCTTCTCCTCGTCGGACAGCGAGGGCATGCTCGGATCGCGCGGCATGTCACCGATGCGCGAGATCGGGCCGAGGAATTCGGTGCCGAAGACCGATCGATAGAAGAGGAACGCCTCTTCGGTGGTGCCCATGAAGTTCAGATAGGTGCTGACCCGGATCATGGAGTGTCCTTTCGCTCTGGATCGAGGGTGCTCACCACGAAGTTGAGCACCGGTGCCGATGTTCGACGGACCCACGAACGTTGACTCGCGACGGCCGTCCCAGGTAGGACGAATGGCGCGTTCGAGAGTCATCGGTCACGGGAGTTCGGGGTTTCCGCTGCTCGGGTGCCCCTGTGGGGCGCCGTCCTGCCGGTCGGAGCGGATCGGTGCCTTCAGGCCGGCCCTACAGGAACCTGGCCCCGATCTCCGTGAAGAACGCGGAGGAGAGCCGCTCGAACGACGGCTCGGTGAGCCGGATGGGGTCACCCACCTCCAGACCCAGGACCGATTGCTCCGGCACGTACTTGATCACCTTGTTCCCGGCGAAGATCCCGTTGTTGTTCATGATCGAGTCGCACAGGAGTTCGACCTCGTTGAGGGCGTTGGTGTCCTTGCCCGTGACGATCCGAATTCTGTGCACGAAGGGACGGTCCAACGCCAGGACCAGGTTGTTGAAGAAGGGCACCTCGAACGATGCGAGGGCGGCGCCCACGTGTTTGCCGGGCGTCTTGGTCGTGATGGCCTCGACGAGTGCCCTGTACGCCTTGCATTGGCTCTCCAGTGAGGTTCTGGCGCGGTCAAGCTCCTCATTGGTGTAATTCTTGCGTCCGAGCACGTTCACGTTTCCCTTCTCTGAATGTGATGGGGCGATCACCCCCCTGACTCCGGTGGTCATCGGACAGTCCGGCGTGCGAGCTCGGGTCCGATCCCACGATTCCCACGGTCAGCCTGAAGGCCCGGTTTCCGACACCAGCTCAGCAAGCCGGCGCTCGAACAACCTCAGCTCCGCTCCATCGCTCACCAGTTCCACGGCGCGGCGGTACGCCGCGACCGCTTCGTCGGCTCGACCGAGACGGGCCAGCAGCTCGCCACGTGTCGAGTGGAAGTACCGGTACTCGTCGAGTGGGAGCTGATCGATGATGAGCAGACCTTCGCCAGGGCCGTCCACCTCGGCGATGGCCACCGCCCGGTTGAGGTGCACGATCGGCGACTCCGTCAGAAGTGCCAGTTCGCCGTAGAGTGCGGCGATCTGGCGGCAGTCGGGCTCGTCTTCGGCGTGCAGCGAGGCAATCGCCGCCTGGAGGACATAGGGACCTCGACCGCCGAGGTCGATCGCACGCGCCAGCTCAGACCGTCCCGCCCTGAGCTGGTCCACGTCCCACAGAGACCGGTCCTGTTCGGCCAGAAGGATCATGTCATCGGAGCGGAACCGTGCCTCGTGCCGTGAGTCGTGGAGCAGCATCATCGCCAGGAGTGCATGGACCTCGGGCTCTTCGGGCATCAACGTCGCGAGGGCGTGGCCAAGCCAGAG
>JADGOG010000052.1 GCA_017883065.1 Acidimicrobiales bacterium | reverse complement strand
CGTCGGCCGTGGCCTACGTTGAAGCCGAAGGGCCCGACGGGAGCACCTGGTGGGGCGTGGGCATGGACTCGAGCATCCTCGACGCCTCGCTCCATGCCGTGGTCAGCGCACCCAGCCGGGCCCTGGCCCGGTAGGGCTGGCGCGTCGCCAGGTCGGAACGACCGGGGTCAGCCGTCCGCTGCAGCCCCAAGCCGGTACTCGCTCTCCAGGGGATGCTGCATCCGCAGCCCCGGATACCGGGGGAAGCCTCGATCTGCTGCCGCCAGGGTCGCTCCGTGTTCGAGGGCCAAGGCGGCAAGGTAGGCGTCCGGGGCAAGGTTGCCGCTGGCCTCGGCCTTGAGGCACAGATCGGTGAACAGCGGCCAGTGGCGCGCTCCCGGTCGGATCGGCACTGCGGCGGGCGCACCCAGGACCGCCTCGCAGAAGTCGACCGCCTCACTCATCGGAGTCGGTTCCTCATAGACGCTGGCGTTGGTGGCAATGCGGACGAATGCGCCCAGCGCATACTCGCTGATGCCGAAGGGCTCGATGCCGTCCAGCCGCTGCTCCAGCCACTGGCGGTACTCGTCGTGCCGCGGGCTGTCCTCGCGATTGGCGTAGACAAGAAGGGTGACGTCACTCAGCAGCACGTAGCACCCTGTTCTCCCCGAGGACCTCGGCCAGCGACTCGTTGTCCTCGAGGTCGACACCCGACCGCACGCCGCTTCCTCCAGAGGTGGGCAGCACCACCCTCCGGGTCACGGCCGAGTCACCGCCACGCTCCACGAACAACGCTCGGAGCGCGTCGTCGATCACATCGCCCAGTGAACGGCGCCCTCGGGCGGCGGCCACCTTGGCCTCCTCGAGCAGGTACTCGTCGATGTTCACGGTTGTTCTCATCAGGACCTCACGTTGCGGGTTTCGTCGTGGAGTTCGGTCGGGGTGACTCCATGCGAGGGCTCTCACGCTGAAGGCCTGCGATTCCTCCAGCGTGGGAGAGCCCCCGCGATCCGGTCGGTACCCCCTGGGCAGGAGTCGCCCGGCACCGATGCCCGGTGCCGGGTCTCATGTCGCGGCCGAGCCTCCGGACTTGGGCAGATGGCCGGCCCGGACCAGGCATCCCAGGGTGTCGCAGATCACCCGTGCCGAGATGAGCGCGGTGATCTCGGCGTTGTCGTAGGGCGGCGAGCACTCGACCACCTCGATGCCGGCCAGGGGACGCTCGGCGATCAACTGGATGAACTTGAGTACCTCCCGGGGCAGGAATCCCCCCGGTTCCGGCCACCCGGTGCCGGGGACGAAGGCGGCGTCGAGGCAGTCCACGTCGAAGGAGAGCCAGACCGCTTCGGCGCCGTTCCAGGCCACCTCGAGCGCCCGTTCGGCTGCCTCCTCGATGCCCATCTCCACGCAGTCGGTCACGGTCATGATTGTGGTCTGGCGCTCCCGCCCGACCTTCACGCCGGGTCGTGGGGCCTGCCAACCCCCGATCCCGATCTGCACCAGGTTCTCCGGCGGGACGTTGGGGAGGTCGGTGGCGTGGAACCACGGCGTGGTGTGCATCCGTTCGTCGAGATCGGTCTCCTGGGTGTCGACGTGGCGGTCGAAGTGGATGATGCCCAGCTTGCCGTCGAGGTTCTCGGCCACACCCCGGGTCGTGGGGTACCCGATGGAATGGTCTCCACCGAGGATGACCGGAAAGGCCCCCGAGGAGTAGACGTGGCTGACCGCCTTGCTGATCTGGTCGAAGGTCTTCTCGATGTTGCCCGGAATGGTGAAGATGTCCCCCAGGTCGGCGATGGTGATCGATTCCCGCAGATCCACGCCGAGTTCGAAGCTGTAGGGACCGTAGAGCGCGGAGATCTTCCGGATTCCCTGCGGGCCGAACCGGGTTCCCGCCCGGTAGGTGGTGCCACCGTCGAACGGTGCACCCACGACGGCCACGTCGTACGCCCCGCAGGTGCGGACGTCTTCCACATACGGTGCCTTCAGGAATGTGTTGATGCCGGCAAAGTGGGGCAGCTCTCCTCGCGAGAAGGTGGGGATGCGCCGGTCAACGATCGAGTCAGCACCCTGCAGGCCCAGTTCGAGTCCCCGGGCCACCTCCTCCTCCCACTTGGTGGTCGGGAGTTTGGCCTCGGCTGCGACCGCATAGCGGGCCTCGGGGCCGTACCGATCGTGAAGGTGATCACCTGACACTCGCACCACTCCTGGACTAAGTCCGGCCGGAGATCAGCCGGATTGGCTGTTCTCCCGGGCTTTTATCCCTCCGTGGAACGAACATGGAATCACGCTCGCCGTGTCTCTCGGTCCAGAACTTCGGATGGTGCGACTTGGCCAGCACCCTCTGAAACGGAACCCTAGGCACGCCTCAAGTCTTGAGTCGATGCCGACAGTAGGACGCCAATGTTTCCCGCGGGTTTCCCATCGATTTCCGCTCAGAGAACGATGTGGCCACTCTCGATTCTCGACGGGCCGGCTTGCCGACGATGGCACGAGCAAGGATTTCGGCAAGGAGTCGTGGCTGGCGGTCTACGAAACTGGCGTATCGCGTACGCGGAATTCCGCCACACCAATGCCACGAGGAGGCGCCCTCATGGGGACAACGGCAAGAGGGAGCGGTGGGGACGGATGCCGCCCGTTGGTTCACGAAACTGGCGTACCGCGTACGCGGAATTCCGCCACATCATTGCCACGACACGAGGCTGACACCGAGGAGGCGGAACCTCCATCCCCGACTCGAAGGGTGAACCGATCCATCATCCGCCGCGCCGCGCTGGCCATGGCCGATGACCAAGGCCTCCCGTCGGTGTCCATGCGGTCCGTTGCGGCCCGGCTGGGCGTGGCGCCGATGACCCTCTATCGCCACGTTCCCGACAAGGCCAGCCTGCTCGACGGACTGATCGAGCTGGTCCTCTCGGAGATCGTCCACACGCCCGTCGCCCTGAGCCGGGATCCCGTCGGCCATCTGCTCCGAGCCGTCCGCGCGTCGGGACGGGCCCACCCGGACGTGTTCGTCCTGCTCATGGGGCGGAGCCGGTCGACCCCCATGACCGAGGCTCTGCGCGACGCATTCCGCACAGCGCTCCTCTGGCGAGGAGTCCCCCGATCCAAGACCTTCCTCATGGAGGAGGTGATCAGCACGGTGATCACCGGAGCGGTGGCCGCCGAGGGCCGCGGTTGGTCCGACGAGTTCGCCGATCCCTCCGACATGCGGGTGTTCGCCGCCGTGGAGCACATGATCCACAGGTTCATCGACGAACAGCGGGTGCCGGGGGCCGGTGGAACCACCTGACGATGCGCTGTGGCCCGATCAGAACGTGTTGAGTCGCCTGAAGATGCCCTTGGTCTGCTTGTACAGCGTCACGAATTCGCCGAACAGCAGGTCGTACTCGTCCGATGCCGACCGATTGGGGACGAAGGTCCGGCGGACGTCGACCATGGCCGGGATGTCGTCGACGGTGATCCGGTCGAGGGCGACCAAGGTGATGAGGGCCGCCCCACGCACATTGGCGAGGACGGGATCGGCGATCTGGCGGATCTCCCGTCCCAGCACATCGGCGTGGATCTGGGCCCACTGGTCGGAGTTGGCCCCACCGCCGATGAAGGCCAGGGAGTCGAGTCGTCGACCCGCAAACTTCTCCACTGCGTCGAGCAGCCACCTCGAGTTGAACGCCACACCCTCATAGACGGCCCGGACCATCTGGGCGCGGGTGGTGGCCAACGAGAGGTTGTGGAATCCGCCCCGGACGGTGTGGTCGTCGACCGGTGACCGTTCGCCGTTCAACCACGGGGTGAACAGCACCCGGCCGCTTCCAGGTTCGACGGTGTCGACCATGGCGTTCATCGCTTCGAAGTCGTCGGCGATGCCCAGGTTGTCACGCAGGAAGGTGAGGCAGGCACCGGCGGTCTCGTGCTCGTCGACGATCAGGTACTTGCCGGCCAGGGCGGCGGGGATCGACGCCACGTTGCTGGTGGGCGCCGTCTTCTTGAACGGCACGTGTGCCGAGATCCACGACGAGGTGCCGATGTAGAGATGGGCGGCGAAGTCGGCCACCGCACCGGAGCCGAAGACCGCCGAATGCACGTCCCCGGAACCCACCGCCACGGGAATTCCGGCTGGAAGCCCCAGGTCGGAGGCGGCCTCGTCGGTGAGCGGGCCCACCACGCTCCCAGGCGGCACCAGATCGGGGAGCCGGCTCCGGTCGAGTCCGGTGAGATCGAGGAGCCGCTGGTCGTAGTCGACCTTGTCGATGACCCGGTTGTCGGTCACCCAGTGGGCGGCAATGGAATCGAACGATGCCGATCGGCGGCCGGTCAGCTTGAGGTTCAGATAGTCGACCGGCTCGAGGAAGGTGACCGTGTCCCGGTAGACGTTTGGGAACTCGTCTCGGATGAACAGGATGTGGGAGACGGGGTCCTTGCCGGACAGGCCCGGTGCCCCACCGGTGACCTGGACCCAGCGCAGGATCTTGCGGGGGTCGTAGCCGAGCACGTTGACCGCCCCTCCCGCCACCTTGCGAATGGCCCTGTTGCCGCGGGAGTCCATCCAGATGATCGCCGGCATCAAGGGCTCCCCATGGGCGCCGACGGCGACGGTGCCCGACCACTGGGAGGTGCAGCCCACACCGATCAGGTCCGCGGGGGGTACGGCTGCCTCGGCCAGGGCGCGGGTGGCGGCCCGGCAGATGGCCGACCACCACTCCTTCGGATCTTGTTCCGCACCTCCGCCCTCGAACAGATGGAGAGCCACGGGCTCGGTGGCGTGGGCCACGATCCGACCGGTGGTGGCCACCACCGCCACCTTCGGGCCACCGGTGCCCAGGTCCACGGCGAGCACGAACTGCTCGTCGACGACGCCCGGGCCCGGGCTCACGCCTTGATCACCCAGATCGTGGCGACCAGAACCGACCCGCCGTTGTCGAACTCGACCGCCGCGCCGTCATCTGCGCCTTGCGGAGGCACGGTGAAGACCGAGCGGGCCAGCACCTCCCGTCCGATCAGGTCGAACAGTGGGGCCAGTTCGTCGAGGCCGACCAGGTGGAGCGTGATCCAGTCGGAGACCTCGAGGCCACTCGCCTTGCGCAGATCCTGCACGTTGCGGATCACCTCACGGGCCAGCCCGCGTCGACGGAGATCGTCGTCGAGGGCCAGATCGAGGGCGACCACCTCGGCCCCGTCACGGGAGACGGCGAAGCCGGACTGGGCCCGGACACGGAGCTCCACCTCGTCCCCACTGAGCTCGACCGGTCCGTCGTCGAGCGTGACCACCACCGGTCGGCCAGCCGCCAGGTCGGCCGCGGCGGCGGCGCCGTCCACCGAGCTCATGGCGGCACGGAGCTGCTGGACCCCCGAGCCCAGCCGGGGCCCGAGCAGCTTGAAGTTGGGCACCAGCTCGTAGGCCAGGACGTCCTCGAGCTCCCCGGTGGCCTCCACCAGGTCCACATTGAGCTCGTCCTCGACGACACCGGCCGGCGGGGTGGGACTGCCCGGGGGAAGGTAGACCAGCGCCCGCGCCAGCGGCTGGCGTACCTTGATCCCCGCTTCGGACCGCGCCGCCCGCCCCAGGGACGACAGTCGGCGGGCCAGCGCCATCCCCTCCTCCAATCCGGGATCGAGCGCCGAATGCTCGACGGAGGGCCAGTCGGCAAGATGGACCGAGTCCTCGACGCCGGCTCCGGTGAGCTCGCGCCACATCCGGTCGGTGACGAACGGGCACATCGGCGCCAGCAACAAGGCCACGGTGACCAGCACCTCGTGGAGGGTGGCCTGAGCACCGAGCGAGTCGGCGGGGTCGGCATCGGGGTCGGTGCGCCAGAAGCGGCGCCGGCTGCGGCGGACATACCAGTTGGAGGCGTCGTCGATGAGCTCGGCGATGGCGGTGGCCGCGGGGAACGGCTCGTAGCCGTCGAGTGACTCGGTGGCGGCGAGCACGGTGGCATGGAGCCGCGACCGCATCCATCGGTCCAGCACCGAACGGTCCTCGGGTACCGGGATGGCCGGATCGGCGGGGTCGAACTCATTGAGCGAGGCGTAGGTGGCGAAGAACGACCAGGTGTTCCACAGGGTCAACAGCGTGTCGCGCATGGCGGCGTCGATCACCTCGAAGCTGACCCGGGTCGGCGTCCACGGCGACCCCTGCGAGAACATCCACCACCGCAAGGGGTCCGCGCCCCGGGTACCCAGGATCTCCCAGGGGTCGATGACGTTTCCGACACTCTTCGACATCTTCTTACCGTCGGCGTCGACGATGTGCCCGAGACAGAGCACGTTCCGGTACGGCGTGGTCTCCCGCACCAGGGTGTTCACTGCCAACAACGAGTAGAACCAGCCGCGGGTCTGGTCGATGGCCTCGCAGATGAAGTCGGCCGGGTACACGAATTGCGCGGCGGATCCCTCGGCCGACGGATAGCCCCACTGGGCCGAGGGCATGGAACCCGAGTCGAACCAGGCATCGATCACCGGTTCCACCCGGGTCATCATCGACTCGCCGGACCCGCACTCGGCGCAGGTCACGGTGACCTCGTCGATGGTCGGTCGGTGGGGGTCGACATCGGAGACGTCCCGACCAACCAGTTCGGACAGCTCGGCCAGTGAGCCGACGCAGCGCACGTGGCCCTCGCCGCAGCGCCAGATGGGGAGGGGGGTCCCCCAGAACCGGTCGCGGGACAGGGCCCAGTCCACGTTGTTGGACAGCCACTCCCCCATCCGGCCGTCACGGATGTGCTCGGGGTGCCAGCCAATGGTCTGATTCTGCGCCTCCAACTCGGTCTTGCGCTCGGAGGTCCGGACGTACCAACTCGGCTTTCCCCAGTAGATGAGGGCGGTGCTGCACCGCCAACAGTGGGGGTAGGGATGCGGGTAGGGGTGGCGACGGAGCAGCAGACCGGCGGCCTCCAGCCGGCCGTTGACCGTCTCGTTGGTGTCGCGCACCGACTGCCCCTCCAACCACGGCACGGCCGAAGTGAACCGCCCGTCGGGTCCCACCGGATTGAGCGTGGGCAGGTCATGCTCCCGGCCGACCTGACGGTCGACCTCGCCGAAGGCAGGAGCCAGATGGACGATGCCGGTCCCCTCGTCGGCCTCGACGAACGAGCCGGCCACCACCCGCCATCCGTCGGTGCCCCCGATGCCGGGCAGGGGGTCGACGTCGTCGAAGGGGCGCCGGTAGCGCAGACCCACCAGGTCACGCCCGGCCACCCGGTGGTCCACCACCGCGCCTTCGCCGAAGACCTGATCCACCAGGTCGGCCGCAACCACCGCACCGCCGACCACTGCGTAGGTGAGGTCCGGGCCGACGGCGGCGCCGGTGTTGGACAGGAGGGTCCAAGGGGTGGTCGTCCAGGCGATGAGCGAGAGTCCATCCAGCGTGTCCCGGCCCAGGCTGGCACGGAGAGCGGAGGCGCTGTCACCCTCGTCGGTGATGGGGAAGCGCACGAAGGCCGACTCGTCGACCACCTCGCGGTAGACGTCGGGCTGCCCCAACTCGTGGCTGGACAAGGCGGTGCCGCACCGCGGGCAGTAGGGCACCACCTTGATGTCCTCGTAGAGCAGTCCCTGGTCCCAGAGGCTCTTCAGGTTCCACCACACCGACTCCACGTACTCGGGCGAGAACGTCCAGTAGGCGGCGTCGATGTCGATCCAGTAGCCGATTCGCTCGGTGAGGGTCTTCCACTCGTCCACGTAGTTGCGGACCGACTCGCGGCACAGGCGGGTGAACTCGCCGATGCCCACCTCCTCTTCGATCTGCCGCTTGGCGGTGATGCCGAGCTGCTTCTCCACCTCGACCTCGACGGGCAGTCCGTGGGTGTCCCACCCGGCCTTGCGAGGGACCGCGTAGCCCCGCATGGTCCGGTACCGGCAGAACAGGTCCTTGTAGACGCGGGCCCACACGTGATGCAGGCCGGGTCGCCCGTTGGCGGTGGGTGGTCCCTCGTAGAACACCCAGGGCTCGGCCCCGTCCCGCATCTCGACCGAGCGTTCGAAGACCCGGTGCTCTCCCCACCGGGCCAGCTCGACGGATTCGATGGCGGTGAAGTCGGCGTCGGCGGGGACCGGGGGGAACAACGGGTACGTCCTCTCGAATCAGGATGGGTCGGGATGGGTCGGGAAGGGTCGTCCGGAACGGCTGCGACCCTGGTGCAGGTGAGGACCCGATACTACGGGCGCCGGGGGTCCACAATTGACGTATGCCCGAGCTGCCCGAGGTCCAGGCCCTGACCACCGGCCTCGCCGGGCTCATCGTCGGCCGACGCCTGACCGCTGTCGAACTGGCCTCCTTCTCCGCCCTCAAGACGGTCGAGCCGGCCATCGGCGAGCTCTCCGGACGGGTCGTCGACGGTGTCGAGCGACGGGGGAAGATGGTCTGCTTCGACACCGGAGGGCTTTGGTTGGTGGTGCACCTTGCCCGTGGCGGGTGGATCACCTGGTATCCAACGGCGCCGGCAGCCACCGCCCGCCCCAGTCGGAGCAAGGTGGCCCTGCGGGCCAGGGTGGAGGGCGGGGCCGGCTTCGACATCACCGAGATGGGCACCGAGAAGCGCCTCGCCCTCTGGGTGGTCACCTCACTCGAGGACGTCCCACCGATCCTCGCGTTGGGAGTCGACCCGCTCGGACCCGACTTCACCGTGGAACGTCTCGCCGACCTGCTCGGTGGGGCAAGGTCCACCCTCAAGACCGCCCTGACCACCCAGGGCCTGATCGCCGGGGTGGGCAACGCCTACTCGGACGAGGCGCTGCACCGGGCCAAGCTCTCGCCGTTCAAGCGGGCCGACACCCTCGACGTCACCGCCCTGGCCCGCCTGCACGCGGCGGTGGTCGGCGTGCTCAGCGAGGCCGTCGAGCGCTCCTCGTCCCTCGGGATCGAAGCGTTGAAGCGCGACAAGAAGCGGGCCATGCAGGTCCACGGACGCACCGGTGAGGCGTGCCCGGCGTGCGGCGACACCGTCCGGCAGGTCTCGTACGCCACCAGGTCGCTCCAGTACTGCCCCACCTGCCAGACCGGGGGGAAGGTCCTCGCCGACCGCCGGCTGTCGCGCCTCCTCAAGTAGTCCGCTCCCGATCGTCGGGCGGGCGAGCGAGAATGACGGGATGTCAGAGCTCCTCTCTCTCGAAGGACGGCACGTCCACCTCCTCCCGATGAGCCTGGACCACGTTGACGGGCTGCTGGAGGCGGCCGGCGGTGACCGCACCACCTACGGCTTCACCCCGGTCCCGTGGGACCGGGTCACCATGACTGCCTACATAGAGAAGGCCATCGCCCACCGGCGGGCCGGCGAGCATGTCCCGTTCGTCACCTTCAGCTCGGCCCACCGTCGGATCGTCGGCACCACCCGCTTCTACGATCTCACCCCCTGGGACTGGTCCTCCCACTTCCCCGGCTCCGAGTCGTTCCAACGCCACGACCGTCCCGACGTGGCCAGCATCGGCTACACCTGGCTGGACTCGGTCGCCCAGCGCACCCCGGTCAACAGCGAGGCCAAGCTGCTGATGATCGGGCACGCCTTCGAAGGGTGGGAGGTCCGGGCGGTCCGGATCCAGACCGACGCCCGGAACCTCCGCTCGCGGGTGGCCATCGAGCGCCTGGGTTTCTCGCTCGACGGCGTGATCCGAGCCGACATGCCCGGGGCCGACGGGGGCGTACGGGACTCGGCGGTCTTCTCCATGCTGGCCACCGAGTGGCCTGAGCACCGCCAGCGCCTGCTCGACCGGCTCGCCCGGTAGGTGTCTCCCCGACGACACGGTCGCACCGCCGACCCGGCTCCCCACGAGCACATAATCCCTAGTTGACCCAGTGACTTGACTATTAAGACCATATAGGTCAGCAATAGAGGGATGAACACCCCCCTCAGTCCACGCGCTCGGAAACAGTCGAGACGGCATCGGATGACCGTCGGCGCCCTGGGGCTCCTGGCCGCCGCCGTCTCCACTGCGGTGTTCCCCGCCGTCGCCGGAGCCACCCCGTCGGGGTCGGTCTCACTGGTGGCCTACTCCACCCCCAAGCCCGCCTATGCCGCCCTGATCAAGGCCTTCAACGCCACCTCGGCCGGGAAGAACGTCACCTTCTCCCAGTCCTTCGGCGCCTCTGGCTCGCAAGCCACCGCCGTGGCCAACGGGCTGCCCGCCGACGTCGTCAACTTCTCCCTCGCCCCGGACATGAACAAGTTGGTCAAGGCGGGCATCGTCTCGGCCAAGTGGAGTGCCACGCCCACCAAGGGCATGGTCACCAACTCGATCGTCTCCTTCGTGGTGCGACCGGGCAACCCGAAGCACATCACCAACTGGGCCAGCCTGGTCAAGAGCGGTGTGTCGGTGATCACCCCCAACCCGTTCAGCTCGGGGAGCGCCAAGTGGAACCTGATGGCCGCCTACGGGGCCCAGCTGGCCCTGGGGAAGACAAGGGCCCAGGCGACCGCCTACCTCACCCAACTGCTGAAGCACACCGCAGCGCAGCCGAGCAGTGCCAGCAACGCCCTCCAGACCTTCCTGTCCGGAGAGGGCGACGTGCTCCTCGACTACGAGGACGACGCCCTCTACGCCAAGTCCAAGGGCCAGGCGGTGTCGATCGTCACCCCGCCCCAGACCATCCTCATCCAGAACCCCGTCGCCGTTCCCACCAAGGCCTCCAACCCTGCCGCGGCCAGAGCCTTCGTGGCCTACCTTCTCTCGCCGGCCGGACAGAGGGTCTGGGGCAAGCAGGGCTACCGTCCCGTACTCCCCAAGGTGGCCTCGCAGTTCAAGTTCCCCACACCGAAGAAGCTCTTCACCATCGACAGCCTGGGCGGCTGGACCAAGGTGAACACGATCTTCTTCACACCGAGCACCGGAGTCGTCGCCAAGATCGAGCAGGGTCTCGGTGTCTCCACCTCCAGCAGTTGACCTCGGGGTCCGTCCCGACGGCCCGATACCGAACCCCTTCGCCCACGGGCTGAGACGGAGCGTCGGCCGGTGGGCCGGCCCGGGTCTGGCCGTCACCTACCTGAGCCTGCTGGTCGTCCTCCCGCTGGCCGCCCTGGTCTCCAAGGCGTTCACCAGCGGGTTCGGCGCCTTCTGGCAGGCGGTCAGCCAACCCGAGGCGGTGGCCGCCCTCAAGTTGACGTTGATCGCCTCGCTGATCGTGGCCACCTTCAACGCCCTGGCCGGACTGGTCATCGCCTGGGTGCTGGTCCGTGACGACTTCCGGGGCAAGCAGGCGGTCAACGCCATGATCGACCTCCCCTTCGCGCTGCCGACCGTGGTGGCCGGCCTCACCCTCCTGTCGCTGTACGGTCCGGACAGCATCTTCCACCTCAACGTGGCCGATACCAAGATCGGCATCGTGGTCGCGCTGGCGTTCGTCACGCTTCCCTTTTCGGTTCGTTCGGTCCAGCCGGTGCTGGCCGAGCTCGACCGGGAGGTCGAAGAGGCGGCGTCCTCCCTCGGGGCCACCTCGTCGGTGGTGCTCCGGAGGGTCATCCTCCCGGGGATCGCTCCGGCCATGTTGGCCGGGGCCGGTCTGGCCTTTGCCCGGGCGGTGGGTGAGTTCGGCTCCGTCGTGTTGATCTCGGGCAACCTGCCGTTCAAGACCGAGGTGGCCTCGTCGTGGATCTACAGCCTGTCCCAGAGTGACCAGCTGTCGGCGGCAGCGGCCGTATCGGTGGTACTGGTGGTGGTGGCCCTCCTCGTCCTGGTGGCCATCGGACTGCTCCGTCGCCGGTTCGACATCGGCGAGTCGGTATGAGTTCCCCTTGGAAGTGGCCGCTGCGCATCCTCGCCCTCGGGTACCTGGCCGGCCTGGTGGCGCTGCCGGTGGGGTCGATCTTCTTTCGTGCCTTCCAACACGGTTTCGGGGCGGCGTGGGATGCGGTGACCACCCCGGACGCGCTCCACGCCCTGTGGCTCACCTTCGTGGTGGTGCTCATCGCGGTCCCGCTGAACACGGTCTTCGGGGTGGGCATGTCGCTGATCCTCGCCCGCCATCGATTCCCGGGAGCCTGGCTGCTCGACGCCTTCGTCGACCTGCCCCTGGCCGTGTCGCCGGTCGTGGTCGGCATCGCCCTGGTCCTCGTCTACGGCAGGTCCGGCTGGTTCGGCGACTGGCTGGCGGGTCACGGGATCGCCGTCATCTTCTCCCTGCCGGGCATCGTGATGGCTTCGGCCACCGTCTCGCTGCCCTACGTGGTGCGTGAGGTACTCCCCGTCCTCCAGGAGATCGGCACGGACCAGGAACAGGCGGCCACCACTCTGGGGGCGAAGCCCTTCGCCATCTTCCGGCGGATCACCCTGCCTTCCATCCGGCGTAGCCTGGCCTACGGAGTGACCTTGACCACGGCACGGGTGCTCGGTGAATTCGGGGCTGTCGTGGTCGTCTCCGGTGCCATCGCCGGCCGGACCCAGACCCTCACCCTGTTCATCCAGGACGGGATCGAGAACCTCAACGTCGTCGGCGCCTACGCCGGCGCCGTCATCCTCGCCCTCATCGCACTGGGGGTACTGGCTATCCTCGGCCGCGACACCACGAGCGAAGGGAGGAAGAGGCGATGGCGATCACCATCAGATCCGTCTCCAAGCAGTTCGGAGACTCCCCTGCTCTCGACGACGTAAGCCTCCACGTCCCCGCCGGCTCTCTGACCGCGCTCCTGGGTCCGAGCGGCGGTGGGAAGTCGACGTTGCTCCGGATCGTGGCCGGCCTGGAGACCCCGGACTCGGGCACGGTGGAGATCAACGGGCAGGACGTGACCAACGTTCCGGCCCGGGAGCGGGGCATCGGATTCTGCTTCCAGCACTACGCCCCGTTCCGCCACCTCACCGTCCGCCGGAACGTGTCGTTCGGGCTGGAGGTCCGCAAGCGGCCCAAGCCGGAGATCACCGCCAAGGTCGACGAGCTGCTCGACCTGGTCAAGATCGACCATCTCGCCGATCGCTACCCCTCCCAGCTGTCCGGGGGACAACGTCAGCGCATGGCCCTGGCCCGGGCCCTGGCCATCGAGCCCGAGCTGCTCCTACTCGACGAGCCGTTCGGTGCCCTCGACGCCCAGGTCCGCCAGGAGCTCCGGGTCTGGCTGCGGGAGCTGCACGAGAAGATCTCGGTCACCACGGTGCTGGTCACCCACGACCAGGAGGAGGCCATGGAGGTGGCCGACCGGCTGGCCATCATCAACCACGGGCGCCTCGAGCAGATCGGCAGGCCCTCGGAGATCTACGACCACCCGGCAAACGAGTTCGTGATGAAGTTCCTCGGCTCGGCCACCGAGCTCGACGGGTCGTGGGTCCGTCCCCACGACCTGGTCATCCACCGGGACGCGTCCATCGGCGGCTGGTCGGGCACGGTGGATCGGGTCACCCATCTCGGGTTCGAGGTGCGGGTGGACGTCCGCCTGGCCACCGGCGGGACGACCTGGGTGCAGCTGAGCAGGGGCGTCTCCACCGAGCTCGATCTGCACCCCGGCGACCGGGTGTGGGTCACCCGCACCGGTCTGGCGTCGGCGGAACTGGCCCCGTCCGGGGCCTCTCTTCGTCCTGCCCCCGTCCAGACCGGCGCCGGCCGGGACGAGCCGGATGGAACGGGGGAGCGCATCCTCTGACAGAATCATCGGCGTGTACATCTCTGCCAAGGTCGACTATGCCGTGCGCGCCCTGTGCACCCTTGCCGATTCCGGCGAGCGACCGGTGACCGCCGAGGCGCTGGCACAGTCCCAGGGGCTGCCGGCCAAGTTCCTCGAGAGCATCCTCAACGACATGCGCCGGGCCGGCCTCCTCCTCAGCCAACGCGGCGCCGAGGGCGGCTACCGGCTGTCCCGTCCGGCCAGCTCGATCACCGTGGCCGACGTGATCCGCCCCCTCGACGGTCCACTGGCCGAGGTGCGCGGGCTCCGGCCCGAGGCGGCCAACTACGAGGGGGCGGCGGAGCACCTTCAGGCGGTGTGGATCGCGGTGCGAGCCAGCCTGCGCTCCGTGCTCGAGCAGGTGACCATCGCCGACATCGTCAGCGGTGACCTTCCCAAGTCGATCACCAAGTTGACCACCGACCCGGACGCCTGGCTCTCCCACTGACCCCGGCGCGCCACCCGCCGGCAGCGTACGGCCGCCGGGGCGCCGCCCCTACGCTGCCATCCATGCAGGACGCCGTCGAAGGCCAACGAACCGCGGCCGAGCACCGCTCCGACTCCATCGTGCTGGCGGTCATCTGCCTCGCCCAGTTCATGGTGGTGCTCGACGTCTCCATCGTCAACGTGGCCCTGCCCTCGATCCAGCGAGACCTGGGCTTCATCGCCGCCAACCTGCAGTGGGTGGTCACCGCCTACTCCCTCACCTTCGGCGGGCTGCTGCTCCTCGGCGGTCGCCTGGCCGATCTCTTCGGCCGGCGCCGCATCTTCCTGTTCGGCCTGGTCCTCTTCACCGGCGCCAGCCTCCTCGGCGGGTTCGCCAACAGCCAGGGGGTGTTGATCGCGGCCCGGTCCCTCCAGGGGGTCGGCGCCGCTGTCCTCTCACCGGCCACCCTGACCATCCTCACCGTCACCTTCACCGAGCAACGGGCCCGGGCCCGGGCCCTCGGCGTGTGGAGCGCAGTGGCCGCCGGGGGCGGCGCCGCCGGAGCGCTGTTCGGAGGGATCCTCACCCAGGAGCTGTCCTGGCGGTGGATCCTCTTCGTGAACGTTCCCATCGGCATGGTGCTGTTCGTGTTCGCCCGGTACTTCCTGATCGAGTCCAGGGCTGAGGGGCCACGTCGCCGGTTGGACCTGGCCGGATCGATCACCGTCACCGGTGGCCTGTTGGCACTCGTGTACACCATCGTCCACACCGACCAGGTGGCCTGGACGTCGCCCTCCACCCTGCTCACCGGGGCGATCTCCGTGATCCTGTTGGGGTCGTTCGTGGTCATCGAGGCCCGGATGGCCGAGCATCCGCTGGTCCCGCTGCGTCTGTTCCGGTCCCGGGCCCTGACCGGGGCCAACCTGGTCATGCTCTGCTTCGGGGTGGCCATGTTCTCGATGTGGTTCTTCCTCTCCCTCTACCTGCAGCAGGTCCTCGGCTACGACCCGGTGATCACCGGACTCTCCTTTGTCCCCCAGACCGCGGCCATCGCCGTCGGGGCGACCATCGCCGGGCGCCTGGCCCCCAGGCTCGGGGCGCGCAACGTCATCGTCGTCGGGGCGGTACTGGCCGCCATCGGTCTCTACTGGCTGTCGCTGATCCAGGCCACCGACACCTACTGGACCGGTGCCTGCGGCGGCGGGATCATGGCCACCTTCGGAATGGGACTGGCCTTCACCCCGATCGCGCTCTCCGCCACCGGCGGCGTGCGGAGAGAAGAGGCCGGCCTGGCCTCCGGGCTGGTCAACTCGAGCCGGCAGATCGGCGCGTCCCTGGGTCTCGCCGTCCTGTCGACGGTGGCCGCGTCCCACATCGCCTCACAGCTGCGGGGCCACCCGGTCACCCCGGAGCTGCAGAAGGTGGCCATGACCGCCGGCTACTCGCGGGGGTTCTTCATCGGCTCGATCGTCGCCCTGGTCGGCGGGGTCGTCGCCCTGGCCATCCCCAACCAGGTCACGCCACCTTCGGTGGCGGCGGCTCCTCCGGGCAGCACGCTGGCCACCCCGCCCCTCGTCGAGCACTGAGCCGGCGGCAGAACCCCCCCCCCGGTCGGGCGGTCGGGCCCTCAGCCGGCCCGCCGTGGCGCTCCCCCCGGGCCGGCCGGATCGAGGCCGGATGGACCGGCGACCCGCCCGTCGGACGGTGCGTCCCCGACAGCGCCGTGGCCACTCGTCGGGACGCGCTGGCGGCGGATCTGCCGCGGCCACAGGTGGCGGTTGAGCACCACGTTGACCTCCGCAGCGAACACCGAGATCATGGCGCCGAGCGCGATCCACCAGATCAGGCCGAGCACGGTGGCGAAGGTGCCGTACAGGTTGGAGAGATGCTGCAGCTGGTGACGGACCAGCTGCGCCCCGCCGGACTGCAGGAGGGTCCATCCCGTCCCACCGATCACCGCCCCGGGCCAGACGGTGCGCTCTCGCCGGGGGATCCGGACCACCACGGCGAACGCGGCCCAGTACATGAGGATGTTGACCCCCAGCGAGGCCACGAGACCCACCCAGGCCGAGGCCAGGCCGAGTCGACCGAAAGCGCCCAGGCCGGCCAGGGCCCCGCCGGCGATGAACCCCACACCGAGTACGGCGAGGAACCCGGTCGCCCTCGGGATCCAGTGCCAGAAGTCGGGAAGCTCGTCGCGGTCGATGTCCCAGACCACCGCCATCATCACCTGGGCGCTCCTGCTCAGCTTCATGCTTCCGTAGAGGAGCCAGACCAGGCCGATCACCAGGGCCAGCGTGTTGGTGGTCGAGAGTTGGTGGACGTTCTTGGTGAGGTCGGACCCGAGCACGGGGAATTGTCGGAGCGCCGAGTTGATGATGTGGTCCTGCAGGCCGGGGTGACCAGTGAGGACGATCCCCACCACGGTCAACAGCACCAGCAGCAGGGGGAAGACGGCGAGGAACCCGGCGTGGGAGATCTGGCCGGCCAGGCGTCCCGCCTGATCGTCGGAGTACTTGCGCACCACCGCACCGGGCACGGCGGAGGACCAGTGGCGCTGCTGGAACGCGTCGGCCCGGTCCGTCAGCGCCGAGAGCTCGTCGGTGAGCCGATGCCAGGCACCGGCCGTCGACCGGCGCGAGCCGGCCCGGGGCTCAGCCACCCAGCATGCCCAGGCGACCGTGGCGTTCGAATTCGCTCCGCAGCCGGCGACGCCGGTCGTCGTCCATCCGCACGTAGTCGAAGGTGGCACCCTGCCGACGGAAGATCGGGTCGTCCCCCTTCCACCAACCATCGGCCCGCAGATGCTCCTTGGTCACCTTGCCGCTGGCCGTCTGAGGCAGGGCGGTGGCGGCGCGGACGAAGGCGGGCACCCACTTGGTGCCCAGATCGGGCTGGGCGGCCAGAAAGGCAGCGAACGCCTCGGGCGCGAACGGGTGTCCGGGAAGCAGCTCGAGCGCGGCCATCAGCTGGTCGCCCGATCGCGGGTCGGGTACCGAGTAGACGGCAACCGTGGCCACCGCATCGAACCGGTTGAGCACCCGCTCGACGGGGCCGGCGGTGAGGTTCTCGGAGTCCACCCGCATCCAGTCCCCTCGCCGGCCGGCGAAGTAGAAGAAGCCGGCAGGATCCCGGTAGGCGAGATCGCCGGTCCAGTACCACCCGCCCCGGGTGCGGTCCGCCGACGCCTGCTCGTCGCCGTAGTACCCCTCGAACCGTCCGATCCCGGACCGGTTGACGATCTCCCCCACCGCGGAGTGGCCGTTGACCAGTCGGCCATCGGCATCGAACGAGGCCGGCGGGCACTCCTCGAGGGTGTCCGGATCCACGATGGCCACGTCATCGGTCGGGCGGCCCAACGAGCCCACCGGCGTCTCCGGGGTGCGACTGATGGCCACCCCGCCTTCGCTCGATCCGTACCCCTCGGTGAGCACGCAACCGAAGCGCTTCTCGAAGGCGGCATGGTCGGCCACCGACGCCTCGGTCCCGAACCCCCGACGCAAGGTGGATGCGGCATCGTCGGCGCCGGGAGGCGTGGCCAGCACGTAGGCCAGAGCCTTGCCCACGTAGGTGAACGTGGTCGCCCGGTGGGCCTTGACGTCGTCGACGAACCCCGATGCGCTGAACCGGCGGGCCAGAGCCACCGTTCCCCCGACGGCCAGGGTGGGTCCCCACAGGGCCATCAACGCGTTGCCGTGGAAGAGCGGCATGGTGCAGTAGGCCACGTCGTCGCGCTCGAACCCGTAGGCCTCGGCCGACCGGACGGCGATGGAGGCCAGACGTCCCTGGGTGCAGCGCACCGCCTTGGGCGCACCGGTGGTCCCCGACGTGAACAACAAGAGGTAGAGGTCCTGGGCGACTGGACGGGTCCCGTCCCCGGACGGTTCCGGTTCCGTGTCCTCGGCCCGATCCGGGCGGTGCCGGTCGAGTCCGTCCGCATAGTGGTCGTCATCGACCAGCAGGATCCGGTCCGGTGGCACGCCGGTGTCCAGGCCGTCGAGCAGGGCCGCACCCTCCGCGTCGGTGACCACCAGGGCGCAGTCGGTCCGGAGGATGTCGCCGGCCAGCGCCTCACCCCGACGGGTCCGGTTGACGCCGACCACCACCGATCCGGTGAGCGCGGCCGCTCCCAGCCAGAAGAGGTACTCGGGGACGTTGCCCAGCAGCACTCCGATATGCAGGGGGTCACGGCCGGTCATCGACTGGATCCACCGGGCCCTGTCCTGGCTGGCCGCCACCACCTGGCGCCAACTCCACTGCCGGTCTTCGAAGCGGAGCCCAGGGTGATCGTCGTCGGCCCGGGCCATCAGGAGCTCGGCCACGGTCTGCGGCGGCACCGGTGAGGGCGACGGCCTCACGTTCCGATCTCGACGATCAGGTTCTGCAGCGCCCGGCCGATGCGGCCCTCGACATCCCACAGTGCCGACTCCGCGCCGCCGATGCCGGGGCTCCCGAAGCGGGTGCGGGCGTCGAGGCAGATCCACTCCCCCACCGGAGGGCGCTGGAGCGACACGGTGAGATCCGGGTTGATGAATGCGCCCGACCCGAAGGGGAGCTCGTTCCCGATGCCGTTGCCGAAGTCGGCGGCAGCCGCCGTCCTCTGCCAGGGCGTGGGGAGTTCGCCGGGCACCACCGGGCAGCGCAGCCGGATCCAGACGACGGCCGGACCGGGACGCCCCGGATCACCGGCGACGTAACGCATCTCCACGCCGCGGTTGTGGAAGGCCGGCGTGTCGGCCACGACCATCGACGTGGACGGTCGGCTGTCCGGCGGGTCGGGGGCCCGGTCCTCGGGCACGGTGGGCACGGCCGCCGGCTGATCGGCGGCCACCCGGATGCGCAGGATGCGGGACCAGGCCACCTCCACGCCGTCGGCCTCGACCACGGTGTCGACCAGCTGCACCTTGCGTCCTGGCCGGACCAGCCGGCTGGTGACCAGGAGAGGGGTCAAGGGGACCGGGCGGATCAGCTCGAGCGTGAGCCGGGCCTGCTGGAGACCGTCGTCTCCCGACAGTCTCTCTGCGGACCGGGTGACCAGTGCCGCCACCGGGCCACCGTGCAGTGCCCGATCCGACCACGGCCCGCGGCTGCGGGTGGTCGGCACCATGAGGCGTCCGTCGGGAACGAACAGCGAGTCGGGCTGCCCATCGTCCGTGATCGATTCGGTCATTCCCTCCGACGCTACGGGTCCGTCCCGTCCGGTGCCAGCACCGGCCCCGTCGGCCCCTGGAGGGGCACCACTCCGTTGCCGTGGGCCAGTCACCCGGGGCTGAGCGCCATGATCCTGGGAACGGGTGGGCAACGTGTCACGACCGGATGGACAACTGACCGGGGCATCGGGCGTCACCACGGTGGAGTCGTCGCCCGGCACCGCCTACCATCTGGTCGTCACGGAGGGCCCTGCCCGTTCAGGAGGGGTACTCGAACCGTCACCGACCACGAGGAGAACCATGGGAACAGCCAAGGCACAGATCGACATCAGCGCATCTGCGGACGACGTCTGGAAGGTCATCGGCGACTTCGGCGGACTCGGCAGCTGGATGCCAGGCATCGACTCGTGCCGCGTCGAGGGCGACGACCGAATCCTCGAGATGATGGGCATGACCATCACCGAGCGCCTGGTGGCCAAGGACGATGCCGCCCGAGCCATCACCTACACGATCGCCGACGGCGCCCCGGTGGAGAGCCACGAGGCCACCATCACGGTGACCTCCTCGGGGGAGGCCTCGCACGTGACCTGGGATGTCGACGCCAAGCCCGACGAGATGGCCGACCTGATGGGCACCATCTACCAGCAGGCCCTCGAGGCGTTGAAGAGCCACGTCGAGGGATGACCCGGCCGTCCGACCGTCCCCCGGGCTTCCCGAGGGGGCGGTGGTCCTACCAGGTCGAGGCCCGGTCGAGCGCACCGGTCGCCGACGTCTGGTCGCTCCTCGGTGAGGCCCATCGCTGGAAGGAGTGGTCGTTCCTCGACCACAGTGACCTCGAACGGACCGGCTCCCCCGACCCGGACGGGGTGGGCGCCGTCCGGCGCTTCACCCGGTTCGGCGTCGGGTCGCGGGAGGAAGTGGTGGTGTTCGAGCCGCCCCGCCACCTCGGCTACGTCATCCTGTCCGGGTTCCCGGTACGGAACTACCGTTCGGACATCGTTCTCTCCCCTGACGGGACGGCCGGAGCGGGGAGCCACCTCTCGTGGTCGGGGACGTTCGACGCCAAGGTGCCCGGGACCGGTCGGGCGCTGGAGATCGTGCTCCAGCGGATGATCGCCCGTTTCGCCTCAGGTGTGACCTCCTACGCCGAACAGCACCCCCGACGCACCTGACCGGACCACCGGTGCCCAATCAACCCAAGGAGGCACCCCATGGCCAGTGACGCCGATGGCACCGAGTACCCGTCCGGTGGCGTCTTCGTCGAGATCGTGCCCGCCA
>JADGOG010000143.1 GCA_017883065.1 Acidimicrobiales bacterium | reverse complement strand
CACCAGAGGAGATGCGCAAGATCGACTGAACGAGCCGACCGACCTATCCACCGAGGAGAATGCCGGAGTTGGCCCGTCGCCACGGGCTGAGGATGATCGACCTCAGACCGGGGGAACGACCCGGCCGTTCCCGACTGCTTCGGCTCGCTGGGTCTTGACGCCCGCGAAGTCGGGATCCTGACGCCAGCGCTCCAGGTAGCCGACGTAGTCGAGGAGACTTCCGGAGTAGGTGAGATTGCGGGCCGCCCGGGCGTCGATCGTCTGCTGCTCGCTGTTGTAGAAGCTTGGCGTGCAGTTCCGGAAGTAGCGGGCGCCCCCGAAACCGACGGTGTGGAGCACCGAGAGCCACTCCTCCTCCGCGGCCTCCTCCGGCTCGATGACGACGATCCCCTGCTCGACACAGGCCTCGATGATGTGCGCCACGTGCTTGGCGGACTCGGAGAGGAGGTGCGAGAAGTTCGTGCCGAACCCGCCTTGGACGAGGCTGATCAGGAGCAGGTTGGGGAATCCGCTGGCCAGCACACCGTGCAGTGTGTGGGCGCCCTGGGCCCACCGCTCCGAGAGGGTGGTGCCACCGACACCCTTGGGGTCGAAGCCGAGCCGGTGGTGCAGATCGGTGGTGACTTCGAAGCCGGAGGCGTAGATGAGCAGGTCCACCGGGTACTCGACACCGTCGACCACGGGCCCACGGGCGGTGATCTCGTCCACGCCTCGTCCTTCCGTGTCCACCAGGTGCACGTTGGGTCGGTTGAAGGTCGGTAGGTAGTCGTCGTGGAAGCAGACGCGCTTGCAGTGCTTGCCCCAGTACGGCTTGAGCTTCTCGGCCGTCTCGGGATCTTCCACGACCTCGTCGACGCGTCGTCGGATCGTCTCCATGGCCTCGAAGTCGATCCGCTCGAGCATCTCGGCCTCATCCTCCGACTCCGAGGCCCTCTGCGTGTCGACCCACATCACCTCGGTCCAGCCGTCACGGACAAGGTCCACCTCGGGCTGGGCGCCGGTCACCGCCTGGGTGAAGTTGACGATCCGTTCGTGCTGCCATCCGGGTTCGAGGCTCTGGAACCACTCGACGTCGGTGGGCTGCTGGTTGCGGACCCCCACTGCGCCCGGCGTGCGCTGGAAGACGTAGAGCTCCTTGGCCACCGCCGCGACTTGTGGCACCACCTGCACGGCGGTGGCACCGGTGCCGATGATGCCCACACGCTTGCCGGCCAGCTGGTCCATGGGTTCGGTGGGGCTGCCACCGGTGTAGCCGTAGTCCCAGCGGCTGGTGTGGAAGGCCTTGCCCTCGAACTCGTCGATCCCGGAGATCCCGGGCAGCTTCGCCTTGTGCAGGATGCCCCCGGCCAACACCAGGAAGCGGGCCGAAATCCGATCGCCGCGGCTGGTGGTGACCCGCCAACGCAGTGCCTCCTCGTCCCACTCGGCCCCCGTGAGGTCGGTCTGGAAGAGTGCGTGGGGGTAGAGGTCGAACGTGCGGGCCAGCAACTTGGAGTACTCGAAGATCTCCGTCGCGCTGGCGTAGTGCTCAGTCGGCATGTAGCCCGTCTCCTCGAGGAGTGGCAGGTATACGTAGGACTCGACGTCGCACATGCAGCCCGGATACCGGTTCCAGTACCAGGTGCCGCCGAAGTCTCCCGCCTTCTCGACGATCCGGAAGTCCGTGATCCCGTGCTTGCCGAGGTCGATCGCCGTGAGCATCCCGGCGAAGCCGCCTCCCACGATCACGACGGTGGTCTCCTCGACCACCGGGTCCCGGGTGAAGCCGGGCTCGACGAACGGGTCCCGGTCCAGCTCCTCTCCCAGCTCACGCCACTGGGCCATGCCCTCCGGGCGGAGTCGCTTCTGCTGCTCCTGTCGGTAGCGCTGCCGCAGCTCGTCGATCGAGGAGCCTTCTGCGCCGTTGTCCTGTTCCATCACTCTCGCCCTTCCCCTGGGGACCGCATCTGCCGACTCAGTCGGGCTTGACGATGTGGATCCTGACACGCTCAGCGGCGGGTCAGGAATCTCCGACAGGAAAGGTGGAGATCGAGTTCCGCCTCCCGGGCTGCCTCGGTGCCCGAGGCAGCCCGGGCGCGTTCGTCTTTGCATATCTTTCGCAAGAGTTCGAAGGTCGTCCCCGGCCATCTGCATTTCCCCAGGTCAGCGGGTCAGGAGGAGGTCGAACATGGTCCCACTACCTCCACCGGTGGGATGGCTTGACGCACTGCTTCCACTGTCTCGGCGGCCTCACCGTGCGAGTACTGCAGCGGGTTCTTTGGTAGCTGTGGGCGCCCGCCTTCCGTTCGCCAGCCACGGCAACTGGTGATGATCGAACCCTTGGGACGTCCGATCCGCCTAGAGCCCGGGAACCGGACCGGGCCACGCAGCTGGCGTACCTCGACTCCGCCGGACGGCCGATTCCGCTCGCGCTAACGTTCCCTGATTCTGCAAGATCCACGGGAAAGGCTCAGAGGGGACCGATGACCCGATTCATCGAAAGCACCATTACGTTCCCCTACAAGCGGTCCCTCGGACCCGTCGTCGGGGCGTTCATGACCGCTCTCACCGAAAAGAAGATCTTGGGCATCCGTTGCCGGGACGCCGTGCTGGTGCCTCCCATGGAGTGGGACCCGGCGACCGGAGCTGAGCTTCCCCACGAGTTCGTGGAGGTGGGGCCGGCGGGCACCGTCGAGTCGTGGACGTGGGTGCCCGCACCATCGGAGCAGCATCCCCTCGACCATCCCTTCGCCTTCGCGCTGGTCCTCCTGGACGGCGCCACCACCCCGCTGCTCCACGCGGTGGACGCCGGCACGCCGTCCGCCATGTCCGAGGGGATGCGGGTAGCCCCCAGATGGCGGGGCAGCCGGGTGGGGCGTATCGACGACATCATCTGCTTCGTCCCCGGCGACATGGCCGAGACCGAGGGCGAGGACACCGGTGGAGCCGGCGAACCGGTGACCCGGATGGACTATCTCGCCTCGATCACCTACCGGAATCCGGTACCCGAGGCCGCCGACCGGGCCACCGAGGCATCCCGGGAGCACCGGCTGCTGGGCCTGCGCTGCCCGACGTGTGGACGGGTGTACGCGGGCGGGCGCGGCCTCTGCCCCGTCGACGCCATCGAGCTCGGACCGGACTGCGAGGTGGACCTGCCCCACACGGGCACCATCACCAACTTCGCCATCGTCACCCCGGTGCAGTATCCGGGCCAGACCGAGACCGAGCCCTTCGTCCGGGCCTTCGTCCTCCTGGACGGCACCGACGTGATCATCCCCTACTCGGCGGTCATCGAGCTGCCCGCCGACCGGGTGAAGGTGGGCATACGGGTCGACGCCGTGTGGGCGTCGCCGGCCGAGGAGACCGAAGAGGGTGGCGGCATGGGAGGGAGCTGGGGCTCACTGCTCGGCTGGATCCCCAACGGCGAACCGGATCTCGACGATCCCGACCTCGTGAACCGGATCTTCTGACCATGAGTGGACCTTCGACCGACATCGCCGTCATCGGCTGGGCCCAGACCCCCATGGTCCGGCACACCGACAAGTCGGAGACCCAGCTGCTGATGGAGGCCATCACCGACGCGATCGATCCACTGGGGCTGACCCGGGCCGACATCGACTTCACATGCCTGGGCAGCTGCGACTACATCACCGGCCAGGCTTTCTCCTTCGTCTCCAACCTGGACGCCATCGGCGCCTGGCCCCCCAAGCGGGACTCCCACGTCGAGATGGACGGTGCCTGGGCCCTCTACGAGGCGTGGCTCCGCCTGCAGGAGGGTGACATCGAGATCGCCGTGGTCACCGGATCCGGCCGCTCCTCGACCGGCGAGCCGGCCCTGATCTACCCCATGGAGATGGACCCGTACTTCCTGGCCCCGCTGGGCGCCGACCCGCTGACCTTCGCCGCCCTCCAGGCACGGGCGGTGATCGCCGCCGGCATCGCCGACGAGCGCTCCATGGCCGAGGTGGCGGTGCGGGCCCGCGGAAAGGGAGACGTCGAGTCCCTCCTGGCCGAGGAGTTCGTCCGCCTGCCGCTCCGACGCCACGACGTACCCCCGATCACCGACGGGGCGGCCGCCATGGTGCTGGCCACCGGTGATCGGGCGCGCCAGCTGGTGAAGCGACCGGCCTACATCACCGGGTTCGACCACCGGACCGAGTGCCACAACCCGTCCTTCCGGGCCCTGGACGACTCGCCGTCCACCCGCATCGCCGCCGAGGCCGCCGGGCTGGGCGACGCCCCCGTCGAGGTGGCCGAGCTCCAGGCCGCCTTCACCCACGAGGAGCTGCTGTTGCGCAGGGTGCTCGGCCTGGGGGACGACGTGGCCGTGAACCGTTCCGGGGGGGCCTTGCGGCACAATCCCATCATGGCCACCGGGCTGTGCCGGGTCGGCTACGCCGCCGACCACATCTTCGGAGGCGGAAGGCGGGCCCTGGCCCATTCGACCTCGGGGCCGTGCCTGCAACAGAACCTCGTCTGCATCCTGGAGGGACGGTCGTGAGCACTCCCCCGGTGGCCGTGGTCGGCGTCGGCCAGACCCACCACAAGTCGCGTCGGCTCGACGTGTCCTTCGGCGGCCTGGTGCGCGAGGCCGTCTTCCGGGCTCTCGAGGACGCCCAGATGACCCTGGCCGATATCGACGCCGTGGTGTTGGGCAAGGCCCCCGACCTCTTCGAGGGTGTGATGAAGCCGGAGCTCTACCTGTCCGACGCCCTCGGCGCGGTGGGCAAGCCCATGTTCCGGGTCCACACGGCCGGCTCGGTGGGGGGCACCACCGCCATCGTGGCCGCCTCGCACGTCCAAGCGGGCAAGCACAAGACGGTGCTGGCCGTCGCCTTCGAGAAGCAGTCCGAGGGCAACGCCCAGTTCGCCTTGGGCAGCGGGAAGGGTGCCTCGCTGGGTGCCGGAGGCGCCTTCGCCCCGTTCATCCGGGCGTACATCCAACGCAGCGGGGCACCCGAGCACATCGGGTGGAAGGTGGCGGTCAAGGACCGCCTCAACGCGTTGAAGAACCCCTACGCCCACCTCAAGATCGAGGACATCTCCATCGAGAAGGTCAAGGCCTCGCCGATGATGTGGGAGCCCATCCGGTTCCTCGAGTCGTGCCCATCGTCCGACGGGGCTTGCGCCGTGGTCATCACCGATGCGGCGGGAGCCAACGCCGCGGCGGCCGACGGTCGGCCCCCGGCGTGGATCCTGTCCGCGTCGTCCCGCTCCGAGCCACCGAGCTTCCCCGGTCGAGATCCGGTACGGCCGGCCGCCGCCCTCCAGTGCGCCGCCGACGTGTACGCCGCCGCCGGGATCACCGATCCGCGCCGCCAGATCGACACCGCCGAGCTGTACGTCCCCTTCTCGTGGCTCGAGCCCATCTGGCTCGAGGCCTTCGGCCTGGCCGACGAGGGCGAGGGTTGGAAGCTGGTCGACGACGGCACCACCGAGCTCGGGGGCTCACTGCCTGTCAACCCGTCCGGTGGCGTCCTCTCCAGCAATCCCATCGGGGCCTCGGGTCTGCTGCGGTTCGCCGAGGCGGCCAATCAGGTGCGGGGTGCGGCCGGGGAGCATCAGGTGGACGGGGCCAAAGTGGCCATCGGCATGGCGTACGGGGCCAACAACCAGTACTTCAGCACCTGGGCCGTCGGGAGTTCGCTGCACCCGTTCGGGTAGGCGGGCCGGTTCAGGCGATATTCGCTTCGCAGGCGAGACCACTGTCGACGATCCCGGAGCCCCCGGCCACGCCCTCGTGTCGATCGTGGTCGGCATCCACGCCACGACCAACCGAGGGATGACTTTTCCGCGATACCCCGGGAGACGATGCGTGGCATCCCGACGGGCGCCACTTCCACGCCGTGCGCGTCAGTGGGCAGATCCACACCTCCGGCTCAGAATCGGAATGGTTGGGGCGGACTCACTCGTTCCGCAGACTGAGGTACTTCCGCGCCTTGTTCGCCTGCTCGATTCGGTCCATGAAGTTGGTGCCGACCCTCTCGACGAGAACGCGGTTCCCAATCCACGCGCCTTCCGGTGCCTCCCGGGCCACCATGTGCATGACGGCGCTGAGTCCGAGACAGGCGGACATCAGCTCAACGAAGTAGACGCCGAATTCCTGATCGGGGCACCGGTGGGTCTGGTGCCACCGCTGCGCGTGGCGCACGGCTGCGTCGAGCTGATCGCATGATGCCCTCACTACAACCGCGGGAGCTTCGGAGACTGAGAGCAGAGCATCCTCGGCATGCATGAGCCGGTCGATCAGCGGCTGCGCTCCAGCGTTCCACCGCTGCATCGCCCGGAGATGTCTCACGTTGTCGATGCTTCTTGTCGGCCCACGGAGCCATTGTGTCGCAGGCGACACGGGGAGTTCCGGGGGCGGCACCCGGAATCGTGGAAATCTCACGGGGAGTGAGGTACGAAGTCTCGACCAGCATGCTGAGTGGTTGGGTACCGCTATAGGCCTGTACTGCTCCTCCGCCGGTGGCTTGAGTCAGCGGCACATGACTTGACGGAGGACCAGCTGGCGATGGCTTCAGGGACGCGCACCCGTCTCCATACACAACGACCGCCACTCGAAGAGGAGCAGGAGGTGCCCGAAGCGAACTCCAGCGGCTGCTCGCCGGTCGACGGAGCCGAGTTCGTTGCCTTGCTCGGCGGCGGGCAGAGTGACACCGGATGGGATGGCCCGTGGGCACGAACATGTGGCCGGCGATAGCCGGGATTCACGCACTACAACATTCTCGGCGCTCCACGGCCTGCGATCGTGATTGACGACTTCCTCACCTGATGAGCTGAGATCACGCTCCCGTGCCGCCGGTTGTACGCCGGGCTCCGGCACATCGAGGTGCGTCAACGAGGCCGGGTCGGGCTGCCCATGACTATCGTCGTACGTG
>JADGOG010000142.1 GCA_017883065.1 Acidimicrobiales bacterium | reverse complement strand
GGGGAGTGGAGCTCGTACCGGTCCCGAGGTCTCGGGCGGATGGTCGAGGGGAGGCGGTGACCCGGTGACCCGGGCAGCCGACGCCGGTGACCCCTTCGAGGCACTGGGCGACCCCAACCGCCGTGAGATCCTCCGGCTCCTCAGCGGCGGGGACAAGCCCGTCCAGGAGATCGCCGCGGCGATGCCCATCAGCCGCCCGGCCGTCTCCCGACATCTCCGGCTGCTCAAGAACGCCGGGCTGGTGGCCGAGCAGGCGGAGGGAACCCGCCGGATCTACCACCTGCACGAGCAGGGGATGCGCGCCGTCCAGGCCTATCTCGAAGGTATCTGGGGCGAGGCTGCGACCCGGTTCCGGCTCCTCGCCGAGAACACGCACGAACAAGGGGGACGATGAGCGCTCCCCTGAAGCTGTCGTTCGATGTCGGGTGCTCGCCGGAGCACGCCTTTGCGGTGTGGACCTCGGGAATCGGCACGTGGTGGCCGCCCGACCACACGGTGACCGGCCAGGCCGACCTGACCGTCGTCCTGCAGGAGGGGGTGGGTGGTCGGATCTTCGAGCGCACGACCGACGGCACCGAGCACGACTGGGGAGAGGTCACCGTCTGGGAACCGCCCACCCAGTTGTCCTACCTCTGGCACCTGCGGCGGGACCGCTCGGATGCAACCGAGGTGGAGATCCGGTTCGTGCCCCAGGGGGACACCGCCACCCGTGTCGAGATCGAGCACCGGGGGTGGGAGCGCTTGGGCGCGGCAGGCGACGAGTGGCGGGACCGGAATCGCGCCGGTTGGCAGGGGCTGCTGCCTCACTATGTGGCAGCCATCGACAAGGGGGAAGAGGCATGACCGCTGGGACGAAGGAGGATCCGTGGGAGCTGGCGACGCCCCCGGGCACCTCGACGTACGTGATGTTCCGCGACGACGCCACCGATCCGCCGGTCCTGGTCTGCCAGGTGGGCTCCACCACCTTGACGTACCAGGCGCGAGCCATCGCCGACCTGCACGCCTGGTTGCTGGAGCAGGGCGACTGGGTCCTGCTCGGTGCCGCCGACGAGAAGAAGCCCGCTGCTCCCGGCACGGTCGAGGCGTGGGGTCGGGCGGAGGACAACCCGGTCGGCGGTTGGTACGGCCTGCGCAAGGGCTATCGCGGCCGATTCGGGATGTATCTCCCGCCCCTGCTCGAGGCACTCGGTCTGGCCGAGCTCACCCACGAGGCCCGGAACAACCGGATGCGGGCACTCCGGAAGTGATCGCGGCCCGACCTCGAACGCCCCCGAGCCATGGGGCGCCGCCGGCGGAGCCCCACTCGACCGACAACAGGAACGGAGATGGACCATGACAGTCACCAAGGTGATCCGGTACAGGACGAAACCGGAGCGGGCCGACGAGAACGAGCATCTGGTCCGTGCCGTCTATGCCGAGCTGGCCGACGCCAAACCCGAAGGCATGCGCTACGCCACGTTCCGGCTGGAGGACGGTGTGAGCTTCCTCCACGTCGCCGTGTTCGACGGCGATGACAACCCGCTGTCCAGATCGGCGGCGTTCGCCGAGTTCCAATCCGGCATCCAGGACCGGTGCGTCGAGGGACCGACGCCGGCCGACGTCGGCATCGTGGGCTCCTACGGGTTCGGGATCGACTGACCTCCGGGCGACCCGGCACGATCCGGTCGACGCCCTGGCTCGCCACCACCCGCCGGTCGGTCCTCCGGGCGGTGGTCCCGCGGCCCGGTGACGGTCAGTCGGCGACAGTCGGCCCCTCGTCCACCATCGGGGCCCGCAGCCAGGCCAACGCCCCGATGATCGAGGCGGCGACGGCGCCGGCCACCACCACCGCGCTGACCGAGGTGGCCGAGGCGACCGCCCCTCCGGCGATGAGGCCGAGAGGCACCGTCCCCCCGAAGCCCATGATCCACAGGGCCATCACCCTCCCCCGCACCTCGTCGGCGATATGGGCCTGCAGCGCCGTCGACAGGGAGGTCACCGTCACGAAGTAGGCGAACCCGACCAGCAGCACGACGGCGTAGGCGATCCAGATCTGGCGGATCAGGCCGAACGTCGCCAGCGAGCCGGCGAAGCCGACCAGACCCCACCGGATCAGGCGCAGCCGGGGGACGCTGACGAAGACGGTGCCCACCGAGACGGCTCCGAGCGCCGCACCCAGGCCGAACAGCGCGTACAGCCCTCCGTACAGGGCGCCCGCCGGGTTGATGTGCAGGTCGCGGGCGGCCACCACCGGCATCAACCCGATGAACGGGAGGCAGAAGAACGACACGCTGAAGATGGTGACCAGGCAGTAGCGGACGAGGGGGTCGGCCCGGGCGACGGCCAGTCCTCCGAGCAGCCGTCGGATGGCCGAGGCGGCGGCGTCGGGCTCACCCGGGGAGCGGACCCGGGGCAGGACCGCCCGGGCGATGACGAAGATGGCGAACCCGTAGGTGCCGGCGTTCAGGACGAAGATGCCCCAGGCCTCCACGACGGGCAGGAGGAGGCCGCCGATGGCCGGCCCGATCACCCTCGAAAGGTTCAGCTGCACCGACTGGAGGGAGACCGCTCCGGGCATGTCCCGCTTGGGGACCAGTACCGGCAGCACGGCCGAGAGTACCGGGGCGTTCAGGGCGTTGCCCATGCCGATGGCCAGGACGCACAGGAAGATCAGCAGGGTGGAGGGGTGCTGCCTCGACGCCACCCAGGCCAGGGCCAGCGAGAACACGAGCTGCTCGACCTGGCAGCCGATGAGGAGCACCTTGCGGTCGACCACATCGGCGAGCGCCCCTCCCACCATGGACAGCAGGAAGAGGGGGCCGAGCTGCGCCAAGCCGATGGCGGCCACGTAGGTCGCCGAGTGGGTGAGCTGGTAGGCCAGCACGCCGAGGGCCACGTTCTGCATCCACGTGCCCACGTTGGAGGCGAAGGTGCCCAGCCACACCGAGCGGAACGAGGGGTGGCTGAGTGCGCCCCGGGCGCTTCCCGGCGTGTAGGGGAGGTCGCCGTCGACCTGGGCGTCGTCGGCCTGTTCGAAGTGGGCGTCGGGCGCCCGACTGCGGCCCGGTCTCCGGCGCCGCCCGGCGGGGGAACTGGTCACGGTGGTGGCACCGATACCGGGGCAGCCCGTTCGGCTCCGGCCGGGTTCGGCCCGCGCCGTGGTGACCCCGGTGAGCCGAGGGTCACGTCAGGAGCTTGACCAGCTGCGCCTGCATCTTGCGCATCGCCCCCAGCCAGCGCTCCCGGTCTCCTGCCCGGCGCTGCTCGTAGGTGGCCACCTCGGGGTGCGGAAGGATCAAGAAGCGCTCCTCGGCCATCGCCACCAGCACGTCGTCGGCCACCTTCTCGGGCTGGAGCATGCCGTCACGCCCCACCGTGGACACGGTGGCATCGTTCGGCTCAGCGTCGTTCGCCCCGGTCATGCCCGTCCACACGCCCTGGGGGCACAGGCACGAGACGCGGATGCCCGCGTCCCCGTGGGTGATGGAGAGCCACTCGGCCAGCGCCACCACCGCATGCTTGGTCACGCTGTAGGGAGCCGAGCCCAACTGGGTGAGCAGGCCGGCGGCGGACGCGGTGTGCACGAGGTAGCCCTCGCCGCGCTCGAGCATCCCCGGGAGCACGGCACGGGCGGCGTAGATGTGGCTCTGCACGTTGACCGCCCACATGCGCTCCCAGTCGGCGTTGGACACCTCCACCCCGCCGGCCACGGCGATGCCGGCGTTGGCACAGAAGACCTCGACCGGCCCGAAGGTCTCCTCGGTGGTCGCCACCAACGCCACGACGTCCTCCTCCTTGGACACGTCGGTCCCCACGGCCAGTGCCGGGAAGCCCCGGCCGACCAGCTCGTCGGCCACCACCCGGGCACCCTCGGCATCGAGGTCGGCCACCACCGTCCCCCGCGCCCCGTGCTCGGCGAAGGCCCGGGACAGGGCGCGGCCGATGCCACTGGCCCCGCCGGTCACCACCACGACTCGGTCGACGACGTCCATGCTCATGCCCTCCCGCTGGAGCGGCGCTCCATGTAGTCGGCGTACTTGACCAGGTCGGGATCGGCGGCCATGGCGTCGCTGAACTTCTTGCGGGCCTCGGCCCGCTTGGCCGGGAAGTAGTCGGTGGGCCAGAACCCGTCGTGGGGCTGGTACCCCTTGAGCACGTTGCGGGCCACGGTGACCTTGTGCACCTCGTCGACCCCGTCCATCACGCTCATGGCCGGTGATCCGGCCCACATGGCCTGCAACGGGGTCAGATCGGTGACCCCCAGTGAGCCGAAGATGTGGATGGCCCGGTAGGCCACGTCCTTCAACACCTTGGCCGCCGTGTACTTGCAGGCGGCGATCTGGGTGCGGGCCTCCTGTGTGCTCGAGTTGTCGATGGTCCAGGCCGTCCACAGCACCAGCAGGCGGAGCATGTTGATCTCCGCGTAGGAGTCGGCCACGGCGCTCTGGACCATCTGGTGCTCGGCGATGATCTTGCCGTGGGACTCGCGGCTGAGCGCCCGTTCGCACATCATGTCGAAGGCACGCTTGCACTGGGCGATGGCCCGCATGGCGTGGTGGATCCGACCTCCGCCCAGGCGTCGCTGGGCCAGGACCTTGGCCCCGTCCTCCGGTCCGAGCAGGTGGTCGAGGGGGACCCGCACCTCGTTGTAGATGATGTGGTCGTGGCTCCGCGGCTGGTCCATGATCTCGACGCCCGGGGAGTCCCTGGGCACCACGAACATGCCGTTGGTGCACATCACGAAGAGGATGTCGGCGTAGCGACCGGCGCTGGTGAACCACTTCTCACCGTTGATGACCCACTGCTCACCGTCCCGGACGGCGTGGGTGACGAAGAGGTTGGGATCCGATCCGCCCTGGGGCTCGGTCATCGAGTAGGCCGACCAGATCTCCTGGTTCATCAGCGGGGTGAGCCACCGCTCCTTCTGCTCATCGGTCCCGTAGGCGGCCAGCATCTCCATGTTGCCGGTGTCGGGGGCCTGGCAGCCGAAGATGGCCGGCGCACTTCCGTAGCGGCCGATGATCTCGTTGAGGAGGGCCAGCTTGAGCTGGCCGAAGCCCGGGCCGCCGAGCTCCTCGTCGAGGAAGATGGCCCACAGCCCACGCGCCTTGACCTGGTCCCGCAGGGGGTCGACCAGGGCCTTCATCTTGGGGTCGCGCATGCGCACCGCATAGGGGAAGACCAGCTCGAGGGGCTCGACCTCCTCCCGGCAGAACTGTTCCACCCAGTCCAGTTGCTCCTGGAACTCCGGGTCCGTCGAGAAATCCCAAGCCAATCGAAAGCCTCCCCCTGCTCGAGTACGTCTCCGGCCATCATGCCCGGGAGCGGGGTCCGGCGTCGCCTCCGTTGCTCCGTGGTGGCTACCTGCCGGTCGGCGTGGCCACCAGCAGCGGGATCACCCGGCTGGTCCGGGCCTGATACTCGGCATAGGGGGGATAGGCGGCCACGGCGCGCTGCCACCAGGCGTCCTTCTCGCTACCGGTCACCTCCCGGACGGTCACGTCGAAGGGCTCGGGACCGTCCTGGATGGTGACGGCGGCGGGGTCGGCGACCAGGTTGTTGTACCAGACCGGGTTGGTGGGCGCCCCTCCCATGGAGGCGACCAGTGCGTACTCACCGCCGTGCTCCACCCTCATGACGGGCGACTTGCGGATCCTCCCGCTCTTGTTCCCCCGGGTGGTCACGATGATGATGGGCAGTCCGGTGTCCAAGAGGGTGTTCGCCCGCCGGCCGCCGGTCCGCTCGTACTCGGCGACCTGGTCCCGGACCCACTCGGATGCGCTCGGTTCGTACTCTCCGTCGAGGGGCATGATGCCAACCTAGCGCCGAGTCCGCCAGCGTCTGCGATGGTCTGCCGGCGCGTCGCGACACGACCATTGATGGGGGGCACCCCCGACGCGTCGCTCTGGGAGCTCAATGAGGGCGTGATGGAGGTGGAGTGACATTCGGCCCTATCGGGCGAACGACGAGGGGACCAGTGTGCACGTACCCGGAGGTGGTGCGATGGAGTCGACTCACAACGAGAAGCACGCTGGCCAGATGCGCGCCGTCGTGCACGAGCGCTATGGGCCGCCCGACGTGCTGCACGTCGAGCTGGTGACGCGGCCGAGCCCAGGACCCGACCAGCTGCTGGTCGAGGTGCACGCGTGCACAGTGAATCGCACCGACTGTGGGTTCCGCGCCGCGAAGCCGTTCATCGTCCGGTTCTTCAGCGGCCTCGTCCGACCGAAGAAGCGGATTCTCGGGACTGAGTTCGCCGGGGTCGTCGAGGCGATCGGAGACGCTGTGACGGAGTTCGCGATCGGTGACCGAGTGTTTGGTGTGAACGCCGACGTGTTCGGGACGCAGGCCGAGTATGTATTGGTGAAGCAGGACGCGCCGGTCGCGACCATGCCGGCCGGCGTGTCGTTCGTTGAAGCGGCGGGATTGTGCGACGGCGCCATCCTCGCCCTCGCGTACCTGCGGCAAGCCGGAGTTGGTCCGAGAATGCGCATCGTCGTGTACGGCGCGTCGGGATCGATCGGCAGTGCGGCGGTACAGCTCGCGAAACACTTCGGTGCGCACGTCACGGCCGTGTGCGGCGCGGAGAACATCGAGCTCGTGCGCTCGCTCGGCGCCGACACCGTTCTCGACTATCGGCACGAAGACTTCACCGAAACCAGCGATCCCTATGACGTCGTGTTCGACGCCGTGGGCAAACTGTCGTTCGCCCGATGCCGGAAGGCCGTCAAAGATGGGGGCACGTACCTTTCCACGGATCTGGGGCCCTGGCAGCAGAATCCGGCATTGGCGCTATGGACTGCACGCTTCGGACGCAAGCGTGTCGCGTTCCCACTTCCGCGCTACACAAGAGCCGACGTCGATCTCATCAAACACCTCGTAGAGGCGGGCGAGTACCGCGCGGTGGTGGACCGCCA
>JADGOG010000141.1 GCA_017883065.1 Acidimicrobiales bacterium | reverse complement strand
CCTTGGCGCGAGTAGTCCGGTGTCCACGGCGGCCGGAGCCGTCCCGCCGTAGACATTCGGCCGGCCGTGGGTGTTCAGCCTCAGAGGGCACTTCGCCGCTGCACGGCCCGCCTGGCTGCGCTGACCACGGCGTGGAGCGAGGCGTCGAGGATGCTCGAGTCCATGCCCACGCCCCACCAGGTGCTCCCGTCGGGCCCTTCGGCTTCCACGTAGGCCACGGCCGACGCCCCGCTGCCGGCGGTGAGGGCGTGCTGGCTGTAGTCCTTGACCTCGAACTCGACTCCCAGGTCGGATCGAAGACCGGCGACCAGCGCGTCGATGGGCCCATTGCCCTCGGCCATCACCGTGCGCGGCTCGCCGTCGACCAGCAGCTGGGCGGTCACCGTGGTCCGGTTGCCCCCGGTGGTGACCTCACTCCCGATCAGACGCAGCCCGGACTCGTCGGGGAGGTAGGTCCTCGAGAACACATCCCACATCTCGCCGGCCTGGATCACCGTCCCGCTGTCCTCGGTGACGGCTTGGACCTCCTTGGAGAACTCGATCTGAAGCCGACGGGGGAGGTCGAGCCCGTGCTCGGTGTCCATCACATAGGCCACTCCGCCCTTACCGGACTGGCTGTTCACCTGGATGATCGCCTCGTAGGTGCGTCCGGTGTGACTGGGATCGATGGGGAGGTAGGGCACCTCCCAGTGGTCGTACTCGTCACCGATGGCGTCGAAGCCCTTCTTGATGGCGTCCTGGTGCGAGCCGGAAAAGGCGGTGTACACCAGGTCGCCGGCGTAGGGGTGCCGGGGGTGGACGGGCATCCTGGTGGCGTACTCGGCCACCCGTCGGACCTTGTCGATGTCGCTGAAGTCGAGAGCCGGATCCACCCCTTGCGAAAAGAGGTTCATGGCCAAGGTGACGACATCGACGTTGCCGGTGCGCTCACCGTTGCCGAACAGCGTCCCCTCCACCCGGTCGGCGCCGGCCATCACCGCCAGCTCGGCGGCGGCCACCGCCGTGCCGCGGTCGTTGTGGGGGTGCAGGCTGAGGATGATCGAGTCCCGGTGCTTGATGGTCCGGCCGAACCACTCGATGACGTCGGCGTAGACATTGGGGCCGTACATCTCGACGGTGTTGGGCAGGTTGATGATGATCGGCCGCTCGGGGGTGGGCTGGATCACCTCCATCACCGCCTCGCAGATCTCCACGGCGAAGTCGGGCTCGGTGCCGGTGAAGCTCTCGGGGGAGTACTCGTAGCGGATCTCGGTGCCGGGGATCGTCGACTCGAACTTCTTGCACAGGTGGGCGGCCTTGACTGCGATCTCGGTGATACCGGCCCGGTCGAGGCCGAACACCACCCGGCGCTGCAGCTCGGAGGTCGAGTTGTAGAAGTGGACGATGGCCCGGGGCACGCCGGCCAGGGACTCGAAGGTCCGCTCGATCAGCTCCTCGCGGCACTGGACCAGCACCTGGATGGTCACATCGTCGGGGATGAGTCCCCCTTCGATGATCTGGCGCTGGAAGTCGTAGTCGGTCTGGGATGCGGAGGGGAACCCGACCTCGATCTCCTTGAACCCGACGTCCACCAGCGTCGAGAAGAGCTTCAGCTTGCGCTCGGGGTCCATCGGGTCGACCAGTGCCTGGTTGCCGTCGCGCAGGTCGACGCTGGCCCACCGGGGGGCGACGGTGAGGGCGCGGTCGGGCCAGGTCCGGTCGGGCAGGGTCAGCGGCCGGTAGGCACGGTAACGGTCGAAGGGCATGGGGGAGACGTCGCACGGCATGGCCAGCCGGTGGTGTCCCGGATGGATGTGGCCTGACTGGCTCGTCGTATCTGGTTCGCTGCTCATCGGTGCTCCCTGGGTGTCTGTCGTGATGTCGGTGTGGTGGGTGAGGGTCGGCGGTGTCGGTCGGTGGACTCGGTGCCCGGGCCCGGTGCATGTGGCCCGGGCAACAAAAAACCCCCTGGCCACTTGGGCTCAGGAGGTTGCGGACGAACGCGATGTGGCGTTCGTCGTTACATAAGAAGGAGGTCCGTGATGGTTACCGAGATCATCCATCCATGGTGGCAGGCGGCCTGCGGTTCGTCAAGGACCGGGGATGGATCGGCCCCGGCTGCCGGGTTCGGGATCTAGATGCGCTCGAAGTTGCGGGCCAGCTCCCAGTCGGTGACCACCCGGTTGGAGGCGGCCCACTCCTGCTTTGCCGTGTTCAACAGATGGTGGTGGACCTCGGGCCCGAAGGCCTCGGCGGCCACCTCGCTCGTGGCCAGGGTGTCGATGGCGTCGGCCAGGTTTGTGGGAATCCGCGGTACGTCAGGGGCGTGGTAGGCGTTGCCGGTGAAGGCCGGCTCCAGTTCGAGGTGGTGCTCGATGCCCCACAGCCCGCCGGCGATGGCTGCAGCCAGGGCCAGGTAGGGATTCACGTCCGCCCCGGGGATCCGGCTCTCCACCCGGCGACCGGCTCCGGTCCCCACCGCCCGGAAGCCACAGGTGCGGTTGTCCTCGCCCCACACGCGGGCGGTCGGCGCCCACGAGTCCGGGACGTAGCGGCGGTACGAGTTCACGTAGGGAGCGAAGCACCAGGCCAACTGCTCGGCGGCGAACAGCTGGCCGGCCACGAACTGCTGTCCGATCACCGAGAAACCAGAGGGCGAGTCCTCTCCCTCGGCCGGGGCCATCAGCGGGGCACCGGTGTCGGCATCCCACAGGCTGGTGTGGATGTGACACGAGGAGCCGGCGGTGTCCATCGACCACTTGGCCATGAAGGTGGCGGCCCGCCCGAATCCCGAGGCGATCTCCTTCACCCCGTTCTTGAACACCAGGTGCCGGTCGGCCACCTCGAGGGCACCGGCATAGGTGATGTTGATCTCGTGCTGGCCGATGCCCGCCTCCCCTTTGGAGAACTCGATGGGGATGCCGGCCTCGATCATCTGGTTGCGGATCTTGGCGATGACGTACTCCTCGCGGGAGGTCTGCAACAGCTGGTAGTCCTCGATGGTGTCGGCGTGGGGGACAAGCCCCTGCCAGTGCTTGCCCGAGGCTTCGGTGAACGAGTCGAGGAAGAGGTAGAACTCGAGCTCGGTGGCGCACTTGACCTCGACCCCGAGGGCGGCGGCCCGTTCGAGCTGACGGCGGAGGATGCGCCGCGGGGAGACCTCGACCGGATCGCCGTCCATGGTCAGGAGATCGCACAGCACCAGCACGCTGCCCGGCAACCACGGCAGCGGTCGCACCGTCTGGGGGTCGATCACCGCGTTGAGGTCGCCGTAGCCGGTGTCCCAATTGGCGAACCGGTAGCCCGGGAGCGGCTCCATGTCGACGTCGCACGCCAGGAGGTAGTCGCACACCTCGATCCCGTGGTGCAGCACGTGCTCGATGAAGAACGCACCGGTCACCCGCTTGCCGACCGGTCGACCCTGGAGGTCCGGGAAGGCCACCACCACCGTGTCGACGTCGCCCGACTGGATCTTGTGGGGAAGGGTCTGCAAGGTCAGCATCTACGAACTCTGACCCAACCGACGTCCGGAGTCCAGCTCTACTCCGGGGTGACGTACGCCGCGGTGATCCCTCCGTCGACCACCAGCGCCGAGCCGGTGACGAACGAGGCATCGTCGGATGCGAGGAACAGCGCCGCCTTGGCGATCTCCTCGGGTCGGCCGAATCGGCCGATGGGGATGTGGACCAGGCGGCGCTGCCGTCGCTGCGGGTCGGAGAGCAGCTCGGCGAGGAGCGGAGTCTCGATCGGTCCCGGGCAGATCGAATTGGCCCGGATCCCCTTCCGTGCATACTCGACGGCCAGCTCACGGGTCATGGCCAGCACCCCGCCCTTGGAGGCGGTGTAGGCGATCTGGGCGGTGGCCGCTCCCATCAGGGCCACGAACGAGGCCACGTTGACGATGGAGCCTCCTCCGGATTCGAGCATGGCCGGCACCGCCGCCCGGCACCCCAGCCACACCCCCTTCAGGTTGACCTCCATCACCCTCTGCCACGTCTCGGGCGGCGTGTCGAGGACGCCCCCGTCGTCGTCGGGGAAGATTCCTGCGTTGTTGAACAGCACGTGGAGCCCGCCATAGGTGTCGACGGCGGCGGCCACCATGGCGGCCACTTCGGTCTCCTTGGACACGTCCACAGTGACTGCGGTGGCCGTTCCCCCGGCGGCCACGATCTCGTCGACCGCCGACGCAGCATCTCCGGCCATCACGTCGGCCACCACCACCTTGGCCCCCTCGGCGGCGAACAGCGAGGCGGCCACTCTCCCGATGCCGCTCCCGGCTCCGGTGATCACCGCAACCTTGCCGTCGAGTCGTGCCATCGGAGCCTCCAATTGGTGGTGGGCGGGGCCGGCGCCGAGCCGTCGCCAGCACCTTATCGGCGACCACCGGGTCCGCATCAAGGTCGCGTCGGACCCGGTGGCGAGTCTGGAGGCTGCGGAGTCGGTGGGATACTGACCAACGTGTCGTCGGCCGGGTCGCGTCCCCTCATCGGAGTGTCCATGTACCGCCAGACCACCTCGTGGTGGGCGTGGGAGCGCGATGCCGCCCTCGTTCCCGGTCGCTATCTCGACGTGGTGGAGGATGCCGGCGGTCAGCCGGTGCTCCTCCCCCCGCCGGGGGAGGGTGTGGCCGGACCCACGGGGGAGTCCCTCGAGCGCTTGGTGGGAGCACTCGACGCACTGGTGCTCATCGGCGGTGGAGACATCGAAGCCTCCCGCTACGGGCAGATCCCCGATCCCCGCAACGGGGGGGCCAGCGACCAGCGGGACGACCTCGAGTTCGGGCTACTGGCCGAGGCGTTGCGGCGCGATCTCCCCGTGTTGGCCGTGTGCCGGGGGCTGCAGGTGCTCAATGTGGGCCTGGGTGGGGATCTGGTCCAGCAACTTTCTGAGGCACTGGGCTCGACCGCCCATCAGCCACGGGCCGGCGCCTTCGGAACGGTGACGGTGACGGCCGAGGAAGGGAGCGCGGTGGGCCGGATACTCGGCGACCGGTTCGACGTGCTGTGCAGCCACCATCAGGCCATCGGCGCCCTGGGCGAGGGACTGGTGGTCACCGCTCGTAGCGAGGACGGGGTGATCGAGGCGGTCGAGCATCCAGGTCACCGGTTCGTTGTAGGTGTGCAGTGGCACCCCGAGGAGGACCGGGACGTGCGGTTGTTCGAAGCCTTGGTGGAAGCGGCGATGGTCGATGCTCCGTCCTCTTGACCACTCGGCGCCTTCTTCTTCGCCGTCCTAGTCGACCGTCCGATTCACCGATGCACCGACCCGCCCCACCCGCCGACAAGGAGCGCACATGAGCGACACCACCACCGTGATCAACCCGGCCACCGAGTCGCCCATCGCCGACGTGCCGATCCGGGGTCTGGACGAGACCGATGAAGCGGTGGCACGGTCGCTCGAGGCAGGCCCGGCCTGGAGGGCGATCGCCCCGGCCGACCGTGCCCGTCTGATGCGCCGGTTCGCCGCTCAGGTGGAGGAGCACGCCGAGGAGCTGGCCCAACTGGAGACGGCCAACGTGGGCAAGGCCATCGGGGAGAGCCGCGACGAGGTGGGCATGGTGGCCGAGGTGCTCTACTTCTACGCCGGTGCCGTGGACAAGCACCGGGGGGCGACGGTGCCCGTGGCCGGCGGGGTGGACATGACCTTCCACGAGCCGCTGGGTGTGGTGGCCGCCATCATCCCGTGGAACTTCCCCATCGCCATCACCTCGTGGAAGGTGGGACCGGCGCTGGCCACCGGCAACACCATCGTGGTCAAGCCGGCCGAGGTGACTCCGCTCACCGCGCTGCGACTGGCCGAGCTGGCTCTCGACGCCGGCATCCCTGAGGGCGTGCTCCAGGTGGTGACGGGCAGGGGCTCGGTGGTGGGGACCCGACTGGCCGAGCATCCCGACGTGGCCAAAGTGGCCTTCACCGGTTCGACCGAGGTGGGTCGTGACGTGATGGCCAGGGCCTCGGGGACCATCAAGCGGGTCACCCTCGAGCTGGGCGGCAAGTCGGCCTCGGTGATCTTCGACGATGCCGATCTCGAAGTGGCGGCGGCGTCCACCCCCGGCGGGGTGTTCGCCAACGCCGGCCAGGACTGCTGCGCCCGCAGCCGGGCCCTGGTGCAGCGTTCGGTAGTCGACCGCTATCTCGAGCTGCTGTCCAAGGCGGTCGAGGGGTGGACGGTCGGAGACCCTACCGATCCGACCGTCAAGATGGGGCCCATGGTCACCGCCGCCCATCGCAGGGTGGTGGAGGGGTTCCTCGCCCCGGGGATGGGTGGGGCCGACGGCGGCCCGGTCAGTGCCTATGCCCGAGGGGCGGTGCCCGAGGGCCCGGGCTACTGGTTCCCGCCCACGGTGGTGGCCCCGGCCGAACCCGGATGGCGGATGGCCCGTGAGGAGATCTTCGGCCCGGTGGTGGCGGTGATCCCCTTCGACGACGAGGAGGACGCGATCCGTCTGGCCAACGACACGCCGTTCGGGCTGTCGGGATCCATCTGGACCAGGGACGGGGCCCGGTCGCTGCGGATGGCCCGGGCCATCCAGGCCGGAAACCTGTCGGTCAACTCGAACAGCTCGGTGCGGGTGCAGACCAGCTTCGGCGGGATGAAGCAGTCCGGGTTCGGACGTGAACTCGGACTCGAGGCCCTGGCTTCGTACAGCGACGTGAAGAACGTCTTCGTGGCCACCGACGGATGATCGGGCCGACCGGGGCTGAGCCGGCCGGGCACTCCGGTCTGGTGGCGGTGGTCACCGGGGCCAGTCGTGGCCTGGGTGCCGGCTTGGCCGGGGCATTCGCTGATCAGGGTATGCGCCTTGGACTGTGCGCCCGCACCCTCCCGGTCGTGCCCGACGGTGCTGAGGCGGTGTCCCGTTCGGTCGACGTGACCGACGCATCTGCGGTGGACCGGTTCGGCGCCGACGTGGTCGACGAGTTCGGACGCATCGACCTGTGGATCAACAATGCCG
>JADGOG010000140.1 GCA_017883065.1 Acidimicrobiales bacterium | reverse complement strand
GAGGTGGTCTTCGGTGGAGGCAAGGTGATCCGCGAGTCGATGGGCCAGGGCATGGCCACCCGGGCGCAAGGCGCACCCGATCTGGTCATCACCGGGGCAGTGATCGTCGACCACTGGGGCGTGATCAAGGCCGATGTCGGTGTCCGCGACGGCAGGATCGTGGCCATGGGCCGGGCCGGAAACCCCGACACCATGGACGGCGTCCACCCCGGGCTGGTCATCGGGCCCTCCACCGAGGTGCTCTCGGGCAACGGGAAGATCCTCACCGCCGGGGCCATCGACTGCCACGTCCACCTGATCTGTCCCGAGATCGTCGACGAGGCTCTGGCCTCGGGCATCACCACGGTGATCGGCGGGGGTACCGGCCCGGTGGAGGGGACCAAGGCGACCACGGTGACCCCGGGGGCGTGGTCACTCGACCGCATGCTCCACGCCCTCGACCCGATGCCGGTCAACGTGGCCCTGCTGGGCAAGGGCAACACCGCCTCGGTCGAGAGCCTGCGCGAGCAGCTGGCCGGCGGCGCCTCGGGCTTCAAGCTCCACGAGGACTGGGGCTCGACCCCTCGGGCCATCAGCACCTGCCTCGACGTGGCCGACGCCGCCGGCGTGCAGGTGGCCCTCCACACCGACACGCTCAACGAGGCCGGCTACGTGGAGGACACCCTGGCCGCCATCGGTGGGAGGACCATTCACGCCTATCACACCGAGGGAGCGGGAGGCGGCCACGCCCCGGACATCATCCGGGTGGCCGGTGAGGCCAACATCCTGCCCAGCTCGACCAATCCGACCCGGCCCCACACCGTCAATACGGTCGACGAGCACCTCGACATGTTGATGGTCTGCCACCACCTGAACTCCTCGCTGCCCGAGGACCTGGCCTTCGCCGAGAGCCGCATCCGCCCCACCACCATCGCCGCCGAGGACGTCCTCCACGACCTGGGGGCCATCTCCATGATCGGGTCGGACTCCCAGGCCATGGGCCGGGTCGGTGAGGTCATCCTGCGCACCTGGCAGACCGCCCACGTGATGAAGGACCGGCGGGGAAGCCTGGCCGGCGACGGCGTGGCCGACAACCACCGGGTCCGGCGCTACGTGGCCAAGTACACCATCTGTCCGGCCGTGGCCCACGGCCTGGAGTCCCACATCGGCAGCATCGCCGAGGGCAAGTTGGCCGACCTGGTGCTGTGGGACCCGGTCTTCTTCGGGGTCCGGCCCGACGTGGTGATCAAGGGGGGCATGGTGGCCTGGGCGGCCATGGGGGATGCCAACGCCTCCATCCCCACCCCGCAGCCGGTGATGGCCCGGCCCATGTTCGGGGCGTCACCGTCGGTGGCCGCGGCCAGCAGCATCGCCTTCGTCTCCCCGGGCGCGTTCGAGGACGGTATCGCCGAACGACTCGCGCTCGGGGCCACCGTGGTGCCCACCGAGCCGGTCACCGGCAGAGGCAAGGCCTCCATGCCCGAGAACGACGCCCTGCCCCGGATCGAGGTCGACCCCGAACGGTTCGTGGTGCGCATCGACGGGGAGGAGATCGTCCCCGCCCCGGCCCGGGTGCTCCCACTGGCCCAGCGCTACTTCCTCTTCTGATGATCGACGCCGGTCCGGTCGGCGATGTCGGCGACGCCACCTCTGCCGGTGTCGGTCTTGACGACACAGCGTCTGACGACACAGCGTCTGACGACACAGCGTCTGACGACACAGCGTCGGCGGTGCTGATCATGCTGACCGACGGCCGCTTCCCATCAGGCGGTCACGCCTACTCGGCCGGCATGGAACAGGCGGTCACCTGGGGCGACGTGGTCGACCTGGCCACCGCCGAGGCCTTCGCCATCGGCCGCGCCACCACCTCGTCGGTGGCCGCCGCCCAGGTCACCGCAGCGGCGGCCACGGTGGTCGCCACCGCCTCGTCCGACCTGGCGAAGGCGGGCGATCTGCTGGACAGCCTCGATGCCGAAATGGACGCCCGGATGGCCTCGTCCCCCGCCCGCCAGGTGTCGCGTCAGCAGGGTCGTCGGTGGCTGCGGGCGGTCCGGGGCGTGTGGCCGGAACCGCTGGCCCGCCTCTCACGGACCGGCCCGGCGGGCCGCGACATGATGGGCGGCCGCCACGGTTGGGTGGTGGTGGGCGCCGCCACCGCCCTGTTGGGAGTGGGCCCGGCCGACGCCGCCACCGTCGCCCTCTACGAGCTGGTGGGCACGCCGATGTGGGCCGCGGTGCGCCTGCTCGGTCTCGATCCGGTGGCCACCGCCGGTGCGGTGGCCCGCCTGGTGACCGGGCACGAGCCATCCGCCCGCCGGCTGGCGGTGACCGCAGCTCGCGAGACCGCGCTGGGTCTGTCGGTCCCGGGCCGGCCGGTCGACTGGTCGTGGATCTCGTGGTCGACCGCCCCGATGTCCGACCTGGCCGCTGAAGCGCATCAACGACGAGAGGAGCGACTCTTTGCATCGTGACGTGGTGGTTGACGGTGACCGGGCGATGGGGTTGACCGGCGGTGGTCCTTCGGGGTCGCCCTCCCTGGAGGGACGGGCGTTCCGGGTGGGGATCGGGGGCCCGGTGGGCAGCGGCAAGACCGCCCTGGTGGCCGCCTTGTGCGCCGAACTCAAGGACGTGGTGTCCCTGGGCGTGGTGACCAACGACATCTACACCACCGAGGACGCCGACACCCTGCGGCGCCTGGGTGTGCTCGACGCCGAGCGGATCAAGGCGGTGCGCACCGGGTGCTGTCCGCACACCGCCATCCGCGACGACATCGGGGCCAACCTCGAGGCGGTGGAGGAGTTGGACGAGCTGGTGGGCGAGGACGGGCTGGTCCTGGTGGAGAGCGGGGGCGACAACCTCACCGCTACCTTCAGCTACGGGCTGATCGACAAGCAGATCTTCGTTCTCGACGTGGCCGGCGGGGACAAGGTGGCCCGCAAGGGCGGGCCCGGGGTCACCCGATCGGACCTGTTGGTGGTCAACAAGGTCGACCTGGCTCCGATGGTGGGTGCCGACGTGGAGAGGATGCTCTCCGATGCGGTCGACGTGCGAGAGGGTCGCCCGGTGCTGGCCACAACCGTGCGCTCCGGTGACGGGGTTGAAGCGGTGGCCGGGTGGGTGATGGCCGTGCGCCAGGCCGCCCGGTGCTGATCGGGGAGCTCGGCCCGATGTCGGTACCGGACCCGTGGTGACGGCGTTGCCGGTGGCCGAATCGGTGGTCGACCAGCGCCGGCTGACCGCACGTGCCCTCGTGGCCGTCGAGCGGGTGGACGGGGTCGACCGGACCATCGAGTGCTGGGGCGAGCCACCGCTGCTTCCCCGGCAGACCGCGGAAGGAGTGTGCTTCGTGGGCAGCGCCGCCGGACCGTTGGGTGGCGACGAACTGACCACCACGGTGGAGGTGGGAGACGGAGCCCGCCTGGCGGTGGGATCGGTGGCCGCCACCTACGCCCGTCCGGGAGGGGACGGGGCCGTGTCGCTGGCCCGCCTCGAGGCCCGGGTCGGCCGGGGGGGCCGGCTGTCGTGGACGCCTGAGCCGCTGGTGGCGGTGAGGGGGTGCCGGCACCGGACCGAGACGACCGTCGTGCTGGCCGAGGGGGCCGAGCTCTTCTGGGTGGAGGTGACGGTGCTCGGTCGTCACGGAGAGGACGGTGGTGACGTGTGGACCCGTCGCTCGGTGGACCTGGCCGGCCGGCCCCTCAACCGACAGGACCTGGCCATGGTGTCGGCCGACCGGGGGGGTCCGGACCCGGCGGTGCTGGGCGGCGCCCGGGTGGTCGCCTCGTGTCTGGTGGTCCATCCGGAGTGGTCGACCGACACACCGGCGGACGGCGGAGCCGGCGTCGGTGCGGGGCCGGCGTCGGAGCCGCGGTCGGAGTCGTTGCAGGTGGCGGAGGGCCCGACCCGGGCCGGCGTGTTGCACCTGGCCGGTCCCGCCGTCGAGATCATCGGACTCGGCCAGGGCGTCGACGAGGTGGTCGGAGCCTTCGGCGTGCTCGGCCGCCGGATGGCCGTTGTCGCTCCGGCCACGTCCCGGGCCCTGCTCGCCTACGCCGTCCGGACCGGCTGACCTGGATCTACATCAGCGGGGGGATCATCGCCTCCACCACGCTGGGACCGGGTGTGGCCAGGGCCTTGGCCAGCTCGTCGGCGAACTGTTCGGCCGTCTCCGCCCGCGCCGCGTGCAGTCCCATGCCCTGGGCCATGGGCACGAACTCGAGGGACGGCCGAGCCAGGTCGAGCATCTCCTTCGCCCTGGGCCCGGCATCCGCACCCACCCGGTCGAGTTCCATGTTGAGCACGGCATAGGAGTGGTTGTTGAGGAGGATGGTGGTCACGTCGAGGTTCTCCCTGGCCATGGTCCACCACGCCTGCAGGGTGTACATGGCGCTGCCGTCCGACTCGAGGGCCACCACCCGTCGGTCGGGCGCGGCCACCGCCGCACCCACAGCCACGGGCAGACCCTGGCCGATGGCACCCCCGGTGAGGCAGAGCCAGTCGTGGGGTGGGCTGCCGGCGGTGCTCCCCGGAGCGAACAGTCCCGAGGTGTTCCCCTCGTCGGAGACGATGGCGCCTTCGGGCAGGAGAGCGCCCATGGTCTGGCACACCGCCTGGGCGGTGAGGGGGCCGGTGGGCAGGTCGGGCACCACTGCCTGTTGGCGGGTCGCCGATCCGGGCGGCACCTCGAGCTCGGCGGCCAGCGCGGCCAACGCTGCCGACGCGTCGTCCGCCGGCCCGGCCACCGTGTGCACGGTGCATCCCTCGGGGACCAGGTCGCTCCGCTTGCCCGGGTAGGCGAAGAAGGACACCGGTGACTTGGCATCGATCAGCACCAGGTGTCGGACGCCCTCCAGCTGCATGGAGGCGAACTCGGCCAGGTAGGCCAGTCGCTCGACCGGGGGTCGGCCGCTGCCTCGCTCGAGCCGGGCTGGGAACGTCTCGGCGAAGAACGTGGCCCCGGTGGCCGCGGCGATGTCGGCGGCCACCTCCAGATCGGGGCCCACGCAGGCTCGGTGACCGATGAAGATGGCGGTCCGCTCGCCCGAGCGCAAGGCCGAAGCCGCAGCCCTCACGGCTGCCTCGTCAGGGGCGGCCCCGGTGGGCGGCGTCACCGTGCCGCCAGGAACCACCGCACTGCCGGAAACCACCACACCGCCCTCGGACCACGAGATGTCGGCGGGGAGGATGAGGGTGGCCACTGTCCCGGGAGGGCCCACCGCGGCAGCCAGGGCGGCCTGCGCGTCGGCGCCCAGCGCCGCGGTCGCCGTCGAGGTGTGCACGTACGTCGACACGTTGCGGGCCACCGTCTCGATGTCCGACTGCAGCTGGGCGTCGTAGCGGCGGTGGGTGGTGGCGTGGTCGCCCACGATGTTGACCACCGGGCTGAAGGCCCGACGGGCGTTGTGCAGGTTGGCCAGTCCGTTGCCGAGGCCGGGTCCCAGGTGGAGCAGGGTGGCCGCCGGCCTGCCCGCCATCCGGGCGTACCCGTCGGCCGCTCCGGTGGCCACGCCCTCGAACAGGGCCAGCACGCTGTGCATGTCGGGGACGTCGTCGAGGGCGGCCACGAAGTGCATCTCGGAGGTGCCCGGGTTCATGAAACAGGTGTCGACCCCATGGTCGACGAGGGTGCGGATGAGGGCCTGGGCTCCGTTCAACGGTCTGCTCCTTGCGTCGTTGCTGGTGCGGGCGCTCCCGCCGGGTACGAGGGACTCTCGAGGTCGAAGATGGTGCCCGGGTTGAGGATCCCGGACGGGTCGAACGCCTTCTTGATGCGTCGCATGAGCTCGAGCTTCACCGGATCCTCCAGATCGGCCAGGTACTCCCGCTTCATGGTGCCGATCCCGTGCTCCCCGGATACGGCCCCGCCCAGGGACAGGCCGGCGTCGATGATGTCGTGGAGGAGCCGGTGGCGCACCCCGGGGTCGCCCTGCCACACCGACAGGTGGACGTTGCCGTCCCCGGCATGCCCGCACCCGACGACCAGCGATGCGGTGGCGGCGGCCAGTGCACCCACCGCCTGGAGGTACTCGGGGATGGAGGCCCGGGGGACCACCACGTCGACGATGTCGTCGGCCCCGTTGGCCTTGGCCGCCCAAAACGCCCGCTCCCGCGCGTCGACCAGCTGGGCGCCGGCCCGGTCGGGGAGCACGAACACGTCGAGCGCCCCGAGCTCGGCCAGCTCGGCCGCCACGGACTGCACGTCCTCGTCGAGCCGGTCCAGGTGGTGGTCCTCGAGCACGATGACCAGGTAGGCCAGGGCTCTCTCTTTGATCCCCTCGTCGATCCCGAGGTCGATGCCGGCATTGGCCGTGATCCCGGCCATCGACACCAGGTCGATGTACTCGACCAGCAACGGCCCCACCCCGCTGGCCACGATGGGCGGGACGGCGGCGGCGATCTGCTCGAGGGTGGCGAACGGCGCCAGCAGGGTGGCCTGGTGTTCGGGCCGCGGATGGAGTCGCAGGGTGGCCTCGGTGACCATGGCCAGGGTGCCTTCCGACCCGATGATCAGCTGGGTCAGGTCGTAGCCGCTGGTCGACTTCACGAACCTGCCCCCGGCGGTGATCACCTCCCCGGTGCCGAGCACCGCCTCGATGCCCAGGACGTGGTGCCGGGTCACCCCGTACTTCACCGCCCGCATCCCGCCGGCGTTGGTGGCCACGTTGCCCCCCAGGCTGGCCGACTGCTCGCCGGGGAACACCGGATAGATCAGCCCGTGGGGCGCCAGCGCGTCGTCCAGCTCGGCCAGGGTCACCCCCGGCTGGACCACGGCCACGTGATTGGCGGTGTCGATCTCGAGGATGCGGCGCATCCGTTCGAAGGAGACCACCACCCCGCCCTCGACCGGGATGCACCCACCGGACAGTCCGGTCCCCGAACCCCGAGGGGTGAGCGGCACCTGCTCGGATGCGGCGGCGCGCACGATGGCCGCCACCTCCTCGGTGGAGCCGGGACGGACCACGGCGAGCGGTCGGACCGGCGAGGC
>JADGOG010000235.1 GCA_017883065.1 Acidimicrobiales bacterium | reverse complement strand
CCCCGGAGAGCACATGGTTGGTCACGAACACGGCACCACAGTGGCAGGCCCGCCGCGTGATCGTAAACTCGGCGGGGTTGGGCGTGGCCGCCGGACCCGGCGGTGTCAGGCCACCCCGAACACCAGGGGTGCCGACTTGACCCCGGCGATGACCGGGGAGGCGGTGCGCACCACCGGTCCGCCCGACTCGATGGAGCCGAACCGGGTGAGCAGCTCTTCCAGCAGGATCCGTCCCTCCAACCGGGCCAGCACGGCCCCGATGCAGAAGTGTGGACCGAACCCGAAGGCCACATGGGGGTTGGGATCCCGGCCGGCGTCGAAGCGCTCGGCGTCGGGACCGAAGACGGACTCGTCGCGATTGGCCGAGGCGTAGAGCATCAGCACCGGCTCATCAGGGCCCAACGACACCCCTCCCAGCTCGACCGGTCGGGTGGTGGTGCGCATGAAGGCCACCACCGGGGTGGTCCACCGGAGCATCTCCTCGATGGCGATGGGCAGGGCCCGGGTGGAAGCAGCGAGGTGCCTCGACCGCAACGCCTCCCACTCCCCGGGGGTGTCGGCGAAGCCGAGCAGGCCGCCCGACATCATGTTGCGGGTGGTCTCGTTGCCGGCCACCAGCAGCTGGACCAGGAACATGCCGAGCTCGGCGTCGGTGAGCCGGTCCCCGTCCACCTCGGCCGCACCCAGCTCCGAGATGATGTCGTCACGGGGTTTGGCCCGCCGATCGGCCGCCGCCGCCAACAGGTAGGTGACCATCTCGCCGCTGAGGGCCATGCGCTCCTCCTCCGGCCAGTCGGTGGCACCGGGGATGACCGCCTCGGACCACCGGAAGAACCGTGGCCACTCCTCCTCGGGCACGCCGAGCAGGTCGCTGATCACCTGCAACGGCAGGGGCACGGCCAGGTCCGAGACGACGTCGACCGGCACGCCTGGCTCGATGGCGTCGACCAGGGCCACCGTTCGGGCCCGTATCCCGTCCTCGAGGGCCCGCATGAAGGACGGACGGAACCCGGGCTGGACCAGGTTGCGGTAGCGGGTGTGGTCCGGCGGATCGGTGTGCATCATGGTGGGCGGGGTGTCGTAGTGGGCCCCGATCTCCATGGTCAAGATGCCCCGGCCCGAGCAGAAGGTCTCGGGATCACGGGAGACGGTGATCACATCGGCGTGGCGGCTCACCGCCCAAAACCCGAGCTCGTCGTTGCGGGCCACCGGCGCCTCGGCCCGGAGCCGGGCGTAGAGCGCGAAGGGGTCTCCGGCGTAGAACTCCGGGTCGGCCAGCGGTGAGGTGAGGCTCAACCGACGATGACGCCGGTCGGGCGACCGAAGCCCTGGGCCTCGGCCAGCGCCTCGTAGGCGGCCAGGGTGAGGGTGCCGTCGACCACGTTCTCCACCGAGCCGTCGGGGGCGAGATCGAGGTTGACCCCCTCCATCACGAAGAGCACCTCGGTGATCCCCTCGTTGTCGGCGGGGACATCGAGGGTGTGGACCGAGCCGGCCGGCTCTCGGATGTAGGAGCCGGCGGTGCTGTAGAAGTCGTACTCGAGGTAGTGCCAGCGGCCCGAGATGGTGAAGCCGTCGACCGGACCGGTGTGACGGTGGGTCTGCAGGCGGACCCCGGGCTCGAAGCGGTTCTGGACCACCCAGATGCCACTGGCGGCGTCGACCCGCAGCACCTTCAGCCAGATACCCCCGCTGGCGTCCACCCAGGGCAGGTCGTCGGCGCCGGCATGGCGGACCACGTTGTTCAGGTCAATCGTCGTCATCGGGTTCCCTCCGTGTGTGCGCCACCGGCCGACGGCCGGTGCCCCCGTGGAGCGAGCCCCACAGGTTCAGTCTGTCGGAGGACATGGCAGCTCGCCACTCACCCTTCCGGTAGAGGAGGACACGACGACAGTGCCGTGGTGGTCAACAGCTCGGTCCCGAGGGCGACCCAGGCATCCCCGTAGTAGTTGGCACCGTGGTCCCCTCGCTGGGCATCGCCCAACAGGGACCGGCCCCGACCCGCCTGGCCGGCGGCGGCGGCGGACGCGGCGGCAGCCACCAGGCCGACGTCGTTGGTCGCCGGGTCCTGGACCGCCCCAGTGAGGCTGTAGGCGACGTTGGCGCCCCGGGCTGCCAGGCCACTGATCACCGGCCAGCTGGCGGCGGCCAGGGCGCGGCCCGACGCCGTGCAGTCGGCGGCGTACCAGACGGGTACCCGCTGTCCGTCGAGGCCGTAGGACGGGGGTTTGCCTCCCGACGGCGGGTACGAGGCGGCGATGGAGCCCGACGGCTGCAGCAGAGCCCAGTCGGGAGGGAGGGAGCGGTCGGCGCCGGTGCCCTGGAGCTCGACGACCAGCTGCCGGCTGTTGGCGGCCAGTTCGCTCCACCGGGGATCGCCGGTATGGGCGGCCAGGGCGGCCATGGCCTCGGGCGAGAGGTAGCCGGCGTCGACCGGATAGGGGGCGGTGCGGGCCCAGGGGCCGGCCACCAGCTGGAGGAGGCCGCCGGCGGTCACCGTCTCGTTGGCCAGCACCGCCGAGGCCAC
>JADGOG010000234.1 GCA_017883065.1 Acidimicrobiales bacterium | reverse complement strand
GTGCTGCACACCGGCGTCGCCTCCCTGGAGGCCGACGAGCTCCCCTACCCGGAGCGGGTGATCGTGCCCGAATCGACGGCCGACCGGGTCAACACCGCCCACCGCGGAGGCCACCGGGTCATCGCCGTCGGGACCACCGCCGTCCGGGCGCTGGAGACGGCGGCCGGGGACGGCCGCACCGCCCGTCCCTACAGCGGGTGGACTGATCTGGTCATCTCACCGGAGCGCGGCGTGCAGATCACCGACGGGATGATCACCGGTTGGCACGAGCCGGCATCGTCGCACCTGATGATGCTCGAAGCGATGACGGGCCGTGAGGTGCTGGCCAGGTCGTACGAGGCGGCACTGGCCGAGGGCTACCTCTGGCACGAGTTCGGGGACGTCCATCTGATCCTGCCGTGAGCGGGGTCGTCCGACCGTCCCACTACGGGCGAGCCGACGACGCGCCGCGCCGCAGCTCGTCACGGGCCCGGGGATCGGCGACACCGTCGATGATCAGAGTGGCCTGCTCGTGGAGGGAGCGTCCGAAGATCTCGGCGCAGCCGTGCTCGCTGACGATGGCCGAGTGCTGGAACGACGTGGCCGGGGTGGTGAGCGAGGGGACCACCGTCGAGCTGTCGGTCCTGTCGTGCCATGCATGGAGGGCGACCACCGCGTGGCCACCCCGTGAGTGGAGGGCCCCGGAGACGAAGTCGGGCTGTCCGCCCAGTCCCGAGTAGACCCTGGGGCCGATGAAGGTGGCGTTGACCTGGTCGAACAGGTCCACCTGCATGGCCATGTTGATCGAGAGCATGGCCGGGTTGGCGGCGATGCGGGACGGGTCGTTGATGTTCTCGGTCCGGGTCATCCGGAGCCTCGGGTTGCGGTCCGCCCAGGCGTAGAGGGCGGGCGATCCGAAGAGGAAGGAGGCACGGATGTGCCGGCCCTGATCGAGGGATCCGGACTCCTCGAGGGCGAGCACGCCGTCACTGATCAGCTCGGACCAGATCCTGAGTCGATGGCAGGACCGGAGCTGGTGGGCGGCCACGTCGGGGATCTTGCCGATGCCGAGCTGCAGCGTGGCCCCGTCCCCGGCGAAGCGGGCGACCTGTGTCCCGATCAGGACCTCGGATTCGGTCGCACTGCGGTCCTCGGGACTGGGCAGCGGTTCGTCCACCTCGACGGCCAGATCGATCCACTCGGTCGGGAACTCCCCGTCGCCGAAGGTGTAGGGCATGTTGGGGTTCAGCTGGGCCACCACCAGTCCGCCGCGCTTGCGGACCTGCTCGATGGCGGCCGGCAGGATGTTGACCTCGATCCCCAGGGAGACCCGGCCCGAGTGCGGCACCGAGGTGTGGACGAGGACCACGTCGGGGGGGCGGATCGACGCGAACAGCCGGGGCACCAGCGAGAGCCGCATGGGGAGGTAGTCCAGGGCCGGGTCCGAGCGCATGCCCGGGCCGACGAAGGGCGTCTCGTTGACGAAGCCGGGGAACGACGGCCAGTCGTCCTGAGCGTTGAGCGCGAACACCCGGCACCGCTCGAGCGCGGCTCCGAGCGAGTCGAGCAGGGGAAGAGGGGCGGCGAAATTGCCGGAGACGACCGCGCGCGGTTCGGGCCCGGGAAGAGCCGCCAGGCGGCCGGTGAGCTCCTCGATCGAGACGACGCGCACGCGGTCAGCGAGCCGGCCGGCAGAGGGTGGTGATCGGCGCCGTCATCAGGTTCCACAGTACGGGGAGCGGTCTGCGGGCACCAGGGACATAAGGCCCTTCCCGGGCCGGCAGGCAGCATGAGGATCGGCTCGGAGTGCGCCGTCGCCTCCGACTGCAATTGAGTTGGACCCTAGGTCGCCGGCCCCTGATACCGGAGCCCGTCGAGCGCCATGTCGAGGATCCGCTCCAACTGCTCCGGCTCTGCGGTCTGGATCTTGGCGATGCCGCCGACCAGCTGCATGACCTCTTCGATGTCGGCGTCCGCCCGGACGACACGGGCCTGCTGGGCCCGTCGGAGCAGCGGCTCGCCTCCGGCGTACATGGCCCGGCGGCAGGTCTTGAAGACATCGGCGTCGCGTTCGTTGTAGGCGAGCAGCTCCTCGGCGAGCGCCTGCTTGGTGGCGAGGTACTCCACGAACCGGTGGAGCCAGGCGACCAGGGCCTCCCAGGGGGGCTCGCCGGCCAGGTCGACCGCGGAACGGCACAGCGAGTCGACCTCTTCGACGTAGACGGCCTCGAGCAGCTCCTGACGACTCGGGAAGTGCCGGTAGAGGGTGCCGATCCCGACCCCGGCGCGCCGGGCGATGTCCTCCAGGGACGCCGCCTTGCCGTACTCGGTGAACGCCTCACGGCCGGCGGCGATGAGCTTCTCGTAGTTCAACCGGGCGTCGGCCCGCTTGGGGCGGTGGGTCGGGAGCTCGGTGGTGGCGTCAGTGCTGGTCATCGGTCAATTGCTCTGGAGAGTTGCAAAACGGAGGATACCTCCGTATAGTATTCGGAGAGAACCTCCGCTTAGTTGTGGAGGATGCCTCCACTTTATCACCAGCTTGTCCCCCACGAAAGGGAGCCCCGCCCGATGACCTCCACCCTGACCAGTCGCGTCCC
>JADGOG010000051.1 GCA_017883065.1 Acidimicrobiales bacterium | reverse complement strand
CCGTTGGACAACCCCTCCGGTGCGGCATTCGGGACTCCCACCCTCGAGACCTTCCCCAAGAGCGATCCTTACTGCAACCACGATCCGTCGTCCGTGGTCAACGGCCCCCCGCCAGGGCCGGCGCGATCGCTGTGCATTCTCGACTGGTCTCCGTACGCATCGTCCATGCTGACTGCCGCCCGGGGGGTCGCCACGGCCAACGACGGGGCCAAGACGACCCTCGACCCGTCCCAACCGGCCAACGCGGCGTGGACGTCCAACGGGCCCCAGAAGGTCGGGAGCTACTTCGTGATGTCGGTCACCGACTCTGCGTCGGCGGCACGCTTCGGGTTGCAGACGGCAAACCTGAGCCGCGCCGGCGACGACGGGGCCACCCCGACCTTCGTGGCCCCCGATGCCGCGGGCATTCTGGCCGGCGAGCAGGCCATGGTGCCCAGCTCGGCGGCCGGCGTCCTGAAGCCCAACCCGTCGACGTCGGCAGCCGGCGCCTATCCGCTTCCCATGCTCACCTACGCCGCCAGCACGCCGGAGAGCCTGGATACCGCCTCGCGGGTCAACTACTCGGCTCTGATCCGCTACACCGCCGGCACCGGACAGGTCAGCGGCGCCCAACCCGGGCAACTCCCGGTCGGGTACGTGCCGCTCCCGTCGGACCTCGAGGCCCAGGCCCTGAAGGCGGCGGCTACCATCCTGCACCCGCCCGCCGTGGCTACGACCGCCACGACCGCTCCGGCGGTGACCGCTCCGGTGGCCACACCGGCGCCGGTGTCGTTGCCGTCGAGTGGCTCCACGATTACTCCGACCGCTGGCTCCTCCACCGGTACGACAGCTCCGTCCGAGAGCACGAGTCCGGCTCCGTCGGCGCGGTCACTCGGCCCCACCCGGCTCGCTGCCGTCAAGACCAAGGGCATTCCCATCGGCGCCCTGCGATGGGCGCTGCCCCTCCTGGTCCTCATCGGACTGGGGGCGGGGCTGGCCTCGCTCGTGCTCGGCCGCGTCAACCGGGAGACTCCCGGGGGAAAGTCCGGCTCTGCCGGGCCCGGTGGGAGTTCCGGTCAACCGTCATGACACGAACCCCGACCACGGCCACCCGGTCCCCAGAGGACCGATCCACCGCACCACCACGACATCGAAGGAAGACCATCACCATGCATCGAGCGGCACGCAGTACACACGCCATCCGGACTTCGCTGATCTTCCGCCTCGTCGCGGCCACACTGACTGCCGCCGGTGCACTCTGCGTCGTGTTCGGAAGCCCGGCGTCTGCCTCGACCACCGACGGGGTGGCCACGGTCACCACCCCAGGGACCTTCACCGCCCTGGCGTCAGGAGGTTCCACCACGCTCTTCACGGTCGGCCTGCCCGCCAATGCAGCCTGCAGCGGCGATACCGCAACCGGTAACTACCACGTGTTCAGCTACATGCTCCCGAAGGGGACCAGCCTCTCGACGGTCTCCTTCACCACCGGTCTGCCGTCGACGGGATACGGGCTCGTCGACAACACCGGCAGCTACTACGGCGCGGTCAACACCGCCATCACCACCGGTCAGATCACCGGCATCCCCAACAACTTCGAGTGGGCGCCGGTCGTCACCAACTCCGTGTACTCGGTGGCGCAGTTGACGGCCCAGCCCTGGGAGGTGGGCCTGGCCTGTGCCGACGTGCATGGCGTCGTGTCCGACAATTGGAACACCGAGCTGACCTTCACGGCGGCCGGCAGCGACCCCACCGGTTTCACCTGGTCGGCCGTGCCCGGCGGAAACGCGGTGACCACCACCACGACCACCACCACCACGACCGGTGGAACCACGACGACCACGGCGGCGCCCACGGACACCACGACCACCACGACAGCCGCCTCCACGACCACAACCACCACTACGGCCGCAGGCGCGGCGACGGCAGCCACCAACTCGGGCAGCGGCACATCCTCCGGCGATCCGTCCTCCGGGGGATCGGTGGCGTCCTCCTCGGGAACCGGGGCCGGTTCGACCGGCAACCTGGCCTTCACCGGCGTCCCGGTGGCCAAGGGTGTGGGCCTCGGGCTACTCGGCATCGGGCTCGGCTTCATCCTGTTGTCCCGTGGGCCGCGTCGCCGGTTGACCCATGCCCATGCCCATGCGCACTCGTCGCCGGGCGCCATTCGGTGACCATGCCCCAGTCCGCCCTGGACCGGGAGCTGCTGCTCGTCCCGGTGCCGGCGCCGGGATCGGTCGCGCTCCAGCCGGTGCCGGCCGCCCCCGTGTCGGTCGACTCCTCCGGAGGGCGTCACGCCGGCCGGGACCAGCACGCCCAACGTACGGACTCGGTGGCCTTCGTTGTCCGATCGGCCCTTCTCATGACGGCCATATTGACCGTCGCCCTGGTTGCGCAGTTGGCCCTGATCAGCGGGCTGGAGCACCGCTCCGCCCAGACCGCCCTGTTCAATCAATTCCGCACCGAATTGGCCCTCGGGACAGCCCCCACCGGACCGACCACCTCCGGCAACCACGCCCTGCCCCTGGGCGCCCCCATCGCCGTGCTCAGCATCCCGTCGATCGGCGTCCACCAGGTGGTGGTGGAGGGAACCACCGGCACCGTGCTGGCCAAGGGCCCCGGACACCTTCGCAGCACCGTGTTCCCAGGAGGAGCCGGCACCAGCGTGCTCTACGGCCGGGCCACCGCCTTCGGTGGCCCGTTCGGACATATCGACGGGCTGGCCAAGGGGGCCACCATCACCGTGACGACCGGGGTGGGCCGGTCCGTCTTCCGGGTGGTCGACGTCCGCAAGGCCGGTGCCAAGGTGCATCCGGTGGCCGCCGGACGGGCCCGGCTCATCCTGGGTACGGCGTCCGGGTCCGCCTTCGTCCCGTCCGGGGTGGTGCTGGTGGACGCCGACAAGGCGGGCACGCCACTGGCCGCCGACAACCCGGCAGTGGGGACGGTGCCGGCCAGCGAGCTGCCCCTCGGCACCGACACCAGCACCCTGTGGGCACTGTTCTTCTGGCTGGAGGTGCTGGCCGTGCTCGTGGCCGGTGCGGTGTGGACCTGGCGGCGCCGTGGGCATGCACAGGCGTGGATCGTCTTCACCGCCCCGCTGCTGCTCGTCTGGATCTTCACCGCCGATCAGGTCACGCGCCTGCTGCCCAACCTGTTGTGAATCCGCCGCCCGCCGTCCCGACGTCCACCGCCCTCTGACCGCTCCGACACGAATTCATCGAGAAGGAACCGAACCCATGTCCATCGACGCCACCACGTATCAGTTCCCCCCCGCTCCGGTCCTCACCGCTCCGACGGGCCAGGCCTCCACCCTCGAGGCGAGGGAGATCTCGGCGTGGTTCGGCGACCACCAGGTGCTCGACCGGGTGTCGCTGACCATGGAGGCGCGGCAGGTGACCGCGCTGATCGGCCCGTCCGGGTGCGGGAAGTCGACCTTCCTGCGGATCCTCAACCGCATGCACGAGCTGATCGCCTCGGCGTCGCTGGCCGGCGACGTCCTGCTCGACGGGGTCGACATCTACGGCCTGGACAAGAAGCTCACCGAGGCCCGCCGTCACATCGGCATGGTCTTCCAGAAGCCCAACCCGTTCCCGACCATGTCCATCTACGACAACGTCCTGGCCGGCCTCAAGCTCACCGGCACCCGCAAGGACCAGTCGGAGAAGGACGAGATCGTCCAGAGCTGCCTGCTGAAGGCCGGTCTGTGGAACGAGGTGCAGTCGCGCCTCCGCCAACCCGGCGGGGCCCTCTCCGGCGGTCAGCAGCAGCGCCTGTGCATCGCCCGGGCCCTGGCCATCCAGCCCCGCGTCCTGCTGATGGACGAGCCGTGCTCGGCGCTCGACCCCACCTCCACCCGCCGGATCGAGACGACCATCGAGGAGCTGCGCACCGAGGTCACCATCGTCATCGTCACCCACAACATGCAACAGGCCCAACGGGTCTCGGACTACACGGCGTTCTTCCTGGCCGAGCAGGGGGAGCCCGGGTACATCATCGAGCACGGTCCCACCGATGCGATGTTCGACGCGCCGCAGGACACCAGGACCCGCGACTATGTCCACGGACGATTCGGATGAACCGACCGGGTGCGGTCCGCACGCCGTGCTCGGTGCTCCGGGGCTCGGGTCGGCCCTTTCAACCCAGTAATCTGCTAGGTATACTCCAGATGGGTGTCGGACCCGGTGCCGGACGCCTCCTGTGACCATGACCCCACTCCCGCCAACCGACGAGCATGAGGCCTACACACGCGAGTCGGTGATGGCCTATCTCCGGGCCGCCGAGGCCGAACGCCAGCGGCTCGAGCAGGCGATCACCGACGCCCGGGCGCGGACCGCCATCGCCCGCCAACGAGCCGGGAGCCTCGGAATCCTCGGCGGCATGAGCGGCGCCGATGCCGGCCCAGGCGTCCCGATCCCCGTTCCGTCCCTGCCGGTCCAGGTCAGCGGATCTGCCCCGTCCGGCGGTCCCGGCCCCGGGCTGCCGGAGTGGAGCGGACACGCACCCGCAGATCGGCGGAGACGGCCCTACCGTCGACCGGCGCTCACCGGTGGGCGCCAGCCCGGTCCGGCGCGGGAGCTTGCACCAGGCGCATTCGTAGAGTCGGCCCGTGCCACCGCCGGTCAGCACGGCACGGGAACTTTGCCTCCAGCGAGGGTGACGGTGATCGCCGGTGGTTGACGTCGCCACTGCTCCCGGGCAGATCGAGGCGGCGACGCCCTCGGTCCTGCCCGGCGCGGTCGTGCGGGGTCTGGTGGTCCGCTACGAGCAGGAGATCGCCGCGCTCACCCTCGAGCTCGACGCAGCCCTGGCCGAGGCGGCCGAGGCGGAACGATCAGCAGGCGGACACTCGATCGCCGACGTGCTGGCGTTGGGTCTCGACGCCGACCACCTGGGGAGTCCCGAAAGGGTGGTGAGTACGCCGCCGCTCCCGCCCGTGGCTCCGGCTGCGGCCGCTCCCGTCCCTGTCGTTCCTCCCCGCACCACGGTCGTCATGCGACCTCGGACACTCCAGCATGGGGCGCCGACAGCTGCCGGATTGCCCTCGACGGCGTCGGCCTCGGCACCGGTTCCGTCATCGGCGTCGGTGGCCAAGCCTGGACGCCCTCACCTGGCCCAGGACAGCTGGTCCTCGCGTTTCAGGGTGCACTGGATGATGAAGGCCGGTGTGATCACCGCCCTCGTCGGCATCCTCTTGTTGAAGTTCGGCTGAGAACGCCGGCGAGTTCCGCCCGGCGCTCGAACCGTCCCGGGGAGGTCACCCCGCCTCAGGCGCCGAGCCCCGCCCGCGCCACGAAGGCGTCGAACAGGAGGTGGGCCTGGTCGTCGGGCCCCCTCCCGGCCCGGTCGAACCCGCCGAGGAGCCCCTCGGCCTGACCGGGGGACAGGCGACCGTGCAGGTGGGCGTCGTCGACCCAGTGGCCCACGATCTCGAGGTTCACCTCGGGGTGGAACTGGAGCCCGGTGTGGATCCCGTGGACGTAGGCCTGGAGGCTCACCTCACTCCTCGCCAGCACCCGGGCACCGGGAGGCGCGTCGAACTGGTCCTCGTGCCACGAGACCCACGGTCCTGCCGGGACGACCCGGGGGTCCTCGGTGTCGATCCGACACCAGCCGATCTCCGGTCGGGGTGCCCGGGTGACCGTGGCGCCGAGCACCTGGGCCAGTAGCTGACCTCCGAAGCACACGCCGAGCACCGGGACTCCGGACGCCACCGTGTCGGCCACCAGCTGTCGCTCCGGGGCGATCCACGGTGCCGGCGAGAACTGGGTGGATTCGGAGGATCCCATCACTACCAGCACGTCGAATGTCCCCGGCTCGGGGAGCCCGCCGGTCCCCTGGTCGGCCCGGAACGAGGCCATGGTCATCCCGAGCGCCTGTGCACGGTCGCCAAGCACACCGGGAACGTCCCACTCGCTGTGCTGGAGGAAGGCCACATGTGTGGTCACGGCGTCTGCTCCTCGAAGGCGGCTGGTCAGGATTCCCGACAAACGTAGCCGGCACGAGGCCCGTCCCCGACTGGGCGTGCGGCGGTATCGCAGCCGTGCCGGGGGCGCGTCGCTCGCTAGAGTGGGGCAAGGCCAGACCGCCGGGCGACGGCGTGTCGGGGCACGAACGTCGGCGGTCGGGTCCGGCTTGAGTAGGTAGCGCGAGGAGCGATGGCCGAACCTGACACGATCAGTCGCCGAGATCGCAAGAAGGCGGAGACCCGCGCCCGGATCATCGAGGAGGCGACCACCCTCTTTCGCCTGCACGGCTACCAGGCCACCACCATCGAGGACATCGCCGAGGCCGCCGATGTGGCCCCACGGACCTTCTACTCCTACTTCGAGGCCAAGGTCGATGTGGCCATGGTCCAGCTCGAGCAGTGGATGATCGACTTCATCGTGGCCATGGAGACCCGACCGGTGGGGGAGAGCCCGCTGGAGATGCACGCCAACGCCCTGGCCGCCCTGGCCGAGCAGGGAGCGGTGACCGGCCACCGTCTCCGCGACGACACCGGCCGACCGTTCCCACCCATCGGGGTGGGGATCCTGACCGTGGAGCACGAGCCCGAGGTGGCCGGCCGGATCTACCAGATCTTGGTGCAGTACCAGGCCCGGATGAGCGATCTGTTCCGGGAACGACTGGGGTATCCCCTCGGGGCGATCGAGCCCCGGGTGCTGGCCGGAGCCCTGTGCGCCTCGTGGTTCGTGGCCGTGCACGGCTTCTCCGAGGTGGCCGCCGTCGATCCCGATCCGCCGTCCACCGACGAGCTCGGGATCCGGGCCCTGGCGTCGTTCTCGTCGGGGATCGCCAGCCTGTGGGAGGGCCGACCCGAGGCAGGGTGACCCCCGTCCGGGCTGGTGGCACCGCCTTTGCGGACCAACGGCACGATGCACCTCAGGCCGGTGGCAACACGTGTTGTCGAACGACGGCCCGCATCCGAAGTCGCGCTCAAGCGGACCAGTCGTGCGGCCGATGATCCCTCTATGTCTGCATCTGTGGGGCCGGGCCCCAGTCCTGCAGCGAATACGGGAGACGATCGGACCCTCGCCAGGCTGGTCGACTCGCTTCCCGACGCGGTGATCGTGGTCGACGGTGAGGGTCGGCTGGGATGGTGCAATGCCCGGGCCCAGGCCATGCTCGGGATCTCGCTGGCCGAGTCGCTCGGTATGTCCGGTCTCGACCTGGTCCACCCGGACGATCTCGAGTTCGTGCTCCGCTCACTGGCCAGCGTGCAGGACAAGGAGGTCGGTGCCCCCATCGAGGTCCGGCTCGACACCACTTCGGGATGGCGGCTGATGGAATTGGTGGGCACGCCGGTGGCTTGGTTCGGCGAGGGCTGTGTGCTGGTAACCCTGCGGGACCTGACCCAGCGTCGCCAGTTCGAGCTTGTCCACGACCATGACTCGCGTCTGCGATCGCTGATCCAGAACTCGGCGGCCATCACCATGCTGGTGTCCCCCGACGGATGCGTCGAGTCGGTGTCCGGTGCCCTGACCCGCCTGCTGGGCCAGGACCCGGAAGTCATCGAGGGCCAGCCGCTGTCGGTGCTGGTCTCCGAGGCGGACCGTTCGGTCCTGGCCGGGGCGTTCGATCGCGCCTCACGGGGGGCGACGGTGGCCGGCCCGGTAACGGTGACCGTGTCGTTGCTCCGCCACGGCAGCCGTGGGACCCTTCCCTTCGAGCTGGCCATCGTCAACCTGATCGACGACCCCACCGTGGGTGGCTACGTGGTGACCGGCCACGACGTCACCGAACGAAAGGCGGCCGAGACCGAGCTCCGCAATGCGCTGTGGATGCTGACCGCCACCTTGGACGCCACTGCGGACGGAATCCTGGTGGTCGACAACGACGACCACATTGTCAGCTTCAACCAGCGGCTCACCGAGATGTGGGACGTTCCCGACTCACTCCTGTTCACCCAGGACCGGTCGGCGGTCACCGAATACGTGAGCGGCCAGCTGGTGGACCCCGAGTCGTACGTGGCCAAGGTCGAGCAGGTCTACGACGGGGGGCCGTCCGAGAGCCACGACACCCTCGAATTCAAGGACGGTCGGGTCTTCGACCGGGTGTCGAAGCCCCAGATGGTCGACGGTGAGGTCATCGGCCGCGTGTGGAGCTTCCGGGACGTGACCGACCGCAAGCAGCTCGAGCAGCGGTTGTCGTACCAGGCGTTCCACGACTCGCTCACCGGCCTCCCCAACCGGGCCCTCTTCGCCGACCGGCTGGACCATGGGGTGTCCCGGGTCGACCGGAACGGGGGGCACCTCGCTGTCCTCTTCCTCGACCTCGACAACCTGAAGGTGATCAACGACACCCTCGGGCACACCGCGGGCGACCTCGTGCTCCAGACGATGGCCGGCGTGATCGTGGGATGCCTCCGTGATTCGGACACCGCGGCACGACTCGGAGGCGACGAGTTCGGCATCGTCGTCGAGCAGTTCGAGGACGAGGCCGACGTCATCGCCCTGGCCGAGCGCCTGCTGGTGGCCATCGGCCGGCTGACGCCCATCGCCGGTCGTCAGGTGTCCACCACCGCCAGCATCGGCATCACCTTCCATGCGCCCGGGTTGAGCGGGGACCGGCTCCTTTCCAACGCCGACTTGGCCATGTACGCGGCCAAGGAGGAGGGTGGCAACCGGTACTGGGCCTTCGACGACGGCATGCTGGCCCCTGCGTTGGCCAAGTCCTGATCCCCCGACGGGGCGTCCTGACTCCGTGATCTCCTGATCGTCCCTGACCCGGTCTCCACCTGTCCACGGTTGCTGCGCACCGGTCCGATCCGGCGGAGTTCGCGCCGTTCCTCGAACGCTCCTCATGCCTCCCCCTGGGGGACCCTCCCCGTCCGGTTGGGGCGGCCACCCCCGGAGCGATCCACTACCCTTTGTCTTCCACCGTGTTCGCGGAGTGCCGGCGCCCCTGTGGTCGATCTCGTGGTCGACTGTGGTGGACGAAGGCGCCACCGGGGTACGGCGGCCGGGGCGACGTCGCCAGACCAGCCCCGGGTGGCAAGGAGAGGTGCGAGAGCGGCCGAATCGGATTCACTGCTAATGAATTGACCTGGGTAACTGGGTCCGAGGGTTCAAATCCCTCCCTCTCCGCTCGTGGATGTCGCGGGACATCGTGGACAGTCGTCCCGCGACATCCGATGTCCTCGCCGGACACTGCACGTCCCAGCTCGAATCGGTCGTGAGACCGGTCATCGGACCGGTAGCCGGAGCGGCCGTCGGACGCCGCGCCCCGGTCCCGCAGATCCCTGACCCCCCTGCCCCGGTAGATTGTCCTGGTGGCCGAGCGGTACTGGATCGAAACGCTGGGCTGTCCGAAGAATCAGGTGGACTCCGACAAGCTGGTCGGCACCCTGACCACGGACGGCCTGGAGGAGGCGGACTCCCCCGAGGAGGCCGACCTGGTGGTGGTCAACACCTGTGCCTTCATCGAGGCCGCCCGACAGGAGTCGATCGACACCGTGTTGACGCTCGCCGACGCCCGGCGCCCCGGCGCCCGCCTGGTGGTCACCGGCTGCATGGCCGAGCGCTACGGCGACGAACTGGCCGCGGCGCTGCCCGAGGTCGACCTGGTGGCCCCCTTCGGTGTGGCCCTGACCGCGGCGTCCGCCACCATCTCGCCCGCCGGCCCCACCACCGGCACGCCGGTGGCCCTGGGCCGCAAACCCGAGGCACCCTCCGAGGCCGGGCTGCTCCCGTCGTTCGACCTGTTGAACCTGCCCCGACCGGCCTCGAGCGCCCCGTGGTCGTACATCAAGGTGGCCGAGGGATGCGACCGCAACTGCGGCTTCTGCGCCATCCCTTCGTTCCGGGGCAAGCAGCGGTCACGCACCACCGAGTCGATCCTGGCCGAGGTGGACCAGTTGGCCGGCGGGGAAGGAACCCTGCGGGAAGTGGTGCTGGTGGCCCAGGACCTGTCCTCGTTTGCCCTCGACCGGTCCGGCGGCCGATCCGAGCCCCGGATCGACGGCCCGGCGGTGGGGGGCAACCGACCGATCGTCGACCTGGTCGCCGCGGTGTCGGCACGTGTCGACTGGACCCGGCTGCTCTACCTCTACCCCTCCACCCTCGACGACGCCCTGGTCGAGGCGATCCTGGCCACCGGTGTCCCGTACTTCGACCTCTCCCTGCAGCACGTGTCGCGGCCCCTGCTCAAGCGCATGCGGCGATGGGGAGAGGGCGACCGGTTCCTCGACCGCATCGGGTCGATCCGGTCCGCCGAGCCGACGGCGGCGTTCCGTTCCTCGTTCATCGTGGGCTACCCGGGGGAGACCGAGTCAGATCACGACCACCTCCTCGAGTGGATCACCGAGGCCCGACTCGACTGGGTGGGCTTCTTCCCCTTCAGCAACGAGGTGGGCACCTACGCCGCCGATCTCGACGACCAGGTTCCGGCTGAGCTGATGGCCGAGCGCCTGCTCGAGTGCACCGAACTGCAGGACACCATCACCGCCACCCGGCGGGAGGAGCTGATCGGCACCACCGTCGAGGTCCTGGTCGACGCCCCCGGGGAGGGTCGGACCTACCGTGAGGCCCCGGAGATCGACGGGATCGTCACCCTCCCACTCGACCTCTCGGTCGGATCCTTCGTCGGGGTGGAGATCGTCGGGGCCGACGGTCCCGATCTGGTGGCCGTGCCGTCCGTACCCGACGGTGTCGACGGTGTCGGACCTGGGCGTGCCCGCGTGGTCGCCGCCGGAGCGGTCCGATGAGCAGCGGCGCCAACCCCGGCGCACCCGTCCCCGCCACCGCCACTGCTGGTCCGACCACCTTCGGCCCCTCGGCCCTCATGACCCCGGCCAACGGCATCACCGTGCTCCGGCTGTTGGCCACCCCGGTGGTCGTCGCCCTGATCATGCTGTGGGGGGCCAGCTGGTTCACGTTCGTGTTCGGCGGCCTTCTGGCCCTGTCCGACGGGATCGACGGCTGGCTGGCTCGGAAGCAGGGGACTACCCGGTCGGGGGCATTCCTCGATCCGCTGGCCGACAAGGTGGTCGTCCTCGGCGCCCTGGTGGCGTTGGTGGCCAAGGGCATCGTGTGGTGGTTGCCGGTGGCGATCATCGCCGTCCGGGAGATCGCCATGAGCATCTACCGGTCGGTGGCGGGCCGGCATGGGACCTCCATTCCCGCCCGCAATTCGGCGAAGGTCAAGACCCTGCTGCAGGACTTGGCCATCGGCATGTGCCTGGCACCGCCGCTCGCCACCCACCAGGGCGTACTCGACGCGGCGATCTGGGTGGCCACGGCCATGACCGTGTTCACCGGGGCCCAGTACTTCCTCGACGGCCGGCGAGCCGCACATGCCCGATCGGTCGCCGTCCGGCCCTCGGGTTCCGGTCCGGTCGACGGCGCCAGTTCGGCGGCCTGAGCACCTTGAGGATCGAGATCGTGGCCGTGGGTACCGAGTTGCTGCTCGGCCAGATCGCCGACACCAACTCCAAGTGGCTGGGGGAGCACCTGGCCGCCGCCGGGGTTGCCTCCCACTTCCACCAGGCGGTCGGCGACAACCACGAGCGGATCGTCCTGGCCTTCCGGACCGCGTTGGCCCGGAGTGACGGGGTCATCGTCTGCGGGGGTCTCGGTCCCACCCACGACGACATCACCCGTGAGGCGATCGCCGAGGTGATGAACGTCCCACTGCATCGGGATGACAGCGCCGTCGAGGCCATGCGGACCATGTTCTCCAGCCGAGGCCGCGAGATGCCTCAGTCCAACCTCCGCCAGGCCGACGTGCCCGACGGGTCGGCCATCATCCCCCAGACCAAGGGCACCGCTCCCGGCCTCATCTGCCCGGTGGGTCACAAGGTGATCTACGCCGTCCCGGGCGTTCCCTACGAGATGTCCGACATGTTCGAGCGGGGCATCCTTCCCGATCTTCGGCGCCGGATGACCGAGCGCGGCGAAACCACCGGGGTCATCGTGAGCCGGGTGATCCGGACCTGGGGAATGAGCGAGTCCGGCCTGGCCGAGACGCTGGCCGACCACATCGACGCCCTCGACGCCCTGCCTGCCGGCCCGGCACCCGCCACCATCGCCTTCCTGGCCAGCGGGATCGAGGGCATCAAGGTGCGGGTCACCGTCCGTGCCGACGACGACGAGTCGGCCGCCCGCCTGCTCGATGCCCAGGAGACCGAGATCCGGCGGATCCTGTCCGAAGCGGCCGGGGACGTGGTGTTCGGGATCGACGACCAGGCCATCGAGGACGCGGTGGCCGCCACCGTGTCCAGCCGGGGACTGACCCTCGGCCTGGCCGAGTCGCTCACCGGCGGCCTGGCCGCGTCGCGGCTGGTCAACGTGCCCGGGGCCAGCCGCTGGTTCCGGGGCTCGGTGGTGTCGTACGCGTCGGAGGTCAAGTTCGAGGTCCTGGGCGTCCCCGAGGGTCCGGTGGTCTCCGGCGAGGCAGCCCGGGCCATGGCTGATGGCGCCCGCCGCGTACTCGGGGCCGATGTCGGGTTGTCGATCACCGGGGTGGCCGGTCCCGAGACCCAGGACGAGCAGCCGCCCGGGACGGTGTTCGTCGGCCTGGCCCGTGCCGGGCACGACACCGAGTCCTTCTCCTTCAACGTGCCCGGAGACCGGGAGCGCGTCCGTCAGTACGCCACCATCGCCGCCCTCGACCTGCTGCGGCGCACGGTCGGAGGGCCGATCTCCGGCTGACTCCGGGCGCTCGGCCGGATCGGGTGTCGGCATCGGGAGCCCGACCGGTTGGCCCCGGCACCGGCCCTGCGGCGATGGAATTCGAGTAACCCGCGTACGCGGTACGCCAGTTCCTCGAACACCCAAGGCCGAGGCTCCGGTCGTCCTCGACCGGTTGCGTCGATCGCCACCGGTCGGACGAGGCCGGAACCGGGGTTACGGAGAGGTGGTGACCGGCGAGGCTCCTGCCGCCGTGGTGGGAGCGGCCGTCGGCGTCACCGGGATCCCCACCGGGGCCAGCTCGACCCACGAGTTGCCCGGCTGCAGCGTGATCGGGGTCCCGCCGGTAGCGGTAAGGGTGGCGGGCTGGGTCAGGCTGGCGCGGGTCCAGGTGCCGGTGATGGCCACCCCGTTGCGCATGACCACCACCGGGCCGGTCCCGGTCTGGGTCACGAAGACCTCGTGGCCACCCTCACTGTTCTCCACCCACGGGCCGGTGGCGGTGGGCACGGTCATCACCACCACGTCAGTGGCCGCGGTCTGCGATCCGTCGAGCAGCTTGTCCGGGGTGCCGGAGTAGGAGCGAAGGTACTTCCCGGTGGACGCGTTCCAGGTCCAGGTCACATCCGAGGTCGACGAGAAGGGGATGTGGACGCTGGCCCCTGAACCCGCCGCGGCACCTTTGGGCAGGGTGGTGGAGTAGTGGAAGATCGGTGCCGGTGGGCTGGCGTCCGACGGGTCGAGGCCCCACAGCGTGGCGGTGTTCACGAAGGTGGAGTACGGCGCCACCCGTCCCGACTTCTCGATGATGGCCGAGCCGTTCGCGCCCGAGTAGAGGTTCTTGTCGATGAGGGGCGATGCGGCGAGCAGGGCGATCACCGGGTTGATTCCGCCGGCATGCACGAAGAGTGGATTGGAGAGCTGGGAGAGGATGCCGGCGTCGGGCTGGCGGGCCGAGCGCAGGTCACCGACGAGTGGCGCGCCCTGGCACTGGAACACGGCCACGATACGGGTGATGGCGCCCTCGACCGGCTCCTCGAAGACGACGTCGGCCTGATTGAGCCCGGACGACGGCCGGTCGTCGGGATAGTTGCCGATCTTGATGGCCAGGGCCGGCCGGGCGGGGACCGTCCCACCGGGCGCCGGCGCACCGGTCAGCGGGCACGTCGCCACCGGTGCCGGCGCCCCCGTCGTCGTCGTGGGCGTCACCTTGGCGGCGGTCGACTTGTTCCCCTGGGTGGCGATCACCGCCACCACGACACCTATGACCAGGACGGCTACCCCGCCGATCACGTACCACCAGGTGCGGGGGTTTCCGCCCTTCTGCTTCCGCAGATCCTGGCGGGAGAGCACCGATGGATCGGGCGCTCCCGAAGAGGGTTCGGATGGGGATTGGTCGTCGGGCATCGGACGAAGACGCTACTCGCCGGGGGTGGGGTCGCCGGCGGATCGTCCGGTCCGGGCAGGTGCAATTCGGCCCTGGGCCGGAGTGCCTCGGGATCCAACATCGAACATGCGTTCGGGTCTAGAGTGAGCTCGTCGTGCAGATGCAGTGCCCAGTAGTCGGCCCCGGAAACCGCCGTCCGGACCCACCAACCGAGTGTCACACCCCCTCCATAGGGTCGGCACGGTCAAGTGAGCGACAGCGACAAGGAGAGAAGAAGACATGGAACGTGACAAGGCACTCGACATGGCCCTGGGGCAGATCGAGAAGCAGTTCGGCAAAGGGTCGATCATGCGGATGGGTGAGAACCTCCACATGAACATCGAGGCGATCCCGACCGGGGCGCTCGCCCTCGACCTCGCGCTGGGGATCGGTGGGCTCCCTCGGGGCCGGATCGTGGAGATCTTCGGGCCGGAATCGTCGGGTAAGTCGACCCTGGCCATGCACGTGGTGGCCGAGGCCCAGCGCAACGGCGGCATCTGCGCCTATGTGGACGCCGAGCACGCCATGGACCCCGTCTATGCCAAGGCCATCGGCGTGAACATCGACGACCTGCTGATCTCCCAGCCCGACACCGGCGAGCAGGCGCTGGAGATCTCCGACATGCTGATCCGATCGGGAGCCCTCGACGTCCTGGTCATCGACTCGGTGGCCGCGCTGACCCCCCGTGCGGAGATCGAGGGAGAGATGGGCGACACCCATGTCGGTCTCCAGGCCCGCCTGATGTCCCAGGCGCTGCGCAAGCTGACCGGCACCCTGTCCAAGTCGAGGACCATCGCCATCTTCATCAACCAGCTGCGGGAGAAGATCGGGGTCATGTACGGATCACCCGAGGTCACCCCCGGGGGCCGGGCCCTCAAGTTCTACTCATCGGTCCGGTTGGACATTCGCCGGATCGAGACCATCAAGGACGGTGCCGACCAGGTGGGCAACCGGACCCGGGTCAAGGTGGTCAAGAACAAGTGCTCGCCGCCGTTCAAGCAGGCGGAGTTCGACATCACCTTCGGACGGGGCATCAGCCGCGAGGGCTCGCTGCTCGATGTCGGCGTGGAGCTCGGGTTCATCAAGAAGTCGGGTGCCTGGTTCACCTACGAGGGCGAGCAGCTGGGGCAGGGTCGGGAGAACGTCAAGACCTTCCTGACCGAGAACCCCCAACTCATGGCCGAGGTCGACGAGCGGATCCGCGAGCACCTCGCCGCTCAGAATGCGGTCGAGGCCGAGGAGGCGTCGGCTGCACTGCCCGACGACGTGTCCGATTTGTCCCGCGACGACGAGCCCATCACGCTCAGCGAGTGACCCCCGGCATCGTCTCGAACGTGGCCTTCAGTCGGGCACGATTCGTGACGACTAGGTCCGGGTAGCAATCCCAATCGCCGGCCCGGGACGCAATCGTGCGTCCCGGGCTGCTGCGTTTCCGGGGTGCGTTTCCGGGTCGAGGGCTGTCGGCAGTGAGGTTCGGGCCGCGTCTACGCGCTGTTGGTGATGTTGGGCGCCGCACTCGACGGTGAACCGGGTGTGTAGACGCTCCGCCAGGTGCCGTTCGAGGGATGGGTGAAGCTGGCCGGGCCGGAGCCGATCACCGTGTACAGGTTCTCCATCATGGCCAGCAGCGGTGCGGTCACACCCGGAATGGGTCCGGGGACCACGTTGGAAGGGATGAGACTGGTGTCCGAGAGCTGTCCGACCCAGCTGGCGTTCCCCGAGGAGAAGACGCCGCCCCCGCCGGGGACGGTGTACCAGGTGACGTCGGAGTAGTTGTTGCCCCTGTTCGGCACCACCGAGTGGGCCAGCACGTCCACGGTGGTCGGCCCGGCGCCGCCGGGGACGTAGCGGTCGAACTCGCCCTGGACCGCTTTGGGCAGGTGCTGGCCGTTGGCCAGTCCGGTCTTGGAGAAGAGCCACGACGAGGCATCGGTGATCACCATGTCAGCCATGGCCTGGACGTCCTGGTAGGTGGAGCCGATCACCTCGGCCTCGGGGCGGGAGACCGGTGCCTGGGGCCAGTTGACCGTGACCAGGGCTGGATTCTGATGGGTCATCGGATCCTCGGCAGCCGACTTGTAGCAGACCTGGACACGATCGGGCCCGACCGTGGAAGGCTGGAGCCGGATCTGGCGGTAACAGGCGTTCGCTCCCAAGAAGGCCAGGTTCACCCCGGCCGCCACGGCCTGGGTGGCGGCGTCCCGCATGGGCTGGGACCAGTACTCGTCGTGGCCCATGCTGACCAGGGCCCGGTGACTGTCGAGCAGATGGGGCCGCGCATGGAGATCGACGTCCGTCCAGTAGGTGACGTCGAGACCCAATCGCTCGGCCTGGAAGATCGCAGGGAACTCGTTGCCCACGAAGTCGGCCGCCCCCGACGCCCAGTCATGGTCGTAGGGACGGTCGAAGGAGACCATCCTGGCCCGATCGGCATAGGTGCCTCCGGCCGGGTCGTGGGTATAGGAGAGGGCCCCGTTCTTGTTGCCGTAGTAGAGGCTGTAGCCACCCCACCGGTTGTAGGCCTGCCATGTGGTGACGCTGTGCTGGATGACCACCGCCGCCCGCGAGGTGTCGTCGCGTACGCACAAGGGGATGAACTGTTGCTCGGAGGTAGCTCCGACCAGCTTGAGCAGGTAGGCGCCCGGGGGCCACGACCGATCGATGGTCACGGTGATCGACGGGCTCCATGAGCACTCGATGGTGTTGGTGGGAGCGATGAGGGCGGGAGGGGGCTGGCGCACGCCGGGGATCTCCGCTGACTCCCACACCAGGCGGGCCCCGATGCCCTGGTAGTAGCCCATCCGGTACGCCTGTACCCGGAACGAGGTGGCCTTGGTGCTGACGAAGAGTCGCACGGTCTCCCCCAACACGGCGCTGACCCTGTCGGCGTAGCCCTCGATGTCCCCGGCGCGCTGGGGGGTCGTCACCCACCAGGCCGTGCCGGGTCTGGCGTTCTCGGCGATGACGGCCGCCGAGGTCGGGATCAGGGGCGTCCCGGCCACGTTCTTGTGCGGCTCCTCGATGCCGATCGAACCCGGGGGTGGACTGCCCCCGATGAGAAGGGAGTCGGCGGCGTCGGATCCGGTCCCTACCCGCCCCGTCCGGGCCGCGGACCCGCGGCCGTCCTGGTTCCCCGATTCGCTGAGCCCGAAGGCCACTGCCGCCGCCGCCACGCCGCCGGCGGCGGCGGTGGCCCAGCCGATGAAGCGTCGTCGGTTGAGGGGTGTCGAGCCGGGGGTGTCGGCGGGCTCGGGACCCGCGGCACCGGGCTCGGAACCCGCGTCACCGGGCGCGGCCCGGTCATCGGTGGGTTCGGTCATCGGGTGGTCAACGAATGGTCCGGGGAACGGGCGAGGGTCGGGCGGGTCCCGGGCCGAGAATCGTCACGCGCTCACACTAGTGAGGCACCCGGGTCAACTGCGGGTCAGGCGGAACGGATCGAACCGGTTCGGACCGGTCCCCGGCAGAGGGTTGGCGCCCGCGCATGGCCACGCTTACGCTCCAACCCGGTGGGCCCGCCTCCGAGGTGCCCCGGGGGAGGCCCGACCACGGGCCGTCAGCGAAAGGGAGCAGTCGATGCGGTTCGGAATCATCCCGCCCGTGCGTATGGGGGTCACCGCCGATCCCGAGTGGATGACCTCGTTCGCCCGCCATGCCGAGTCGTGCGGCTTCGAGTCGCTGGTGCTGGTGGAGCACGCAGTGGTGGTGTCGGACTACCTGAGCACCTACCCGTATTCCGCCTCGGGCCGCATGCCGCTGCCCGACGACTGCCGGATCCCCGATCCGCTCGACCTGATGGCCTACCTGGCCGCGGTCACCGACTCCATCACCCTGGCCACCGGTGTGCTGGTCGCTCCCAACCATCAGGCGGTCATCCTGGCCAAGAGGATCGCCACCGTCGACGTCCTCTCCGCCGGCCGCGTCCGCATGTGCCTCGGTGTCGGATGGATGGACGAGGAGCTGCTCGCCACCGGGGCCGACCCCCGCAGCCGGGGACGCCGCACCGACGAGACGATCGCCGCCATGCGGACGCTTTGGGCCGACTCAGGACCCGAAGGGGCCACCTTCGAGGGTGAGTTCTTCTCGTTCCACCACGCCCACTCGTTCCCCAAGCCCGTCCAACCCGGTGGGGTTCCCCTGCATATCGGTGGTCACAGCGAGGCTGCGGCCCGGCGGGCCGGACGGATCGGCGACGGGTTCCAGCCCCTCGGGCTCGATCCCGAGCTGCTCACCGTTCGGATGGATCAGCTGCGGGCGGCGGCGGAAGGTGCGGGCCGCGACCCCGGACGGATCGAGCTCACCCTGTCCGGCTACCTCCCGACCACTTCCGAAGAGGAGATCGCCGCAGCCGGCGAGGCCGGAGCGGTCCGACTGGTGGCATCCACCTCGATGAGCGCCGACCTGTCGGAGATCCACGACGAGATGTCCGCCTTCGCCGAGCGGTTCGGTCTGAGCGGCAGCGGCAGCTGATGGCCATCTCCCCGGCCGACGACGCCGGGCGGCGGGCCGACCTGGCGGCGCTGGTGTCGTTGTCCACCGAGTACGCGGCCGCAGCCGACGCCCGGGACGGCGAGCGCTTCGCCGCGCTGTTCGTGGAGGAGGGCGAGCTGGTGGTGCCGAAGTTCCCGACGGACTTGCGGCCGGTGGTCGTCCGACGTGGCCACGCCGAACTCCGCCAGGTGCCCGACGGCCTCCGGCGCTACGACCGGACCTTCCACCAGGTCTCCAACCACCAGATCACCCTCGAGGGGGACCGGGCCGAGGGCGTGGTCCAGTGCACGGCCCATCACGCGTCGGCACGGAGCAGCGACGACCCCACCCAAGGTCCGGAGGGTACCGACCTGGTGTGGTTCATCCGCTATCACGACACCTATCGACGGACCGACACCGGGTGGCGATTCGCGCGGCGGATCCTCGACCTGCAGTGGGTGGAGGAGCACCCCATCCTCCGGATGGGAGTGCCGGTCGGCGAGTAGGGCCCGACCCCGGACGAAGGACCGGGTCGAGGAGCGACCGGAGACCCCGGACCTGCCGGACGCCCCCTGGGCACCGAAGGGGACAGTCAGCCGGACCGGTAGCTCGTCCGCGGGCCGCGCCCGATGGCGGCGACCTACCATGCAGCCATGACCCTGCCCGCCCCCCATCCCGACCGGACCTGCCTGGTGACCGGAGCCTCGTCCGGCATCGGCAAGGAGATCGCCCGCCAGCTGGCCTCCCGCGGTCTCGGGGTGACACTGGTGGCGCGCAGCGAGGACAAGCTCCGGTCGCTGGCCGACGAGCTCGGCTCCACCTACGGGATCCGTGCCGAGTTCGTCGTGGCCGATCTGACCGACGAGGCGGCAAGGGCGGCCATCGCCACCGAGTTGGACTCCAGGGGACTGGTGGTCAACGTGCTGGTCAACAACGCCGGCTTCTCCACCACCGGACCGGTGCACCGCTCCGACCCGGAGCGGGAGCTGGCCATGGTCCGCACCGACGTCGAAGCGGTGGTCCATCTGTGCTCTCTCTTCGTTCCGGGCATGACCGAACGGCGGAGCGGGGCCGTGCTCAACGTTGCCTCGACCGCCGCCTTCCAACCGCTCCCGGGCCAGGCCGGCTACGGGGCATGCAAGGCCTTCGTCCTCTCCTACAGCCACGCCCTTCGCGGCGAGCTGCGGTCCCAAGGGGTGACGGTCACCGCGCTCTGCCCCGGGCCGGTCGACACCGGCTTCGCCGCCGCCGCCGGACTGTCCGAGGAGGAGTTCGCCGGATCGGTGCCGTCGTTCATGTTGGTCTCCGCCAAGGATGTGGCCGCGGCCGGGGTGGCCGGGATGGATGCCAACAAGGCGGTGGTGATCCCCGGGGTGGGCAACAAGGTCACTGCCGCCGCGGGTTGGCTCTCGCCTCGCTCGCTGCTGGTGCCGATGGTGGCCAAGTACCATCCCGCACTCGGCCGTTGAGCGGACCGGTCCGGTCCGTGCCCGATCGGCCCAACCGCTCCGTCGTCGTCGCCGGCGCGCTCGACGTGGTCTGCATCCTGGTGTTCGTGGCCATCGGGAGGTCCTCCCACCACGACGGCGTGACCGCCGGTGGGATGGTGTCGACAGCGTGGCCGTTCCTGGTCGGCGCGGCCTGCGGGTGGGGAGCGATCCGGGCCTGGCGCCATCCGCTCCAGACCTTCCCCGTCGGCGTGGTCATCTGGGTGGCCTGTGTGGGGGTGGGCATGGTGCTCCGGGTCGTCGCCGGGCAGGGGACCGCGGTCGCCTTCGTGATCGTGGCGCTGGCCTTCCTCGGGTTGGCCCTCCTGGGGTGGCGGGCGGTGGCGAGGATGGCCGGGGAGCGTGGTCCTCTGGCCGGGTTCGGACGGACCCGAAGCACCAACGCGGTGGAGTGAGCTCGACCCGATAACGCACCAAGTCTCCGACGCTGAGTGAAGGGCACGTCACCCGCCGCGCGCAGCTAGGCACGACCTCGCCCAGAGGGGGTGTCACCCTGTTGCCACCTGGCCTCGTCCGCGTTACCTTGCGGCCTACCACTACGAGGCAGAGGGCCATAGTGAAACGACTGAAGGCCCCAGTGGCCACAGCCATTGTCGGGATTTCATTGCTGGCGTTGACGGCGACCGGCGCGACCGCGTTCTCGACCTCGTCGCCCTCGGTCGTGGCCTACAGCGGAGCCGATCCGAGCCTCACTCGGGCTCCGTATGTCACCGACCTGACCCAGACGTCCGCCTATATCAACTGGGCCACCACCTCCAGGACGCCGGGCTCGGTGCAGGTGGCGCCGCTGTCCAACGGCGTCTGTCCCGCCTCGGTCGCCTCGTGGTCGCCGTCGGCCACGCCCGTGCCCACCTCACTACCTGGCGCCATCAACCCGACGGCGTCGGCCCCCGGGAACGGATTGACCGGATGGCAGTTCACCGCGTCCGGTGACACGACGACACAGTCGGAGTTCCAGGCATCGGTCCCGATCACCGGCCTGTCGGCGAGCACCCGGTACTGCTACGCCGTCTTCTCCACCGACCTGCCCGGGGCGGTCGACCTTCTGCCCCCATCGACGGACCTGTCGCTCCAGGCGCTTCAGGCCCAGTCGTTCACCACGCTCGATCCGGTGAACGCAGGTTCGACCGCTCCGTTGACCTTCGACGTGATCGGCGACACCGGC
>JADGOG010000050.1 GCA_017883065.1 Acidimicrobiales bacterium | reverse complement strand
CCTGGACCAGGGCGCGGCCGGTGGTGGACTTCCCGCACCCGGACTCGCCCACCAGACCGAGCGTCTCGCCGGTCCTCACCGTGAACGAGATGTCGGACACGGCGTGGACGGTCTGACGACCGCTGGTGAACTCGACCACCAGATGGTCCACGGCGAGCACGACACCCTCGTCCGGCGTCTTCCCCGACGGGTCCGTCGTGGCGTCGGTCATGACGGCTCGAGCCCGGCATCGGGGTCGATCGGGGTGTCGGCAAGCGACCAGGGAGCAGGGGGGACCTGGTCCGAGGCGGTTGACGCATCCGCGGACTCGCCTGGAGTGCCGGAGCCCCCGGATACGCCGAACACGGAAGAACCGGACGACATGCCCGGCGCCGTCGAGACCCCGTTGACCAGCGGGAACCAGCAGGCGAACAGATGGTCGGGAGATCCGGCGGTGCGTAGCGGGGGCTCGCTCTGGTGGCACTTGTCCTGGGCGTAGGGGCAGCGAGGGGCGAACCGGCATCCTTTGGGAGGATGGATGAGGTCCGGGGGTCGCCCGGCGATGGCGTGGAGACGGATGCCGCTGGGATCCGACAGGCGGGGGATCGAGTCCATCAGGGCCTGCGTGTACGGCATGCGGGTTTCCTTGAACAGCGTCTTGGTGGGCGCCTGCTCGACGATCCGACCTGCGTACATGACCACGATGTCGTCGGCCCGAGTGGCCACCACGCCGAGGTCATGGGTCACCAGGATGACCGCCATGTGGCGCTCCCGTTGCAGTTCGGCCAGCAGGTCGAGGATCTGGGCCTGCACGGTGACGTCCAGGCCGGTGGTCGGCTCGTCCGCCATGACCAGTCGCGGTGAGCAGGCCAACGCGATGGCGATCATCACCCGTTGGCGCATGCCGCCCGACAGTTGGAACGGATACCACCGGATCCGCTGCTCGGGCGACGGGATCCCCACCGACCGGAGGAGTTCGATGGCGGTGGCGGTGGCTTCCGAACGGTCCATACCGAGATGGAGCCGGAGCGATTCGGTGATCTGCACGCCGATCCGTTTGACCGGGTTGAGGGCGGTCATCGGGTCCTGGAAGATCATGCTCAGTTCCGCCCCCCACACCTGCCGGAGTTGCACGGGATCCATGGCGGTGAGGTCGTGACCGGCGAAGCGGACCGTGCCGCTCTTGATCACGTCACGCGGGGGGAGCAGCCCCATGATCGAGCGGGACAGGACGGTCTTGCCCGATCCGGACTCGCCGACCACCCCGAGCGTCTTGCCCTCGTCGACGGTCAGGGACACCCCGTCCACCGCCCGGACCGTTCCCCTGCCCGTCCGGAACGACGTGTGCAGGTCGTCGACCACCAGGAGTGGTTCGCCCCGGTGTCCGACATCCTTGAACTCGAGCGTGTCGCCGCCCGTGCGCTTCAGACGTGCCTTCATGAGCGTCCCATCAGAGCAGACCCTCGCGGATGTCGAAGCGCTGTCGCAGGCGGTCGCCGATCAGATTGATGGACAGTAGGAGGAGGAACATCGAGATCACCGGCCACAGCATGATGTAGACGTTGGTGCTCAGTGCGCCGTTGGAGGTCCCTTCAGCGATCAGGTTTCCCCACGACGGAGTGGGCAGGGCCACCGACAGGCCGAGGAAGGCCAGTGTTCCCTCGATGACGATCACGCCGGCCACGGTGATCAGGCCGAAGGTGATCGCCACCGGCACCACGTTGGGAAGGATCTCACGGAACACGATACGGGCCGAGGTCGCCCCCATGGTGCGCGCCGCGATCACGAAGTCCCGATTGGCGAAGGACAGGCTCGAGGCGCGGACCACACGGAAGAGGAGGGGAACCACCGCCACGCCCAGGATGACCGTGATCTTGAACAAGGACTGACCCCAGAACGCCACGATGGCGATGACGGCCACGATGGCCGGGAAGGCCAGGAGCACGAATGATCCGGCGTTGAGGGCGACATCGAGTCGGCCGCCCTTGTACCCCGAGATGAGCCCCAGTGTCCCGCCGATGAGCATGCCGAACGCCACCGACACGAACCCGACCACGAGCGACACCCGGGCGCCGAAGATGAGCCGGCTGAGCAGATCGCGACCGAGGTCGTCGGTGCCCAGCAGGTGGTGCATGTTCGGCGGTGCGTTGAGCGCGTTGTAGTTCTGGAAATTGGGGTTGGGCAGGGGGAGCACGTTGGCGAGCACCGCCGCCAGGACGACCAGGCCCACCCAGCCACAGGCGAACCAGAACAGGAACCCGAACGGTTTCCGGGCCAGGACGTCGTCCGAGTCGAGTGTCTCGCTCTGCCGCGACACCACCAGTTCGTCGACGGCGGCCAGGCCGGGCACCTGGTCGCCCAGCAGGCGCCCGCCCGACCTGGTGTCGGAGAGCTCGCGATCGTCAGGCATCGTTCACTCCCGGGTCACCCTGGGATCGACCACGGTGAAGAGGAAGTCGATCAGGAACTGGATCACGACGTAGGCCACGGCAACCACCAGAGTGATCCCCTGGACGACCAGATAGTCGCGCTGGTTGACCGCTTGGACCAGGGAGTACCCCAGACCGGGAATGGCGAAGAGGAACTCCACGATGAACGTACCGGCGATCAGCGCCCCGATGTTGACTCCGGCCGCGGCCAGCAGGGAGAACGAGGACGGACGGAAGGCATGACGCCACATGATCCAGCGGGGCGACAGCCCCTTGGACCGGGCCATGGTCACGAAGTCCTCCTGCAAGGTGCTGATCAGGTCCGATCGGAAGAGCCGGTAGTAGACGGCGATGGACCCCGCGGTGATGGCCAGCGACGGGAGGATCATGTCGTGGAGGTTGGTGGCCGGATTCTGGGTGAAGGGTATGTACCCCGTGGCCGGGAACCAGTGCAGACCCACGGCGAAGACGGCCACCATGATCGGGGCGATGACGAAGGGGGGCAGGGCCAGCATCCCGAAGGTGGCGGTGGTGGAGATGTTGTCAACAGGCCGGTTGGGCCGCCGGGAGGTGATCAGGGCCAGGGGGATGGCCACGGCGAAAGCGATCACCTGGGAGATGATGATCAGCTCGAGGTCGATCGGCCACCCGGTGGAGATGACCTGGGTCACTGGGGTGTGATTGAGGTAGGACTGGCCCAGGTTGCCGTGGAGCACCCCCTTCAGCCAGAAGATGTACTGGTGCCACAACGGAAGATTCAGTCCGAGCTGCTTGTTGAGGACGGCGCGGTTGTGGGCGGTGTCGTTCGCCCCGAGGATCTGGGCGGCCGGATCGCCGGGCAGCAGGTGCACCAGGAGGAACACCAGCACCGAAATGATGAAGGCCACCACCACGAGCTGGATGAGACGGCGGAGGAGGTACTTGGCCATGGGGGGAGGAGTGACGAATGCCGGTTGCCCGACTCGCTATCTGTTCAACCACATCTGCGTGGGGACCATGATGCCCTCGTTGAAGCCGTAGCCCTTGGTGCCGTCGGGGAGCGTGAACCCGACGAAGTTCTGGAGCCGGGAGTCGCCCACGGCGGCGAAGGGGTACTGCTCCAGCCACAGGTAGGGCAGGTCCGCGGCCAGTCGCTCGTTGAGCTTCTTGTAGGCGGCCACCCGGTCGGACTGGTTGCTGCTGTGGCGACCGGCCAGCAGCGCCGTCTCGATCTGGGGGTCCGAGTTGCGAGGGAAGTTGAGGGCGATGCTGCCAACCGGCTGCACGGTGGTGGTGCTGAACCAGACGTAATTCAGATCGGGATCGATGTTCCCGAACTGGTAGGAGGTGGCCGCCTGGAACTTCCCCTCGATGAAGCCGGTGATCAGCGTGGCCTGCTGGATGGCGTTTACCGTGACGTTGAACCCGACCTGATTCCACATCTGCTGGATGACCGCCACCAGCTGCTCGAGCCGTGGGTCCGGCACGGTGGTGAGCTGCAGGGTCGGGGTGCCGTGCTGGGCCTTGTACTGCTTGACCAGCTCCTTGGCCCCGGCCGGGTCGTGGGTGGGATAGCCGGTGTCGCTGTAGTACTCGGATCCGGGGAGGAAGAGCCCGTTGATCGGCCTGGTGAACCCGCCTCCGAAGATCTTGAGAATCTGGTTGACGTCGAGGCCCTTGGCCAGCGCCTGGCGGATACGCAGGTCGTTGGTCGGGGCGACTTCGGTGTTGAGCATGATGAAGGCCACGGTGGGCTCGCCGATGACCCCGGTCAGGCTGTCCACCAGCTGATACTGCGACTGGCCGGTGAACTCCTTGATCGATACCGGGTCGGTGGTGAGGATCAGGTCGACCCCTCCGGTCTTGAGCGTGGCTGCACGTTGGGTGTCGTCGGGAATGGGCCTGAAGGTGATCTGGTCGAGGTAGGGGAGACCGCTGCGCCAGTAGTTCGGATTGCGGGTGGCAGTGAAGTGATCGTTGGGCTGCCAGGACGAGTAGATGAACGGCCCGGTGCCCACCGGGGTCGGCGTCCCCCCCTTCGCCGCCTGGTCGATCATCGCCTGGCCGAACACGTAGCCGACCTGGGTGGTCAGTCCGGAAGGGAATTGGGGTCGGGGATCCGACAGGTTGTAGACCACGGTCAGATCGTCTGGGGCGTCCACGCCGGCAATCCCCTTGAGCGCCTGCCCGGTGAGCAGCGATGCGTTCAACGCTTCGAAGTTGGCCTTGACCACCGCCGAGTTGAGGTCGGAGCCGTCGCTGAACTTGATGCCCGACCGCAGCTTCAAGGTCCACTGCGTGAAGGTGGAGTTGGGAGTGATTGACTTGGCCAGGTAAGGCTGGACCGTTCCGTCAGCCGCCACGGCCATCAGCGGGTCGTAGACGGTGTTGGCATACAGGAAGCCATTGGTGTCCCAGTGGTTGGCCGGAGGGTAGAAGCCGTCGATGTCGGCGATGATGGCGACGGTGGCGGACCCACCCTTCTGCGGCGCACCGACACCGAATCCGGGCTTGGCGTTGGTACTCCCCGAGCCACCCGAGGTCGTGCTCGACCCGGAGTTCCCTGACGAGCACGCGGCCAGTCCGGCTGCCCCCAGTGCCACTGCCCCTGTGGTCACAGCCCCCCGGGACAGGAAGGATCTACGGCTGAATCCGCTCTCATCTGTCACTGACATCCCCCATCGTGTTCCCACTGCCCCGCCGCATCGTACGTACCGTGCATACCGTGCGTCGGTTGCACTCTGTCACAGGCGCAGCTCACTGTGGGGGCACGTTACTGCTTGCCGGTCATTCGGTCCATGGCTATGACAAATGTTTCCCGGCCTCTCCCGGCGCTGGGTACCATGCCCGTCATGGACGTAGCCACCCCAGGTCCTGCTTCGGTGGCGGAGCCAACCACGCCGCCGTCGACAGAGTCGGCAGAAGGGTCGGAGACAGGTTCAGCAACGGCGTCCCCGACTCTGTCGTCGACGACACCCGACGCGTCCATGAGTCCGTCGGCCAGCACCAGCCCGGCCACACCGGCCACGCCGGCCACGCCGAACGAGCCGAAGCAACCGCCGGAACGCTCCGGAGGCGCGTACCGAGAACCGACCGGTGCCGACGATCCGGAGGGACCACCCTTCTCGCCAACCGTCCGCGCCGTCATGGCGGCGGCGGTGGTCCTGGTCCTGGCTGCCGCGTTGGTGCTCCGGTTCTGGACGCGGTCGGACCTCTGGCTCGACGAAGCGCTGACCGTCAACATCGCCGGACAGCCGCTCCACGAGATCCCCTCGTACCTCAAGCGGGACGGCGCACCACCGCTCTTCTACGTCCTCCTCCACTTTTGGATCGGATGGTTCGGCACCTCTGACCTCGCAGTCCGCTCACTGCCCGGGGTGATCGGCGTGATCACCTTGCCACTGGCCTGGCTGGCCGGGCGCCGGGTGGGGGGACGGACGGCAGGATGGGCAGCCCTGGTTCTGGTGGCCTCGTCACCCTTCGCTGTCCGTTACGACACCGAGGCCCGGATGTACTCCCTGGTGGTGCTGTTCACCGTTCTCGGCTTCCTCGCCCTCGACCGCGCTCTGCACCGTCCCCGCATCGGCAATCTCGTCGCGGTCGGCGCCGTCGCCGGGCTGCTCCTCTACACGCACTACTGGTCCATGTACCTGATCGGCATCGTCTTCGTCTGGCTGGCCTGGCAGGCGTGGAGGGGCCGTCCGGAGTGGCGCGCCGGGGCACGGGCATCGATCATCGCCGGCGCCGTCGGATGCGTGACCTTCCTGCCCTGGGTCCCGACCTTCCTGTTCCAGTCCCAGCACACCGGGACGCCCTGGGCCACGCCGGCCAACTTCGCCGCCATGGTCAGCGCCGTGGCCTCCTTCGCCGGAGGGAGCACCAGCCAGGGGCGCGCGCTGGCCCTGATCTTCTTCGCCCTCGTCGGGCTGGGGCTCTTCGGGGTGGCCACCGATCGCCGCCACATCGAACTGGACATCCGCACCCGACCGTTGGGCCGACCACTGGCGCTGGTGGTGATCGGGACCCTGGGGGGAGCCATCATCGGCGGGCTGGCCACCAACAGCGCCTTCGACGCCCGGTACGCCTCGGTGGTGTTCATCCCGCTGATCCTGTTGGTGGCCATCGGCCTGACCACGTTCCGGGACCGACGGGTGCGGGCGGTCATCCTGGCCGTGGCGGTCATCGCCGGACTGGCCAGTTCGGTCCCGAACGTCACCACCAACCGGACCCAGGCCGGCGAGGTGGCCGCCGCCATCACCGTCCACGCCCGACCGGGCGACATCATCGCCTACTGCCCCGACCAGCTCGGCCCTGCCGTCAACCGGCTTCTGCCACCCGGTCGCTACCGTCAGACGACCTTCCCCCGTGGGACCGGTCCCGCCTTCGTCAACTGGGTCGACTATGCGAAGGCCATACGGGCCGGGTCACCACTGGCCTTCGCCCAGCATCTCGAATCGCTGTCCGCCGCCACCGGCCGCCAGATCTTCGTGGTGTGGGCGTCGGGCTACCAGACCCTCGGGGTGAGGTGCGAGGGCATCGTCCAGACCCTGCAGGCACCCGGTTCTGGCTATCACGCCACCGGACTGGTGGTCGGTGACGCCGATCTGTTCTTCCAACCGATGTGGATGGTGCAGTTCTCGCCGACGAAGTCCTGAGGCGGGATGGCCGACGCCCCGCCCGACGGCCCGCGCCGGTCGTCTCCGCTCCGAGTCTTCGATCGCCCGACCCTCCGGACCTTCGGCCGGGCACTGGTGCTGGTGGCACCCGCCTGGATCGCCGCACGGCTGGTGGTGCTCGCCGCCCTGGCTCTGGCCCATGCCACCGTCGGGTCCCTGCGCCCCAACAACCCCGGAGCCGTGACCCGGGTCCATCAGGGGCTACTGGCATGGGACGGCGGGTGGTACGTCTCGATCGCCCGTCACGGCTACGCGGCGTCGGGGCTCCAGTCGGTCCGGTTCTACCCGGCGTTCCCGATGGCCGGCCGGGTGCTCGGCACGATCATCGGGATCGGACCCGGGCCGGCACTGGTGGTGATCGCCAACCTGAGCAGCCTGGCCGCCATGGCCGGACTGGCCGTCTTGGTACAGCGGGACTTCGGGGACCGCCAGCTCGCCCGACGCTCGGCGTGGCTGCTCGGACTGGCGCCGGCGGCCTTCGTGCTGGCGTGGGGATACGCCGACGGACCGCTGCTCTTGTGCGCCGTGGTGGCCTTCCTCGGTGCCCGGACCGGTCGGTGGTGGTGGGCGGCGGCCGCCGGTCTGGCAGCCGGCCTGGTCCGTCCGGTGGGCATCGTACTGGTCCTGCCCATGGTCATCGAGGTGGTGGCCGATCGTCGGCGGCGGGCCGGGGCATCCTCCCGCGGACGGTGGCCGGCATGGATCGCAGCCGTCGTGGCGCCCGCCGCCGGTACGGTCGGCTACCTCACCTGGGTCCGACACCAGTTCGGGGATGCCTGGCTCCCGTTCCGGGTGCAGGAGCAGCAAGGACACCGCGGTGGGATCACCGTTCCCGTCTCGTCGATGGCGCACGACCTGCAGGCTGCGTTCCACGGGCACCATCTGGGCAGCGCGCTCCACATCCCGTGGGTGGTGGTCGCCGTGGTGCTGGTGGTGGTGGCCTTCCGCCGCCTGCCACTCTCCTATGGGGCGTTCGCACTTGCCGCCCTGGTCGTCTCGTTGTCCAGCTCGAACCTCGATTCGTTCGAACGCTACGCGTTGGGCGCCTTTCCGCTGGTGGTGGCGGCATCCACGCTCACCTCGCGCCGGGGTGTCGAGGTGGCGGTCCTGGTGGTGGCTACCGGGGGGATGGCGGCCTACGCGTTCCTGGCCTTTGTCGGTGTCCTGGTGCCCTAGGCACCGGTCGCAGGCTTCACCACTGGGACATGGCGAGCCACTAACCTTCGGCTTCGTAGACCGACCGGCCCCGTCCCCAGCGGGACAGCACCGGCCCTGACCAGCAGAACGGACCGCCACCAGTGGCAGCATCGAAGGATGAGACACCTGACGGAGGAGCGGTCTCCGGCTCGCAGCGGGGCATCGAAGCCACTCCTGTCGTGGTCATCGGGGGCGGACCCGCCGGGCTCACCGCGGCACGGATCCTGGCCAAGGCCGGCGATCCGGTCGTGGTGGTGGAGGAGGACTCGGTGGTCGGCGGCATCAGCCGGACCGTCGAGCGGGACGGCTGGCGCTTCGATATCGGAGGCCACCGCTTCTTCACCAAGGTCAAGCCGGTGCAGGCCTTCTGGCACGAGGTGCTCCCACCGGAGGACTTCCTGCTCCGGCCCCGGATGAGTCGGATCTTCTACGAGGGAAAGTTCTACGACTATCCGATCAAGCTGGGTAACGCCCTCTCCAACCTGGGCGTGGTCGAAGCGATCCGCTGTGGACTCTCCTTCCTGTGGGTGCGCGTCCGGCCGCCGAAGAATCCCGACACCCTCGAGGGCTACATCGTGTCCAACTACGGGTGGCGGCTCTACCACCACTTCTTCAAGACCTACAACGAGAAGGTGTGGGGAGTGCCGGCATCCGAGCTCTCCGCCGACTGGGGCGCCCAACGGATCAAGGGGATGTCACTGTGGAACGCGGTGTGGGAGCCGATCCGTGCCTCGTTGGCCGGCAAGCGCAAGGACAAGTCGAAGCAGGTGACCAGCCTGATCGAGGAGTTCGAGTACCCGAAGTACGGCCCGGGGATGATGTGGGAACACTGCGCCGAACAATTCGTGGACATGGGCGGCCAACTCAGGATGGAGACCTCGGCGGTGACCGTGCACATCGAGGACGGCGCCGCGGTGGCGGTCACCGTGGCATCCGACGGTGTCGAGGAGCGCCTCGACGCCGCTCATGTGATCTCGTCGATGCCGTTCACCGCCCTCGCCCGCGCCGTGGATCCGCCGGTGCCGGCCGAGGTGATCGCCGCCGCCGACGACCTGCACTACCGCGACTTCCTGACCGTGGCCCTGGTGGTGCCCAAGGAGCGCGGCTTCCCCGACAACTGGATCTACATCCACTCGCCGGAGGTGAAGGTGGGTCGGATCCAGAACTTCGGCTCGTGGTCGCCGTTCCTGGTCAAGGACGGCCGAACCTGCCTCGGCATGGAGTACTTCGTGTTCGAGGGGGACGAGTTGTGGACCTGCAGTGACGACGAACTGATCGCGTTGGCCACCAAGGAGCTCGCCACCATCGGACTGGTCGATCCCTCCGACGTGGAGGCCGGGTACGTGGTGCGGATGCCCAAGGCCTATCCGGTCTACGACGACGCCTACCGTGACAACGTCGACGTGATCCGGCACTGGTTCGAGGACCATGCGCCCAACGTCCATCCGGTGGGTCGGAACGGGATGCACAAGTACAACAACCAGGACCACTCGATGTACACGGCCATGCTTACCGTCGAGAACATCCACGGGGCGCGTCACGACATCTGGTCGGTCAACGTCGAAGAGGAGTACCACGAAGTGACCGACGGACGGCCCGGCTCGGGCAGCGAGCGCACCGGGCGCGACGCTCCCACCATGCCGCGCAAACGCTCCGCAGCCGGTAGCGTCCCCGGCTAGAGGGACTGTCGGGCACGGGGCCTTCGCTCGATCGACGTTGAGCCGGTCGACGGCCCTGGGGGAGAATCGACGCCATGGAGGAACCGGACCAGTCGGCCGGTGGAGGGGGCGGTGCACCTGACGGCGGCGAGGGAGCGGGCCGGGACGCGGGTGGCCAGGGACGGGCCGACACCCAGCACGGGGCCACCGAGGGTCTCGAGACCATCCTCGAGGAGATCGACCAGGTCGTCGATCCGGTGACCGAGGCGGTCGGCATGGCGCCGGCCATGGGCATCGTCGTGGCCGGCGGTCCGATGATCACCCTGCCCGAGGAAGAGCAGGGTGCCGGTCCCGAGCAGCACGGCGACTCGATCAAGTCGGGCCTGACCCAGGCCGGTCCGGTGGCCGTGGCCGGCCTGGTGGTCAACGGGACCGCCGCCCTGGTGGTCGTGGTGGTGGCCCGACTCGTCACCTCACAGGCCTACGGCGCCATCGCCCAGCTGCTGGGCCTGTTCTTCATCCTGTCCATGCCCGGGTCCGCCGTCCTGGTCGGCGTGGTCCGGCGGGTCACCGCCCTGCAGAACGCCGGACAGCCACAGAGAGTCCGACGATGGGTGGCCAGGGTGCACCGCATCGCCCTCATCGGTATCGGCGTGGAGTTGGTGGCGGTGCTCGCCCTCCAGGGTTGGATCGCCCGCCAGCTCTCCCTCCCCAACAGTGACGGCATCGTCTTGATCCTGGTGGCTGCCGGTGTGTGGATCCTGCTGTGCGTCGACCGGGGACTCCTCCAGGCCCACCGGAGCTACCGGGCCCTGGCCGGCAACCTCCTACTCGAGGGCTTCGTGCGCACCTTCTTCGTGCTCGTCCTGGTCATCGGCCACATGGGTGTGGCCGGGTACGCGCTGGGCATCTTCATCAGCGAGGCGGCGGCCACCGTCCACGCCCACTGGCTGGCCTCCAGGGCCTGGTCGGCCGCCGAGGCCGCCGAGGCCGCCGCCAGCGCGGCAGGAGCCCATGCCGGAGCCGAAGCCGGAACCGCCGGTGCCGGGCCCGACCCGGCTCCCGTCACACCGCCTCCGATCGAACCGTTGGTCGTTCCTGCTCCCGTCACCATCGGCGCTCCTGCCGGGCAGGCCCCCTTCGAGGAGGACACCATCCCGGTCCGCCGTCGGCTCATGGCCGACGTGTCCGCTGCGTTCGTCGGTCTGGCCCTGCTCGGCCTCCTCCAGAACGTCGACGTCATCCTGCTCGGTAGGTTGAACCACGCCAACGTGGGGCCGTACGCGGCCATCTCGGTGGCGTCGAAGGCCCTGGTGTTCGGGGCACTCGCCCTGGGTGCCTATCTGCTCCCCGAGGCCACCATCCGGTGGAACGAGGGAGGACATGCCATCCGCCAACTGGGGGTCACCCTGATCTTCCTGGCTGTGCCGGCCGCCGTCCTGCTGGTCATCTCCGTGCTCGTCCCCAGGCAGTTCCTGACCCTGGTGTTCGGGGCCAAGTTGAGCTCCGCCGCGCCCGCATTCGCCACGTTGGTGGTGGCCATGATGTTCCTGTCGGTGTCCGTGCTGATCACCAACTACCTCTTCGGCACCGGCTCCCGATGGATCGTCTACCTCCTGGCCGGCGGCTCGGCACTGGCCGCGGGGCTGATCTCCGCGGCCAACGGCCAGGTGATCACCACCGCTCGAGCCGATCTGGCCGCCCAGGGCTTGCTGGCCCTGGGCATGGTGATCGCCTTCATGGCCATCCACCACCGGCACGGCCGTCATCGTTGGCAGCTCCGATGGTCCCGGTCCTCCCGGGCTCCGACCGATCGCTCCGCAACCGCGGGAGCGGGCTGAGCTACCCGCTGACGTCGGGCAGGTCCGCCCGGCTCGGCTCATCCGGTGGACGGGCGCCCGGTGCGGAGGGCGTGGTCACCGGCTCCGACAGCTCGATGCCGGGTTCACCTGGGCCCGGGGGCTGTCCCGTCGCCCCGGGCAGGCGACGTCGTTCGAGCACGTCGACCACCCCGTCCGCCCCCAGGAACACCACCCCGGCCCAGGCCAGGGTGCTGGCGGTGGCGAAGAAGATGGTCCATTCGCCACCCGCCGGTATCCGGTCGGCGTGTTGGTGGAGGACCATGTAGGTGCCGGCACTGACGATCCCGGCGACGGCCCCCACACCCAGCACGGTCCGCAGGCGGGGCACCACCAGAACGATCCCGGTCGCCACCCCGGCGGCCAGGCCGATGCCGGCCGTGGAGATGGCCCCGCCGACGGCACCGGTCACCAGACCGGCCACGACGGCCACCCAGACCGGCGAGCGGGGCGCCTCGGCCCGGAAGGGCATGACCAGGCTGGGGCCGTCCAACCGGTCCGGCGCCGGCAGTTCGACCTCCAGGGGGTCCTCCTCGTCCTGTGCCGAGTCGCCACGACCGGGGCGTCCCGTTCGTCGCCGGGACCGCACCGGCCCGATGGCCAGCACCACGCAGGCGATGATGGCCAGCAGCGAGAGGATCAGGGCCCAGTCGACCCGCTGCTGGGGCTGCCACACCAGGTTCACCGAGAGCGTGCCGTCGTGGACCGCCGCAGCCAAGGTGGCGGGATCGACGCGCCATCCGTTGGCGAACCCGTCGATCAGTATGGGGCGCCCCAGGGATCCCACCCCGGCGACCGTCGCCGTCCACCCGGCGTTGACGCTCTGGCCCAGGACGAGGTCGAAGGGGACCTGACCCGGTCCGGCGTGCACCCCGGCGACGGTGAGGTGGATCGAGGTGGGGGACTGGCCGGTGACCCGCACCACCGGCGAGGTGGACACCGGTGGCGGCGCCAGAGCCGAAGCGGTCGTCGTCGAACCGGCCCCACCCGAGGACGGGGCCGCGGGCATCGGCGCGCCGCCCGGAGCCGAGTCGAAGGCGAGCTGATCGACGTCGAATCCGCTGACCTGGCCCATGGTGGAGCGCAGGGTGTGGGAGCCCGGGCCCAGAGCCAGTCCACCGGCGTCGGGTCCGCACAGGGACACGTCGAGGGCCTGACGTCCGAGGGCGGCCGCCGTGGAGCCGGACACGGAGACCCAGATCGGCTTGCCGTCCACGGTGACCAGATCGCTCCGGCAGGAGGCCGGGATGGATGCCGGGACCGAGGCGGCCTGCAGGCCGGGGATGCCCACCTCGGCGATGCCGAGGGGGAGGGCGATGGCGGACTGCGAGTAGTAGTTCGGCGTGGTCTGGAGACGCACCGTGTCGAACGTGATCCTGATGCTCTGTCCGGTGAGGGATGGGAACGAGACGGGCACGTCCACCAACGAACCGGCCACCGTGCTGTCGGCGATGGCCGGAAGCCGGACCGTAGCGCTTCCGCTGTCGGCCGCCACGGTGATCGAGGTGGGCACCGAGTGCAGGCCGTCGGCCACAACCTTGAGGTCCAGCCGGTCGAAGGTGATCGGTCGGGGCAGCCGGTACTGGAGCCACTGGCCGGCCTGATGGGTGGCACCGAACCCGGGCTCCCACACCGTCGACGGATCGCCGTCGACGGTGGCGATGGCGCCGGCCTTCAGATCCCCGGGCAGCCGTCCGAGCGAGTAGGCGACGATGCCGGTGTGATCGGCACCCGGGCGGCCCACCAGGCGGTCGATCTCGTCGTCGGGAATCAGCGGGGAGATGCGGGCCTGGCCGACCAGGGAGAAGGTCCGAGCCGTGGGTAGCCAGAAGGTGCGGGCGAGTGCCGTCTCGGTGTCGGCCCGGGGAGGGGTGCCCGAGCTGCGCAGCCGGGTCATGATCACGGACAGCCGGTCGTTGCCCGACGCGGTGCCCGCGGCCCGCAGCAGGTCCTCGGGCATGGTCACCGACTCGTTGACGGTCACCCCGGGGATGCCCACCTCGGCGAATCCGATGGAGCTCCTCGAGTTGACGGGCGTCCCGTCCTGGGCGTTGCCGACCCCACTGACGGTGATGCGCAGCGTGGTGGCCGTCCGCGCCGGAAAGGCCACCTCCTGGCCGGCGGCGGTGCGGGAGGCGGGACCCAGGGGAACGGTCACCGGGTGCCTCCCATCGAAGGTGAGGGTCGCCTTGGTGATCCACCGGTCCGGATCCCCCGTCTGGGGCTGGACCAGGGTCAGGTGGTCGATGGCGAGGGGCTCTTGGAGGACCACCTGCCACCACTGGCCCCGGGGATCGCCGAAGGAGCCGTCCAGCCAGGCGGTCTGGGTGTTGCCGTCGAGGGCGGCCGCCGGTCGGTCCTCGGGGAGGTAGGAGATGGACGACCCGTAGGACGAGGCGGTGACCGAGGACACCCCGTGGAGCGTGGTCGTGGTCTGGGCGTTTGCCGGTGCGCCGGGGAACAGTTTGATCGGACTGTCGGTGGGGTCGGCGGTGTCCGGCGGCTGTCCGGACGTCTCGGTGTATCCGGTGTTCTCGTTGAGCGAATTCCACCGATACCCCTGCTTGCGGTTGGTGTCGGTCACCACCAGGTCGGCCGACGATCCCAGCGTGGCCCGACGGAGCGAGGGGTCGGTGTCGAGGGTGCCGGCGTACAGGATGGTCGGGTTGCCCGCCAGCAGTCCCACCGAGGAGGCGTTGACGATCCCTGAGGCGTCGCCGGCCAGTACCAACGGAGTCCGGGTCGACTCGGTTCGGACGACGGGTCGTGGATTGGTCACGTGGTAGGTGACCAGGGGCGCCGTCCACCTCTGGCTCGGTGGGCGGGAGAGGGTCGCCTCGTCGATGTGGGGGATGAGGGGGACGTTGGGCCGGGGAGTGCCGTAGGCGACGGGATCGGTGAGGCCGGAAGGGGTCGTGGCCAGGTCGACCGCCAGCTGCTGGGGATTCGGCGTGTCGTACCGCTCGTAGGCCTGGTCGTACTGGACGAGCACGTTGCCGGCACTCATCAGGGAGGACATCGGGGCCAGGGTGTTCCAGTCCATGGTCCCCTGCTGGAGGGGCGAGTCCAGCGCCTGGAGCAGGTCGGCGGTGGCCAGCGAGCCCATGATCTGCTGTTCGTGGGTCACGAACGGCCTGGTCATCAGGCCCGGATACACGGTGTCGATGGTGTCGCCCCACCGGTAGGCGGCGAAGTTGTTGCCGGGCAGGGCGTAGACCCGGGTAGCGGGGTTGGTGGTGTTCAGCGCGGCGGCGGCCTGGCGGACGTAGAGAGGCGGTACCGCCGGTTGGCTGAACCCGTCGGCCAGGATCCCTCCCGACCACAGCGGTGTGGCCGCGGCGATCACCGCGGCGGCGGCGAAGCCCCCGACGATCAGCCCGGTCCGGCGCACCCGGGCGGCCACGGCGCTCACCCCCGCACCCAGGAACATGGCCAGGCTCAAGATGACCAGCGGTGAGGCCCGGTCGGTGGATCGCAGGGCGAGGCCGGCGGTGGTCTCCACCATGAACGCCTTGATGACCGATCCGACCGTGGAGGGGTCGCTGTAGGGGTTCGGCCCGACCGCCAGCACCATGCCCACCACGGTGATGAGTACGAAGTAGGCCCGGTGCCTCCACCGGGTGAACACGGCGGCGGCGAAGCAGAGAGCTGGCACCACGAAGCTGGCCCCGATGAGCCAGAGGTTCTGGGTGTAGGCGATCGACGTCTGGGTCCAGGCGCCGGCCCGGTCGGCCCCGTAGAAGTACCAGTACCCGAGTCCGCGGATGATCTCTGAGGCGAGCGAGGCCGCGCTGGTGGAGGGGACCGTCTCGGTGTACTTGAGCACGTTGATCCCGTAGGCCGCCTCCACCTGCAGCCCGACGGCCCACCACAAGGAGACCAGGGCACTGAGCAGGCCGATCCTCCAGGTCACGCCCCACGCCTTGCGCCAGGTCGAGTCCCGAGCCACCACGACGGCGTAGGGGAGCCACAGGGCAGGGGCGATGCCCACGTAGAGGATCGAACTGGCGTTGATGCCGCTGACCAGGGCCACCACCAGGGCGAAGAGGGCCGGATACCGCCAGCCGCCCCTCCGGAGGGCCAGGGCCACGAACGCCACCATCCAGGGAAGGCCAGCCCAGGGCATCAGGATGACCGAGATCCTCCCCGAGTACTGCAACACGTAGGGGGTGAACATGAACCCCAGCGCGGTCACGTACCGGCCCGGGCCGCTCACGCCGATGGTGCGGCACAGATAGAGCACCCCGGCACCCGCCGCGAACAGGAGCACGCCCATCCACAGACGCTGGGCCACCCAGAGCGGGACATGGAGCTCGGCCATGGCCCAGTAGAAGGGACCCATGGGCAGCAGGTAGCCGATGTTCTCGTGGGTCACCGTGCCGAGGCCCACCTTGGGGTCCCACAGCGAGATGGCCTGGCGGATGTAGCGGCCCGGGTCGAGGTAGAGGTACGTCTTGGTGTCGTCGGTGACCGTGCCCGGCTGGGAGGCGAGCATGGGGATGAAGGCCAGGAGGGCCACCAGCCCGTAGTCCACCCCTCTCCGCAGGCGCCCGGGCGACCGGAGCCGGGCATAGACGGTGCCGACCCGGCCCGGAGAGCGCACAGGTGACCGCCCGGTGGGCGCGACAGTGGAAGGTTGGGGTTCCGACACGAGTGATCGGTAGTGTAAACAACCGTTGAGTCGCGGTGGCACCAGTGCCGACCGGGGCCACGACCGGCAGTACATGATCACGGGGAAGCATCCATGACCGACCAGATGTCCACGTCACCGGCCAAACGGCTCACCGGTGAACGCCCGATGCAGGGGGTCACCCCGGATTCGCTGCTGGCCCTCCATGCCGCCGGCTACCGCACGGTGATCGAGCGTCTCGGGGCGGGCACCATGCTCGATGTCGGGTGTGGGCAGGGGTTCGAGTCGGCCCGGTTCCTGGCGCCCGACCGGGTGGTGGTGGGCGCCGACTACAGCGCCGACGCGGTCACCGCGGCCAGGGAGCGTTGGGGCGCCGAGGGTCTGCAGGTGGCCCAGATGGACGCTCTCTCCCTCGGGTTCGCCGGCGGGCGCTTCCGATGGGCGTGCTCGTCACACCTGATCGAACACTTCGACTCTCCCGAAGGCCATGTACGCGAGCTGGCCCGGGTGCTGGCCGACGACGGCACCGTGTTCTTCCTGACCCCGAACGCCCCGGCCGACTTCGAGAACCCCTTCCACATCCACCTGTTCGAGCCGGACGAGTTGCGCTCCCTCCTGGAGCGGTACTTCCACGACGTCACCGTCCAGGGCATGGACGCCGTCCCCCACGTCAAGGCCGACTTCACCGCCCGAAGGGTGAAGGCCAACAAGGTCCTGCGACTCGACGTGTTCGATCTGCGCCACAAGATCCCCCGGTCCTGGTACATCGGGGCCTACACCCGCATCCTCCCGCTGGCCTACAAGGTGATCGCCCGGGGCGACTCGGGCGGGATGACCGGAATCACCGCGGACGACTTCTTCGTGACCGACCAACTCGACCGGACCACCATGGTGCTGTTCGCAACCGCATCGCGACCGCGTCGTCCGGTCTGAACGGGTCATCGATGCTGGCTGTCGGGCTCACCGGAGGGATCGGCGCGGGGAAATCATCGGTGGCCCGGCTTCTGGTCGAGCACGGCGCCCACCTCATCGACGCCGATCTGGTCGCCCGTGAGGTGGTCGAACCCGGGGGGCCGGCCTACCAGCCGATGATCGACCGCTTCGGCCCGGAGATCCTCGACCCGGACGGACGGATCGACCGGCCGAGGGTGGCTGCACTGGTCTTCGGCCATCCGGACGCCCTCGCCGACCTCAACGCCATCACCCATCCGGCCATCGGCGTCGAGATGATCGAGCGCAAGGAGCGGTTCGCCGGTACCGACGACATCGTGGTGCTGGACATCCCCCTGCTGAGGGAGATCCACCGCGAGATGCTCGGGCTGGCCGCCGTGGTGGTCGTCGACCTCTCCACCGAGCTGGCGCTCGAACGGCTGGTCGGACAGCGGGGCATGTCCGAGGAGGACGCCCGGGCCCGCATCGGCTCACAGACCGACCGGCAGACCCGACTGGACGGAGCCGACCTGGTCATCGACAACTCAGGCGACCGCGAGCACCTCCGGGCCGAGGTGGATCGGGTGTGGTCCTCCCTGCTCGATCTGCGCGACGCGAGCTCGGCCCCGCCGGCATAGCCCGGGCCGCAACGCCAACCCGGCTCGGGCGACCCGACTGGCCGACCCGACGGGCCGACCCGGTAGAGGTGTGACACCCGACCGGTACCATCGGAGGATGCCCGAATTCGAGGTGGTCTCGCCCTTCCGCCCCGCCGGTGACCAGCCCCAGGCCATCGCCGGGCTGGTCGAGGGACTCGAGCGCGGGGATCACTACCAGACTCTGTTGGGCATCACCGGATCCGGCAAGACCGCCACCATCGCCTGGACGATCGAGGCGGTCCAGCGTCCGACCCTGATCATCGAGCCGAACAAGTCGCTGGCCGCCCAGCTGGCCGCCGAGCTGAAGGAGTTCTTCCCCCACAACCGGGTCGAGTACTTCGTCTCCTACTACGACTACTACCAGCCCGAGGCGTACGTGCCCTCGTCGGACACCTACATCGAGAAGGACTCGTCGATCAACGACGAGATCGACCGCCTGCGCCACGCCTGCACCTCGTCACTCCTGCTCCGGCCTGACACCATCGTGGTGGCCTCGGTGTCGTGCATCTACGGCCTCGGCTCGCCCGACGAGTACCGCGACCGGATCATCGCCCTCCGCCCTGGCGAGGTTCACGACCAGCGCTCACTGCTCAAGCGCCTGGTCGACCTCCAGTACTCCCGCAACGACCAGAACCTGGTCCGCGGCCAGTTCCGGGCCAGGGGGGACACCGTCGAGATCCACGCCGCCTACGAGAGCCGGGCGGTGCGCATCGAGTTCTTCGGGGACACCGTGGAGCGGATCCGCTCGTTCGACGTGACCACCGGTGAGATCGGCGACGACCTCGAGGAACTGGTGGTGTTCGCCAACACCCACTACGGGACGGGGGACGAGCGCATGCGCAAGGCCGTCGAGGGCATCGAGGCCGAACTGCGGGTCCGGCTGCCCGAGCTGACCGGCGCGGGGAAGCTCCTCGAGGCCCAGCGGCTGCGCATGCGCACCGAGTACGACCTCGAGATGCTGGCGGAGACCGGTGTGTGCAGCGGGGTCGAGAACTACAGCCGTCACCTCGACGGGCGGGCACCGGGGGAGGCGCCCTTCACCCTGCTCGACTTCTTCCCCAAGGAGTACCTGGTGGTGCTGGACGAGAGCCACGTGGCCGTGCCCCAGCTCCGGGGCCAGTACGCCGGCGACCGGTCCCGCAAGGAGACCCTGGTCGACCACGGGTTCCGCCTCCCCTCGGCCATGGACAACCGGCCCCTCCGGTTCGAGGAGTTCATCGAGCGGACCGGGCAGGTCATCCTCCTGTCGGCCACCCCGGGCCCGTGGGAGCTCGAGCACAGTGCCAACATCGTCGAGCAGGTGATCCGACCCACCGGCCTGGTCGACCCCGAGGTGGACATCCGTCCCACCACCGGACAGATCGACGATCTGCGGGAGCGGATCGACGCCACCGTGGCCACCGGGGCCCGGGTGCTGGTGACCACCCTCACGAAGAAGATGGCCGAGGACCTCACCGACTACCTGGCCGAGCAGGGGGTCCGGGTCCAGTACCTCCACTCGGACGTCGACACCATGGCCCGGATCGAGATCCTGCGCGACCTGCGCCTCGGGAACTTCGACGTCCTGGTCGGGATCAACCTCCTCCGCGAGGGGCTCGACCTCCCCGAGGTGGCGCTGGTGGCCATCCTCGACGCCGACAAGGAGGGGTTCCTCCGGTCCTCCTCCTCGCTCATCCAGACCATGGGCCGGGCCGCCCGCAACGTGAACGGTCGGGTGGTCATGTACGCCGACACCATCACCGACTCGATGACCAAGGCCATCGGGGAGACCCAGCGGCGGCGGGCCCGGCAGATCGCCTACAACGAGGCGCACGGGATCGACCCCAGGACCATCACCAAGTCGGTGACCGACATTCTGGCCCGGGTCCGCAGCGATACCACCGGCTCGGCCGCCATCACCTCGGGTCCGAACGCCCGGAGCCAGAAGGGTCGGGGCCGCGGGGTCGACCCCCGGGCGGCGGCGGCCGAGATGGCCCGGGCCCTGGGGCCCGATGCCGACGAGCTGTCCAGCCTGATCCACCGGCTCGACGCCGAGATGAACCGGGCCGCCGAGGAGCTCCGCTTCGAAGAGGCTGCACTCCTCCGCGACGAGATCACCGAGCTGCGCTCCCTGCTCACCGTCGACCCGGTGGACGGCTCGACGGTGGCCGGCAGCCCGGTGGACGGCTCTCCGCTGGACGGCCCCCCGCTGGGGACGACCGAGCCGGTCGAGGCCGTGACCGGCGCCGATTCCTGACCGCCGGACCCGAGCCCCCACACCGGTATCCTCACCCAATGGCCGATCGATTGGTGGTGCGAGGCGCGCGCGAGCACAACCTCCAAGATGTCTCCCTCGACCTCCCGCGCGACGAGCTGATCGTCTTCACCGGGCTGTCCGGTTCGGGAAAGTCGTCCCTGGCCTTCGACACCATCTATGCCGAGGGACAGCGCCGCTACGTGGAGTCGCTCTCCGCCTACGCCCGCCAGTTCCTGGGCCAGATGGACAAGCCCGACGTGGACTTCATCGAGGGACTGTCCCCGGCCATCTCCATCGACCAGAAGTCGGCCTCCCGCAACCCCCGCTCCACGGTGGGCACCGTCACCGAGGTGTACGACTATCTCCGCCTGCTCTATGCCCGGATCGGCAAGCCGCACTGCCCCAAGTGCGGGCGACCGGTGGCCCGCCAGAGTCCCCAGCAGATCGTCGACCGCATCCTGGCCATGGACGAGGGCACCCGGTTCATGGTGCTCGCCCCGGTCGTGAGAGGCCGCAAGGGGGAGTACAGCGCCCTCCTCGACGACCTGGCCAAGCAGGGTTTCGCCCGGGTCCGGGTGGACGGGACCAGCGTCGAGCTGGCCGATCGCACCGAGCTGGACCTGGCCCGCTACGAGCAGCACACCATCGAGGTGGTGGTGGACCGCCTGGTCCGCCGGGACGACATCCGTCGCCGGCTGACCGAGTCGCTGGAGACCGCCCTCTCGCTGGCCGAGGGGGTGGCGGAGATCGTGGTGGTCGACGCCGACGGCAGCGAAGAGGAGGCCATCACCTTCAGCCAGCACCTGGCCTGCACGTTCGACGGCCTCAGCTTCGAGGACCCGTCCCCCCGCAACTTCTCCTTCAACTCCCCCTACGGGGCGTGCACCGCCTGCACCGGACTCGGGACGCGTTTCGAGGTCGACCCGGAGCTGGTGGTGCCCGACCCGACCAAGTCCCTGGCCGAAGGGGCCCTCGCCCCCTGGTCCGGGGCACGCAGCGAGTACTTCTCCCGCATGGTGGCGGCAGTCGCTGAGCTGGGCGGCTTCTCGATCGACGACCCGTGGGAGAAGCTGAAGCCCGCACAGCAAAAGCTCGTGCTGTTCGGCGCCGGCACCAAGC
>JADGOG010000233.1 GCA_017883065.1 Acidimicrobiales bacterium | reverse complement strand
GGACCCGCCACCCCCGCTTCGGGGGGAGGTGGGTTGGGGTCAGCCGTCCATGGTGGCCAGGCTCCAGCACCAGCCGGCCAGTTTGATGGCGCTTAATGATCTTGGCCAGAGTTGCTCACCGAATATCCCCACTTGGTGGCGGTGGTCAGCGTAGCGGGGTGCGGGTGCCGGTGGTGGCGCGGCGGAGGGTGTCGGCGCGGGCGTTGTGGTCTCGCAGGCGGTAGGAGTCTCCGTCCAGGGTCAGGACGACGGAGCGGTGAAGAAGACGATCAAGCATCGCTGCTGCGACGGTGGTGTCCCCGAGGACCTCTCCCCAGGATCCCACCCCCCGGTTTGTCGTGATCACGATGCTGGTCTTGAGGTAGCGCTGCGACACAACCTGGAACAGGGCCGAGGCGGCCTCGGCGGGAAGCGGGAGGTAGCCAAGTTCGTCGATCACCAGGAGCGTGGGGCCGGCGAAGAACCGCATGGTGGTGGCCCACCTGCCTTCGATCGCGGCGCGGTGGCAGCGGGCGGCCAGGTCCGCGGCGGTGGTGAAGTAGGTGCGGTATCCTGCTTCCGCGGCTTTGCGTGCGAGCCCTACTGCCACATGGGTTTTCCCGACGCCGGGTGGCCCGATCAGCAGGAGGTTGGTGGCCGACTCGAGGTACCGGCAGGTCGCCAACTCGCTGATCAGCTTGGGGTCGAGGCCGGGGGCGGCGTCGTAGTCGAAGTCCTCCAGGGTGGCCGGGGTGGGCAGGCAAGCGAACCGTAGCCGGCCGGTCAGGCGGCGGGCCTCGGTCGCGGTGACCTCGAGGCCGAGGAGCCGTTCCAGTGCCGCGGTCAGGGACAGGCCCTCGGCGGTCGCTTGGTCGAGGACGGTGGGCAGGTGTTCGGCGGCGTCGTGCAGTTTCAGGGTCGCCAGGTGAGCGCGCAGCTGCTGGTAGAGGCTGGCCTGCGCGGGTGTGGCCGGGCCGGTTGCTGTCACCGCCGGGCCCGAGCTCGGGGGCGAGGTCCGGGGCGAGGTCGGGGTGGTGAGATCGGTTGCTGTCATGAGGTTTTCGTGGCTCCCTGGTGATCGGTTCGGGTCGGTGCTGGGGCAGGTCAGGTCAGGTCAGGTCAGGTCAGGTCAGGTCAGGGTGTTGCGGCCCTGGGCCGCGGCGGCATAGCGGGCCAGGTCGATGACCACCTCCTTCGTGTCCGTGTCCGCCACCGCCGCTGACCCGTCGAGGCTCGGGACCAGGCCCGTCTCGAGGGCCGTGACGGTGCAGGTGACGGGGTGGCGCAGAGCTTCAGCGGCGGCGCGGGCGGCCGGGCCGGGTGGGATGCGCTGCTTGCGCCGGTGTGGGGTCGCGGAGGTGGCGGCGGCCATCGCGGCCTGCTCGAGGGCGAGGACGTGTCCGTGGTCGCGGACCATTACCCCGGCCCCGTCCGGGGCGATGGCGTGCCGGGCGACCACGACCGGGATCGGGCTGCGGCCCGGGATGTGGCCGCCGGTGGTGGCGATGTCCAGGTGGAGTGCGCCCAGCCGCACGCTGACGGTGACGTCGGCGCCGGCCAGTTCGGGGGGCACGGAGTAGAAGTTGCCGCGGTAGGAGACCAGCGCCTGGGCCGAGACACCCCGTTCCACGCTCAGCGTCGCGGGGAAGGGGCTCGCCGGGACGGCCCGTAGGGGCTCGGCGGCGGCCACGGTCGCGACGGTCATCTTGCCGTCGGCGGTGGCGCGCAGCCGCACGTCACCGCGGGTGGCGCACCACGTGTCGAGCAGTCGCTGGGCCTGCTCGACGGTGGCGTCGTCGGCCAGGGTGCGCCAGAACCGTTGGGCGGCAACATGGTTGGCCTTCTCCACCACGCCCTTACGGTTCCCCCGTCGAGGTGGGCAGGCCACCACTCGCACCCCGTAGTGCTTGGCGACCGCGGCGAACGAGGCCTGCACCCGCCCGGTCTCGGGGTTGATCACGGTGGCCATCCGGTCGAACCGCCAGTCCCGGGACACCCCGCCCAGCGCGCGGGTGACCCGGTCCAGGGCGTCGATCAAGTGGGGCTGCTCCATGCTCGGGGCCAGCACCCCCCGCCACCGGCTCGAGTGGGACAGCGCCCCGACCAGCAGATACGCGCTCTTGCCCCAGCCCAGCTGCCGCCATGGCGCGGGTGGGTCGGGCAGCTCGACCCAGTCCCACTGGGTTTCGTCCCCGGCCGGATGATCGATCACCGCCATCGGGCGGCCCTTCGCGGGATGACACGGCTCGCACGCCGGGCGCAACGCCCGAGTCCGGATCAGCCGGGTGAACGTCGGGTAGGACCGGTCGAACCCCAACTCGGTGATCTCGTCGAACAGGGTGGTCGCCCACACGTGCGGGTCCTCGGCGAGCCGGGCGGTCAGGTAGATCGCGAACGGGGCGAACCAGTCCGGGGCGCTGCTGGCCCGCACCCCGGGCGTGCGGTCTCCGGACAGGTAGGCCCGGACGGTCTTACGGTCTCGGTCCAGGTGACGGGCGATCGCGGAGATCGTCCAGCCACGCCGGCGCAGAGCATGCGCGTCGATGTCTTCCTCCCGTGTGAGCATGAGCGGAGGGGCTCCTTCGAGCTGGCGTGCGGTCAGAGGCCGCCAGCCTCGAAGGAGC
>JADGOG010000232.1 GCA_017883065.1 Acidimicrobiales bacterium | reverse complement strand
CGACTTCCACCGGGTGGCCGTCGTACCCTTCGTCGGCATCGTCCAGAACGTGGCCTCCCTCCACCACGCCTTCGAGATCGCCCGGTCGTCGGGCGCCCACATCCGACCCATCGCCTACGACGTCGTGTGGATGCAGTGGCTGGACGACCTCGTCGTGGTGCTCGGGCTGTGCGCCCTCGGCACCCTGGTGGCCATCGCCTTGACCGACCGGCGGGGCCCGGGGGTTCCTGCCGTCACCCGGGTGCCCGTCGCCTGGATGGTGGTCCTGGCCGGCATCGTGGTGACGGCATCGTCGACGGTCATCCGCACGCCAGGCGCCCCGGACTCCACCGAAGGCGCGGCGCGGTTGGTCAGTGTGGCATTTCCGCTCTACCCGGGCCTGTACCTCCTGGTCCGCCGCTGGCAGGCGCCGGTCATCCTCGGCCTCGGGCTGTCAGCGGCGGCGGCGATCCTGACCCAGGTCCTGTTCAACCTCGGCTACTGGGTGACCTGAACGGAGCGACCTTCCCCCTCGCTGTGCCTCGCTCTGCCTCGCTCTGCCTCGCTCTGCCGCCGCCTACTGTGCTGAACCGGTCGCCGGAGGTGACGTGTTCCCGTCCGCAGTGGTGACGGTGACTGCCACGTCCCCCACCCGGCCGAGGAAGCCGGGCTGGGCGGTCGAGTCCGTTGTCCAGGTGCTGAGCTCGACCCGGCGGTCCTCCTTGCCGGTGGCGTGGTAGCCGGGTCCGAACTGGACCCTCCAGAAGGCGTTCACCTTGGGGTGGTAGCCGAGCTGGTCCAGGCGGTTGACGAGTCCGATGAACTCCTCGGTGTCCAGCAGCCGGGTGTCCGCCGTGCCTGCTCCTGCATCCCCGACGAAGACGCTGGCCGACCGGGCGAGCTCGGGTCGCACCAGCGAGACCAGCGCACCGACGTGCGGATCCGAGACGGCGGCGAGCGCGGGCAGCGCCACCACCCGGACGCACAACACCGCCGAGACGATGACGCCGACGGCGCATGCAGCGATCCGGACCCCAGGGACGGCCGTGACCGGCAACCCGGTTCTGCCCGGTGAGCGGGTCGGCGGCCGCACCATGCCCACACCGATCAGAGCGGCGACGGGTACGGTGATCGCCCAGATCACCAGGTACCCGAAGACGATGCCGACCACGTGGGTCACGGCGACCACCATGGTCACCGCACCGACCAGGCTGAGGGCGCCGACGGCGGCAGCGAATCGCACCCGCTGCCGTATGCCGACGACGGTGACCACCGCGCCTACCGCCAGTGCCGCCGCGGTGGCCGCCCAGGAGGCCGCGTGCTGATAGGGGGAGTGTCCGAGATAGGAGCTCATGATGCCCGAGGGACCGACCAGTAGCACCCCGTAGGTGGCCGCCATCGCCTTGAGCGCCACGGCCAGGGACTGCCCCTTATGTCCGGCCGTGAAGAACCGCCAGACGAGCGTCATGTTCCCCGGGTGGTTGGAGAGCTGCTGGATGGTGGGTGGCAGCCACATCGCTGCCAAGACCACCAGGCCGAGACCGGCCCAGATCCACCCACGCCACCCGGAACGGCGCGGCACATACGCACCGCCGGACTCCTCCGACGGGCGGTCGGCACGGCCCCAACGGTCGGCCATCAAGGTCACCGCCCAGACCGCCGAGGTCACCCCGACCAGGGCGACGACCAGGGGGAGGCACGAGATGTTGGTCTGGACAACGAAGGATCCCACCAGCACCGCGCCGACCAGTGAGACCGACGATCGGTCGAGGGCGGCTGCGCACAGCAGGATCAACAGCAGCAACGGGAAGATGACCACCGTGGGGTTCCACGGGCTGACAAGGGCACCCAGAGCGCCCTCGGAGTAGGTGACGCTGCCCGGCGAGACCGTGGCCATCAACGACGCCAGTACGCAGACCCAACCGGCCGCCCAGAGCGCCCGGGCGGGCGTGGCCCGCCTCCGCACCACGCCGACGCACGCAACCGCGGCCAGCGCGTTGATCAACGTGGCCCCGATGAACATGGCCCGGGCCCCGGCGCCGAACACCCGGTAGGCGATCGAGAGGAGGTAGAAGTACGACGGTCCCGGATGGTTCCAGTTGTTGTGGTCGAACACGCCGAGCTGCTGCTTCCAGGCCAGGGCCCGGCGGGTGTGCAGATCGATCAGAGCGAGGTCGTCGGGTAGGTAGAGGTGCTGCCCGGGGGCGAGCACCAGGCGACCGAGGATGATACCGAAGGGGACGACGACCATGGCGAAGGCCAGGACGGTCAGCCAACGGGACGGGGGGACCAAGCCGTGGGCTTCGATCGGTCCGGGTTCGATCGGGCGGGCGCCAGGCGGTGCTGTGTCAGGCGGTGCTGTGTCAGGCGGTGCTGTGTCAGGCGGTGCTGTGTCGAAGAAGGCGGCCCCAGTGGATGCACCGATGGAGTGGCGGCCTGGCCGGCGGCGCGGCTTCGTGCCGCCCGGAGCCGGCGGAGGGGCGTTCAACGGGGACGCATCCTCCGAAAGCTCGGGACTCATGGAACGCCGATCCTACGGCACCGCCTGTGGCGCCGCCCGGGCCCGGTGGCGCCGACCCGGTGGCTCGAGGGGTGCTGGCCGGAAGGTGTGGGGCAGAAGAGGGATCCGG
>JADGOG010000139.1 GCA_017883065.1 Acidimicrobiales bacterium | reverse complement strand
CTAACTCTCGACGATATCGCCGAGCAGGTCCACCTGGACCCCCTCGGCCCCCAGCCACTCGACGGCGCGATCCACGGTGGCCGCGTCGCCGTCGAGCTCGCAGATGATCCAGCCGCTCTCCTCGCCGACGTCAGCCCGACGGATGTTGGGGACGATGTCGAACTCGTGGATCATCCGGGCGATGATCGGTTCCCGCACCAGCGCCTCGGGGAAGGTCAGCTTGACCCGGACCCCGATCATCGGGTCCCGCCCATCGTCGATGCCAGTGGCCGAGGCGCGTCATCGAGACGACCGGACGCGGGATCGCCCAGCGCGTCGTTGAGGTTCCCCGACCGGAAGCCGTCCAGGTCGAGGGTGACGTAGCGGTAGCCGGCCCGGTGAACCACGTCGGTGACCTCCCGGCGCCTGGCCACCACGGCGGAGAGCTCTTCGGAGGGCACCTCGATGCGGGCGGTGTCGCCGTAGTGCCGGACACGCAGCTGAGCGAAGCCCAGGGACCGCAGGCCCGACTCGGCCTCGGTCACCGACTGCAGGGTGCCCAGCGTCACCGGCGTGCCGTAGGGCACCCGCGAGGCCAGGCAGGCCGCAGCCGGCTTGTCCCAGGTCCGCAGGCCGAGCTGTCGCGACCAGGCTCGCACATCCGACTTGGTGAACCCGGCCTCGACCAGGGGGAAACGGGCGCCGGCTTGGGCTGCGGCCTGTTGGCCGGGCCGGTGGTCGCCCAGGTCGTCGAGGTTGACACCCAGCACCACGGTCGAACCACGACCGGCGTCCCCGTCGAGAGCGATCGGGCCCAGCGCCTCCATCAGCGTCGCTTTGCAGTGGAAGCATCGGGAACCGTCGTTGGCCGAGTATGCCGGGTCGGCCAGTTCGTCGGTGGCCACCTCGTCGAAGTGCAGTCCCCACTCCGCAGCCAGAGCCCGGCAGTCGGCCAACTCCTCGGGTGCCAGCGAGGGCGATACCGCGGTGACGCAACGCACCTGCTCGGCCCCGAGCGTGTCGGTGGCCACCCAGGCCAGAAAGGCCGAGTCGGCGCCACCGCTGAAGGCCACCACCATCGGACCGATCCGCTTGAGTCCGGCCCGCAACCCCTCGAGATCGCCCCCCGAGCCGCCACCGGAACCTGGGTCACTCATCGACGATGACCTGGGCCACGACGACGTCTACGGGGGCAACCATCCCGGTCAGGAAGGGTCCGAACTCGGCGAAGCGGGCCGAGCCCTCGTCGAAGCGCATGGTATAGACGCACTCCTTCAGGTCGTCGGGATGCACGCCGAACAGCGTCACCCCCCACTCCCAGTCGTCGATGCCGGTCGAGCCGGTGATCAGCTGGACCACCCGCCCCCTGAACGCGCGTCCGGCGGCACCGTGGCCGTACATCATCTCCTTGCGCTCCTCGAAGGGCATGGAGAACCAGTTGGAGCCCTCGGTCTCGCCCCGGCGCTTGGACATCGGATAGAAGCAGAAGGCGGTCATCCCCTCGGGGGGGAGGGTCGGGTAGAGACGGGCCTGCTTCATCTCCTCGGGGATGCCGGCCGCGTACTCGGACACCTCGGTCAGGGACACGTAGGAGTTGACCACGTCCAGTCCCGCGGCCTGCAGGTCGGACTGGAATCGACGGAGCCGCCACAGATCGGCACCCAGGGCCATGAAGCAGAGGTCGGACTTGTGGCCCAGCATGGCCACCGTCACCACCTGGACATCGTCGGCCTCGGCGTGCTTGACCGCGTGGATCACCGCGGAGGCATCGCAGGCTTGGCCCGCACGCCCCGACGCGGGATCTCCCACCTTGCAGAACAGGTGGAGCACGCCCAAGCCGGTCGAGGGTACGAGGGGTTGGTTCACGACGATCAGTCTACGGCGCTCCCCCCGGAACGTACGACGGGCGCCCGAAGGCGCCCGTCGTCACTGCATTCATCCGCTCGAGAGAGCGCCGGTCGGCCGACCAGGAGGTCGACCGAGGCCGGTGGTCGACCTAGAAGTCGTCCATGCCCCCGCCGGGCATCCCGGCGCCGCCCTCTTCGGGCTTGTCCACGATGACCGCCTCGGTGGTGAGGAACAGGGCGGCGATGGACGCCGCGTTCTGCAGGGCCGAGCGAGTCACCTTCACGGCGTCGATCACGCCGGTCTTGAACAGGTCCTCGTACTCGCCGGTGGCGGCGTTGAGGCCCTCGTTGGGCTTCTTGAGGTTGCGGACCTTGTCCACGATGACCCCGCCCTCGAGTCCGGCGTTGACCGCGATCTGCTTGAGGGGCTCTTCGACGGCCCGGGCCACGATGCGGGCACCGGTGGCCTCGTCGCCCTCCAGCTTCTCGGCGGTCTCCAGCACGGCGACCTGGGCCCGGAGCAGGGCGACCCCACCTCCGGGGACCACGCCCTCCTCGATGGCAGCCTTGGTGGTGGAGACAGCGTCCTCGATGCGGTGCTTCTTCTCCTTGAGCTCCACCTCGGTGGCGGCGCCGACCTTGATCACGGCGACTCCGCCGGACAGCTTGGCCAGCCGCTCCTGCAGCTTCTCGCGGTCGTAGTCGGAGTCGGTGTTCTCGATCTCCGCCTTGATCTGGTTGATCCGGCCCTTGATCTCGTCCTCGGACCCTCCACCCTCGACCACCGTGGTCTCGTCCTTGGTGACCACGATCTTGCGGGCGGTGCCCAGCAGGTCGAGCCCGACGTTCTCCAGCTTGAGGCCGACCTCTTCGGTCACCACCTGGCCACCGGTGAGGATGGCGATGTCCTGGAGCATGGCCTTGCGGCGCTCGCCGAAGCCCGGAGCCTTGACCGACACGCTCTTGAAGGTGCCGCGGATCTTGTTGACGACCAGGGTGGCCAGGGCCTCACCTTCGAGGTCCTCGGCGATGATCACCAGGGGCTTGCCCGACTGCATGACCTTCTCCAGCAGGGGGAGCAGGTCGCGGACGGCGGTGATCTTCGAGCCGACCAGGAGGACGTAGGTGTCCTCCATGACCGCTTCCATGCGCTCGGGGTCGGTCACGAAGTAAGGGGAGATGTAGCCCTTGTCGAAGCGCATGCCCTCGACCAGGTCCATGTCCATGCCGAAGGTCTGGGACTCCTCGACGGTGATGACGCCGTCCTTGCCCACCTTGTCGATGGCCTCGGAGATCATCCCGCCGATCTCGGTGTCGGCCGCGGAGATGGATGCCACCTGGGCGATCTGCTCCTTGGAGTCGGTCTCCCGGGCGATGCCCCGCAGGGAGGCGACAGCGGACTCCACGCCGGCTTCGATCCCCTTCTTGAGGGACATCGGGTTGGCGCCGGCGGCCACGTTGCGCAGCCCCTCGTGCACCATGGCCCAGGCCAGGACCGTGGCGGTGGTGGTGCCGTCGCCGGCCACGTCGTCGGTCTTCTTCGCCACTTCCTTGACCAGCTCGGCGCCGATCCGCTCGAAGGGATCCTCGAGCTCGATGTCCTTGGCGATGGAGACGCCGTCGTTGGTGATGGTCGGGGCGCCCCACTTCTTGTCGAGGACGACGTTGCGGCCTTTGGGTCCGAGGGTGACGCGTACGGCGTCGGCGAGCTTGTTCATTCCGCTCTCGAGGGACCGGCGGGCCTCCTCGTCGAACGTGATCAATTTGGCCATCTGGTGTTCCTCCGTGTCGTTAGCACTCTGCAAGGTCGAGTGCTAATAGCAAACCACGTCTGGGACCCCTGTGCAACCGCGGGGGAGGGTCGACCTCCCGCGGGACCAGCGGTACGAGGCGGTGATGACGATGCCAGGACCGCGGCTGACCAGGGAGTTCCGAGCCGGCGTCTCGCGGAGCGCCGGCCCCGGCCCCTCCATCGTGCCGCTCCCGTCGACCGGCCAGGCGGTGTCTCGGAACGATGGGGATGGGCGGCGATGCGGGCTCGGCCGCCAACCACGCAGAGCGATGCTTCCGGCGCCTCACGGGGCACGGATTTCACGTTGTGTAGCGCTCCACAGGAATTTCCTACTATTTCGCTCGATAAACTTGACTTCCTCACAGGCACGTCTTAACTTTCGCAGGGCAATACCTGAGTAAGCCACTAGGTTTTATGGATAATTCGTCAGCGACCAGCCGGCCCAGCCGCCCTGGCGCCCTGGCGCCGAGCAAGGAGTCAACCGTTGAGACGTTTCCTGCCCAGTAGAAGCAGTCGAGTCCTCGCCTCCCTGGCGGTGGTATGCGGCACCGCCGGAGTGGCCAGCGTGGTCGGGCTGTCGTCCTCGGCGCAGGCCGATCCGGCCTGGGTGTCGAGCTACACCGGCGTCGGCGCCGACGTCACCCAGGACCTCTTCGCCGCCCTGTCGGGTGCCTCGCCGGCGCCACCGTCGGCCTCGACCACGTTCTTCACCCCGCTGCACAGCTCGTCGGCGACCAACAACAAGACCATCAGTTCGTTCGACGCCAGTCCCCCCGGTGGCTCCACCACCGCCCCGGGCGGCATCACCACCAAGCTGGGCGGACCGACGTTCGACCGTCCCCCGTCGACCACCGCCGGACTCGCCGCACTGCTCGCCGCGGCGACCGGCAGCGGGTGGCAGAACTCGACGGCATCGTTCACCAACGCGCCGGTGAGCGTGACCGGCCAGATCGACTTCGCCCGTACGGCCCGGGGCGTGAAGATCGCCGGCTCCACCCTCACCTTCATCCCCTATGCACGGGACGCGGTGGGCGTCATCTACTACGACCACAGCACAGGCCACCTGTCCTCGTTGACCACCGCCCAGCTCAATGCGCTCTACTCGAGCAGCACCGGGACCCTCACCATCGGCGGCGACACCGTCTACGCCTGCCTGACCCTCCTGGGCTCGACCCCCCGGTCCAACCTCGAGACGGCCATCGGCGTGACCGACTCGACGGCGGCCATCGCCGCCAACGCAGCCGGGTGCAACGGGATCGAGCAGAACAACGCCAATGCCTTCTATGCATTCGCTTCGGCCCTCCCGGCCGGCAGCGACGCGGTGATCCCCATCTCCTCGGCCAGCTGGATCGGCCAGGACAACGGCGTGGGCGTCGACCGGTCGTCGACGGCCCGGGCGGGCGGTGCCGACCTGGCCAGCATCGACTCGCTGGGCAAGCCCTACACCGGCACCCTTCCCAATGAGTCGCCCAACCCGACCTACTACGCCAGCACCTCGTACGGCTACAACGTCTTCACGGTGGCGCCGACCAACAAGGTGACCGGAGCGTTCGGTGACGCCGGCCTGAAGAGCCTGTTCGTGGGGTCCTCGTCGGCGCTGTGCTCGGCCCCGGCACAGGCCACGGTCAACCAGTTCGGCTTCGCCAGCTTCACCGGCGTCCTGTCCGGCCTGGCCACCTGCGGATCGACCACGACGCAGGGCAACGGCTGATCCGAACCGGTCGGTCCCTCCTTTCCGAACATCGGCAAGGAGGGACGGCCAGACCGGACCCATTCCCATGAGAGCGCATCATCAGCCACCTAACGAAGGAACGACGACAGCCATGAAGACAACGACCCAAGCAGGACGGACCGGCCCCAACCGGTCCCGCACGACCCGGAGGTTCCTGGCCGGATTGGTCGCCTTGGCCACCGTGCCGGCGACCCTCACCGTCGCCGGGGCGGCCTCGGCCGGAGCGTCAACGCTCAACGGAGTGGCCACCATCTCCAACCCGGCCGGTACGGTTCCGCTGGCCTCGGGTGGGTCCGCCACCTCCTTCACCGTGGTCCTGCCGGCCAACGCGGCCTGCACCGGAGACACGGCCACGGGCGGCTACCACGTGTTCAGCTACTTCGTGCCCCAGGGGACGAATCCCACCAGCATCAACTTCAGCACCAGCGTGCCCTCCACCGGCTTCGGCCTGGTGGACAACACCGGGAGCTACTACGGGGCCAAGAACACCGCCATCACCACCGGGCAGATCACCGGGATCCCGACCAACTTCCAGTGGGCACCACTGGTCACCAACAGCGTGTACGCCGTCAGCGATCTCACCGCCAACTCCTGGGAGACCGGGATCGCCTGCGCCGACGTCCATGGGGTGGTCTCGGACTACTGGAATACGCAGATCTCCTTCACCGCCAGCAACTCGGACCCCAACGGGTTCGTCTGGTCGGCCGGCCCTCCGGCGGTGACCCCTGAGGTCCCCTACACCCTCGCCCTCCCGGTGCTGGCCGTCGGAATCATCGGCGGCGCGGTGTGGTTCCGGCGCCGTCGCTCACCGCTGCAGTCGGGCAGCGCCCCCTCCGCAGTCTGAGCGACTCGCAGTCTTCGTCCCCGGTCGCACCGATGCGCGACCGGGGACGGGGTGTCCTGGGTACGGCCTCCGCCGAGGCCCCAGGTGCAGATGATCATCACTGCCAGAGGAGAGGAGCCCGACCATGACCGACGTCCTGCAGGCTCCCCCGGGCTTGGGAGACAGCACAGGTGGATACCGCCATGCCGCCCCCCGGCCAGGCCGCATCCGCCAGGTGCAGGAGTGGTGGACCGACACAACTCCGAGGACCCGGGCGACCATCCAGATGGTCGTGCTGCTCCTGGTGGTGGGGATCGCCTACAACTACTCGCTCACCACGCTCCTCCAGAACGCAGGGCAGGACACGCCGCTGGCCTACGTGAGCCTCGTGCCGGCCATCGCCCTGGCCCTGGCCGCCATCCGCGCCCGTCCGCTCAAGCCTGAGCCGGCCATCCACGACCGTCACGTCGACTACACCATCGGGGTCCCCCTGATGGCGGTGGCCATCGCCTGCAACATGGTGCTCCCGTCCCGGTGGTCGACCATGTTCTGGGTCTACCGGGTCGATCTGTTCACCCTCCCCTTCTTCGTCGCCGGAGCGGTGGCCATCATCTTCGGCGTCCGGGTGATGTGGCGCCAGAAGTTGGCCATCGCCTACCTCATTCTGGCCTGGCCGTACCCCTACCAGTCGGTGCTGCTGCGGGTGCTGAACGCATTTACGGCCGCCACCCTGTTCGGGATCGAGAAGATCCTCACCGTGGTCCACGTGGCCCGCCCGGTCTCGAGCGTGGACAACACACTGTTCACCGTGGTCCACAACGGGAGCTCCTTCCCGCTGAGCATCGTGTCGGCCTGTTCCGGGGTGAACAGTGTGGTGGGATTCCTGCTGGTCGGCTCCGCCTTCGCCGCCATCGTGCGGGGCCCGATGCTGCGCAAGGCGACCTGGCTGGTGGGGGGCATGGCTCTGCTGTGGGCGATCAACCTCGGGCGGATCACCTTCATCTTCTGGGCTGGCAAGACGTGGGGCGAGAACGTGGCCATCAACAT
>JADGOG010000138.1 GCA_017883065.1 Acidimicrobiales bacterium | reverse complement strand
GCGCTGGCCGTTGCCGGCTCCCTCCTCGCTGACGCACTCTTGGTGGCGGTCGGAACCCACCTGTTCCACGCCACCACGGGGTACGGGCATTTCCGGCTCGCCGACTACGCGACGCTGACCGTGATCGGGGTCGTGGCCGCGTGCTTGGCTTGGCCGATCGTGGCCCGTATCTCGGCTACCCCGCGGTGGCTCTTCTTCAGGCTGACCTGCCTGGTGACCCTGGTGCTGTGGCTCCCCGACCTGGCGCTGGTGCTCCGCCACCAACCGGTCCGGGCGGTGGTAGTCCTGATGGTCATGCACCTGGCGGTGGCGGCGGTGACCTACCAGTGTCTGGTCCGGGTGGCGCCGGCTTCCAGGCTACCGGTGGCGGGGGCTGCGGCCGGCCGGTCGGATCCGGAGCGCTCGCAGCGACGACTGGCCACCGCACTGGGGATCGTGGTCGGCGTCGAGTTCGTGCTCGGGATCGCCACCCTGGTGTGGGTGCCCTCCGACCGGCCGAGCGGCATGGTGCCAGCCGAAGGGGCGGTGGTCTACGTGGTGCATGCCCTCCTCGGGATTCCCCTGGTGGTGGGCGCGGTCTGGCTGGTGGTCCTGGCGGGGGAGTCGTCGCGGACGATCCGGCTGGCTGCGTGGATCGGTGCCGTCGGGGTGGGGTTCGCCGGCGTCGGAGGGGTGCTCACCGTGGCCCGCCCGTTGCGGCTGGTCGGCATCGGGCTGATGATCCTCGGGCCGGTGGCTGCCGGATTCGGCTATCTGATCCCCGCCCTGGATCGGCTGTCCGACGAGAATATTCCGTCGACGGATGACTGACTGGTTCTACGGGAGGCACCGGCCGGAGGTCCGGGCGGACGGACAGGGCGTCCAGGGAGGGGCGATGACCATTTCGGCGGCCCCACACCTACCATTTCGTGGTCATGTCGATCTTCCGCACGTGGGTCGCCTCCCGCCCCGACAGGCACCTCAGCCCTCGCTCAGCGGCCATGCTCGGTGCGACGGTGATCGCCCTGGTGGCGATCGGGGCGGCCCTCACCACCTCCGTCTCGGCCGGTGGCAGCGACGGCGCCGACTCCCATGCCTCGACCGCTTCCGCGGTAGTTCCACGGACCTATGTCGCCCTCGGAGACTCGTTCACCTCGGGGCCGGCCATCCCCACCCAGCTCGGACCGACCACGTCACCCAGCGCACCCAGCGCCTGTCAGCGCTCGTCCGAGAACTACCCCACCCTCACGGCACAGACCCTGGGACTCACTCTCACCGACGTCAGTTGCGGTGGCGCCACCACTGCTGACCTCACCGGGTCGCAGGGCACCGGGATCCCGCCGCAGCTCGATGCCCTCCGCCGGTCCACGTCGCTGGTCACCGTGGGCATCGGCGGCAACGACCTGGGCTTCTCCACCATCGCCACCAGCTGCGCGGCGTACACGCCGTGGGGCCCGACCCAGGTGGGATGGAGCTGTCGGGCCCACTACACGAGCGGGGGCACCGACCAACTGGCGGCAGCGGCACAGCAGGTGGGCGCCAAGGTGGCCTCGGTGCTGCGGGACGTCCGGGAGCGTGCCCCACACGCCCGGGTCCTGGTCATCGGGTACCCGGACATCGTCCCGCAGACCGGTGCGGGGTGCTGGCCGTCCCTGCCGTTCACCGCGGATGATCTCCGCTACCTCCGCGGTGTCGAGACCAATCTCAACCAGATCTTGGAGTCCGAGGCCCGGGCCGCCGGTGACGGTTACGTCGACATGGCCACCCCGAGTGCACTCCACGACGCCTGTTCCCCCGTTGCCTCCCGGTGGGTCGAGCCGGTGCTCCACCCCGCAGGGAGCTTCCCCCTGCACCCAGGGGCCATCGGGATGGCCGGGATGGCCGGCGTACTGGTCGGTGCAGTGCGGAGCGAAGATCCGCGCTGATCCGGGTGCCCACCGCGCCCCGGCGGGGAGGGCGGTGGTGGGTGCGTGGCTCAACAAGGCCGTTTGACCCTGGACCGGGGCGTCGGGACGGATGACACTGTCCGGACGGGGACGCCACCGCGGACCCAGTCGGCCAAGCGGCAGGAGTGTCGGTGCAACCCAACGCCAACGAGATCATCGCCCTGCCATCGACCCCACGCCCGGCCCCGGCTGCCTCCCCCGCCGGTCACCCAGTGGAGCGGGAGGCCAAGTTCTCGGTCGACATCACCTTCGAGCTTCCCGGCCTGGGGGACGTCAGTGAGGCGGTCGACGCCCTTCCCGAGCTCCTCTTGCAGGCCGCCTACTTCGACACGCCCGACCTCGGACTGTGGAGGCAGGGGATCACCGTGCGCCACCGGACGGGCGAGGGTCCCGACAGCGGCCTGTGGACGGCGAAGCTCCCGATACCCGGCGACGGCCCGACGCTCGACCGGACCGAGCTCTCATGGCCCGGCTCCCGCGACCAGCCCCCCGAGGCCCTGAAGGCGGCGCTGCTGGGCGTGGTCCGCCACTCGGCATTCGAAGTGATGGCGGAGCTGACCACCAGACGACGTCGGCTCGCACTGCGCGACGGTACCGGCACGTCGCTGGCGGAGATCGATGACGACCACGTCACCGTGGTGGTCGACGGACAGGAGCGGGGTACCTTCCGCCAGATCGAGGTGGAGTTGGGCCCCGACGGCGATCCCCTGCTCGGACCGGTCACCGATCGGCTGGCGCGTGCCGGCGCCCGGCCGTCGAACGAGCCGAAGCTGGCTCGGGCCCTGGCGGTGATCGTTGTCCTGGAATCCAAGCACGACACCGACCTCGACGACCGGGCGCGGATGGGGGACGTGGTGCGCGCCCGAATCGCCGACGGGCTGCACCGGATGCTCGACCACGACGTGCGCCTGCGGCTCGACCCCGACGACCCCCCCGTCCACTCGATCCACCAGGCACGGGTGGCCACCCGTCGGCTGCGGTCGGATCTGCTGCTGCTCGGTGCCGTGGTCGATCCCGCCTGGGTGACCGAGGTCCGCGGCGATCTGAAGTGGATGGGTCAAGTGCTCGGAGCGGTCCGTGACGCCGACGTGCTCGGTCTCGAGTTGGAGGCGGCCGGGGGGCGACCGGCGTCGGAGGTGCCGCTGGACCGGGACGGCCTCGACGAGCTCCGTGCCCGGCTGCTCGCCCAACGTCGAGCCCGTGCCGACGTGTTGCGCCAGGCCCTGGCCAGCGACCGCTATCTCGGTGTGCTCGACCGGCTCGAGGCCGCGGTGCGGCACCTGCCGGCCATCGGGTCGGGTTCGAAGGTCATCGGGCATCGATCACCGGCCGATCGGCGGGCGAGGAAGGTCCTGCCCCGGCTGGTGGCCAAGCGGTGGCGTGCCTTGGACCGGGCGGTGGGTACCGGTGGGCGACATCCCACCGATCCCCAGCTGCACCGGATGCGCATCCGGTCCAAGCAGCTCCGGTATGCGGCGGAGACGGCGGAACCGGTGATCGGAGGACGGGCCCGCCGCCTGGCGCTGGCCGCCGAAGACGCTCAGGGCATCTTGGGGGACCTGCACGACACGGTGGCTGCACAGGAGTGGCTGGCCACCAATGCCAGGACCGCTTCGGGCCCGGCGGCGTTCACGGCCGGGGTGTTGGCCGCTGACCAGGTGCGGCGCAGGGAAGAGCTCCGCCACCAGTGGCAGAGCTGCTGGCGCCGGCTCGATCGGAAGAAGGTCCGAGGATGGCTGGACCGGGACTGACGGGCGACGGTCAGTTGCCCACCAGGTCCTCGAGGGCGAAGGCACCGTCGTAGCTCATCGGCAGGCCGGACGTCCTGATGGCCGGCCTGGTCACCGGGTTGGCGGTCCAGGGCAAGGCCGGGTGTCGTCGTCACCGGGCATCTGCAGGCGGTGGCCGTTCAGCGTGGTCGCGTCCAGCCGGACCAGCCGGGGTTGTGGACCTGCACCGTTGAGACCGGCGACGACATGATCCATCGGGGGGACATCGGGGTCACCCTCGTCGACGGCCGAGGCGATCCCCTGGAGCATGACGCTCCACCCCGTGTCGAGTGGGGCCCGGTAGGAGTCGGCCTGAAAGGCGACCACCGCGCCGATGGTGGCTGCATCGAGGGTCGAACCGGGGATGGTGGTGAAGAAGACCGACTCACCGTGGACGACGAACTGGACCGGCATGATCACCGGCAGCGCCTTGACGCTCGCTCCGATGCGCCCGACCGTCGCTCCTTTCAGGCACTCGAGGCATTCGGCGCGGGTGAGCGTCTCTTCGCTCTTCTGCCCGATGCGTCCCATCACGCCAGGGTGTCGGACCAGGCCGGTTCCGCACAGGGTCGAAGGTCCCGACACTTCCGCCGCCCCGCCCCGCGGCTCTCGAACTACGCCCCGTGCATGATCAGAATCGGACAGTGGGCGTGGCTCACGCAGTACGCGCTCACCGAGCCCAACAGAGCCCCGCCCAGCGCGCCGTGCCCGCGACTTCCCACCACGAGCAGTTCTGCGCCTCGTGATGCCTTGACCAGTACATCGGACGCTTGACCCTCGACCACCACCGACGCCACGGGCAGCTCGGGATGGAGCTTCCGGGTCGCGTCCACCAGTGCGTCCACGACGTGGCGGCAGTCGTGCTCGGGGTCGAAGTTGTCTGGGATCGGGCCCCACCCCACGGCAGAGATCCACTCCCAGGTCATCAGGACATCGAGAACGGCCCCCGTGCGTTGCGCCTGGTCGGCCGCCCAACGGAGGGCTGCCTCGGAGCTCCGGGATCCGTCGACCCCCACCACGATGCGACGCGGATCGCTGATGTCCTCGTCGCGTTTGCCGACGACGACCACGGGACAAGGAGCGGTGTGCACGCATCGCCTGCTGATCGAGCCGAGGAGTAGGCCGGCGAACCCGCCCCGGCCCCGTGATCCGACGACGAGCAGGTCGGCACCCGGACACTCGCGCTGGAGTCCGGTGTCGGCCGGGCCCCAGTAGGTCTTGGGCACGACGCGAACGTCGGGGGCCACCGCGATCGCCCGCTCGGAGGCTTCGTCGACCACCTGGCGCATCATGGGTCCCGCATCTTCGGGTGTCACGTAGGCGTAGCCGGGGCCGAACGCGTTCACGATCTCGAGCACGGCCCCGGTCCTGACCGCCTGGAGGGCAGCCCACTCGACCGCCCTGGTGGCCCCCTCCGACCCGTCGGTGCCGACCACGAGCCGGTGGGTTCGATCGGTGTCGGCGCGCGGATCAGGATCGACTGCTGGCGATGCCGTACCCGTCACCGGGTGTTCCCTGTTTGTGGCCACTGGGATCACGATGCCTCCTCGAGTGGGCCCAATCCAGGGCCGAAGGTCCCGACGTGCCCATGGGTTGGCGCCCTGCCGTCGATCGATCACTTCCTGTGCATCCACTCGCATCCCCCGGGACTTTCGACCCTGGGGGAAGCGGTCCCCGTCCCCGAAGATGAAGGCGTGGAACCACCCTGGCAGGAGCAGCCCAACGGTCAGGCATCGGCGGCCTGGCGGAACGACGTCGCACTGGAGATGTGGGTGCATACCGACGGGCCTCCCACCGAGGTCCGGCTGGCCGGACGGCTCGACCGGACCACGGCGCAGCACCTGTCGTTGGTGATGGCGGAGCTGATCGCCGACGGGGTCGGCGACATCGACGTCCAGCTCGGCTCCCTCGATACGGTGGACGGCCCCGGCTATCACACCCTGGTGCTGGTCGAATCGGCGGCGGCCGGTGCCGGTTGTCATCTGACCTGGGACGGATCGACCGAACTCCCGTCCCCGCCCTTGCCGGAGGACCGGCTGGGTGCGGCCGGTGACCGATCGTCGCCGGTGCTCGTCTCGTCACCCACCGTCTGACCCTCGGTGACCTTCGACCCTACCCAGCGAGCGGCCCGAGGAGTCAACTGGAGCAAGGGTCAGGTGGCGTCGACAGGTGCCGGCGCCGGAGTCGATGAAAGGCGAGGTGGACATCATGGACAAGTCGAACGATGCACTCCGCCAGGAGTCGGAGCGGCCCGGCGGGATGTTTCAGCGGGAGCGGTCGGTGAGCGGCCCGACCATGGTGGTGGGAGTGGACGGATCCGAGTACTCGAGGCGGGCCCTCGAGTGGGCGTCCGACGAGGCCAAGCGTCGTGGCGCGATCCTGCACATCGTCTGTGCCGGGTATGGCACGTGGCAGACCACGCCGGCCTGGTATGACGCGACCTCCGGCGAACAGCCCGCCCAGGCCATCGTGGACGACGCGGTGGCCCTGGTGGCCACCCGGCATCCGTCGGTGATCACCCGGGGCGAGTCCCGGGTCTGGCCCGCAGCCCTGGCCCTCGTCGAGTACAGCCGGTCCAACGACCTGCTGGTGGTGGGTGCGCGTGGTGAGGGCGGGTTCGTCGGCCTGCTGGTCGGTTCGGTCAGCGACGAGTGCATCCGGTACGCGGACTGTCCCGTGGTGGTGGTCCATGCCGAGCCGGAAGGCACTCCGACCCCCGCACCCGATGACAGGATCGTGGTGGGTATCGACGGATCGCCAGGATCGAGGCAGGCGTTGCGCTGGGCGCTGTGGGAGGCACGGTCCATGTCGGCCTCGGTCGAGGCAGTCTTCGCATGGCACTACCCGCGGGCCTATGCGGTGTTCGTGGGGCCTGTGGAGGGGTACGCGGCGGCCCAACGCGAGATCGTGGCCGAGGCGACCGCGCTGGCCGAGGAGTGGGAGCCGGACGTCCCGTTCAAGGCGATCGCACGGGTAGGCCCGGTGGTCCCCTCCCTGCTCGAGGAGAGCGCCAAGGCGCGGCTGCTGGTGGTGGGGGCCCGGGGTCACGGGACCTTCGCCGAACTGATCCTCGGATCGGTGGCTGCGCAGTGCGCCCATCACGCCACCTGCCCGGTGGCCGTGGTCCGGCCCTTCGCCGTGTCGGCCTAGCCTGCATCGGGAGACCCGACCAACCAGCAGGAGGGCGATGCGACCAGAGGACGACGGGGCGGCGGACCAGCCGGTTCGGGCTCCCGAGGGGTATCCCCTGGCCTTGGTGTCCGAGCTGGAGACCATCGACCACATGCGGCTGTGGGTCCGGCCTATCCGACCCGAGGACGCCGAGGGACTGGTCGTCTTCCACGCCGGGCTCTCTCCCCGCTCGGTCTATCGGCGCTACTTCTTCTCCCACCCCAAGCTGTCGCCGACGGAGATCGACCGGTTCACCAGGGTGGACTACCGGGACCGCCTGGCCCTGGTGGTGGAGGACCACGGGACCCTGATCGGCGTCGCCCGGTACGAACGGCAGGCGGGGACGACCGTGGCCGAGGTCGCCT
>JADGOG010000049.1 GCA_017883065.1 Acidimicrobiales bacterium | reverse complement strand
ATCCACCTCACCGCGGCGCTCGACGCGGCATGGAGCTGGTCACTGGCGGAGAGCATCGCCTGAGGACTTCGCGTGGTGGCGTCCTGAGCCCCATAGAGCACCACCATCATCGAATTCAACATCGGCTTGGCGTCGGCTTGCCACTGCTTGAAGCGCTCAATGGACGTTCTACTCATCGGTCGGTCCTCCTGCCGGTCCGCCCTCGGACCTGCGTAGTGGTATCGACGCGCCGATCACGTGCCTTTAGACACCTCACTCCTCCTCGAGACCGTTCGTCAGGCCGGCCAGACGGATGCCGCCACGCTGAGGACGGTCGTCGGTAGCCTCGAGCGATGGCGATCGACGGAGGACACCTCAAGTCGGGTCAGCTCACCACGGTGGACGTGACGGCCTCGACGGTCGCCAACATCGGGCCAGGAATCGACTTCTACTTCGCCTTCGGGGCGATCGCCGTGACCGCCGGCGTCGCCGCTCCGCTCCCGATCCTTGCCGCGTGTGTGGCCGTCGTGCTCCTCGCATACACGGTGGCCGAGTTCACCAAGGCGGAGCCTTCGGCGGGGAGCTTCATCACCTACGTGGAGACCGCACTGGGAGCCAGAGCGGGTGTGGCCACAGCCCTGTTGGTCGCCGTCGGCTACACGGTCGCCATCGCTGGAGTATTCACCATGTCGGGAGGGATGGTGGCACTGGCGCTGTCCCGCTACACCTCGTGGCATCCCCCTTGGGGACCGCTGTCCCTGGTGCTGACCGCCGGTGCCATCTGGTTGACGATCCGCGGCGTCAAGCTGTCCACCACCGCGGTGGGCGCGGCCGTAGTCGTGCAGGTGGCGATCATGGCCGCGGTCTGTGGCACCGTCCTCATCGATCAGCGGGCCCGGCTGTCGGCCGTCCCCTTCTCGTGGGCGCACCTCACCGGTGGCCTGGCCGGCCTCTCCGCAGGCTTCCCCCTGGCCCTCTACATGTTCATCGGGTGGGAGAACGGCCCGGCCCTGGCCGAGGAGTGCCGACATCCCAGGCGCACCGTTCCGAGGGCGCTCTACATCTCGGTGGCCATTGCCGGTGCCCTGTTCGTCTTCTTCGCGTACTCGACCGTCACCGGCTTCGACTACGACGTCTCGTCCATCGGGCGCTCGTCCGTCCCCTTCCTCACCGTGGCCGATCGGTATCTCGGGGGAGCGGCCATTCTGGCTTGGATCGCCGGCATCGTCTCCGTGCTCGCCACGCTGGTCGCCGGCGCGAACTCCCAGGCGCGCATGCTCTTCGACGGCGGTCGGTCCGGGCTGCTTCCGGCACGGTTGGGTCACGTCCGCCCACGTTCGGATACGCCGGTGAATGCGCTCCTGGCCATGGGAGTCCTCGGTCTGGGGATCATCGCGGTCTGGTGGCTGTCCCATGTCATCGGCGGAGACACCGGATCGATGAATCCCGTCGGTCTCTATGCCGAGTGTTCGACGATGGGGACGATCGTGATCCTGTTCGTCTACCTTCTTACGACGATCTCACTCCCCGTCTTCATGTGGCGCCGCCACCGCCGGTCGTTCTCGCCCGTCCGTCATGTCGTGGTTCCCGTCCTCGGGTCCCTCGCGCTCATCATCCCGTTCGTCGAGCTGTGCAAGCCGGGTCAGCCCGCGCCCTACAGCGAGTTCCCGTTCATCGCACTGGCCATCGTGGCGGTGACGGCCGTGATCGCCTGCATCGTGGTGCAGCGCCACCCGCGTACCGGTTCAGGCGAGGGGACGTCGTTCTCGGACACCTGAGCGAGTGATGGGCGACGGCAACGGGCAGTCTGACTGCAGTCCGCTCAGGTGCGTCGTGACGGCTCAGCCGACCGGACGACGTTCTCGCTGCCGGTGAGGCGTGCGGCGATGAGGATCGGGATGAACATGATGATCAGGACGAACGCGACCACGGCGTTCACCTCGGGTAGCTGCTGTCCCAGCCGGATGGCACCGAAGATCCAGATCGGAAGGGTGTTCTGCGCACCGGCGGTGAACGTGGTCACGATCACCTCGTCGAAGCTCAGGGCGAAGGCCAACAGGGCGCCAGAGACGAGAGCGGTGGCAATCGTCGGCAACGTGATGTAGCGCAGTGTCTGGAGCCCGGTTGCGCCCAGGTCGGCCGAGGCCTCGAGCAGCGTGCTCGACGTCCGGCGCAATCGAGCGACGACGTTGTTGTACACGACGACGATGCAGAAGGTGGCATGGCCGATCACGATGGTCCACAGCGACAGCGGTATGCCGACGTACTGGAACGCGGAGTTCAGGGCCACACCGGTGATGATCCCGGGTAGTGCCAGGGGAAGGATGAGCAGGAGCGAGATCGAGTCGCGGCCGAAGAAGCGAGCGCGGTGGACGCCGAACGCGGCAAGGGATCCGAGCAGCAGGGCGATCAGTGTCGCCAGTGTGGCCGCCTTGATGGAGAGGAGGAAGGAGGACCGGACCTGTGCGTCATGGAAGGCGACGCTGTACCAGTGGGTGGTCCAGGACCGAATCGGCCACGTCTCGATCTTCGACGCGTCGAAGCTGAACAGCACAATGGTGATGATCGGGACGAACAGGAAGAGGAGGACACCCGCCACCCACATCCACAGTCCGGCTCGTGCCAGTCCCGATCGCCTCATAGGGCGTCAAATGCGCCGAGGCGTTTCGCGCCGACGAGGTAGGCCACCATGATGACGATGGGTACGACGGCCAGGGCTGCGGCCAGCGGCAGGTTCCCGCCGGTGAGCAGATTGTCGTAGATGGCATTGCCGATCAGTGTCGAATTCGCCCCGCCGACCAACAGCGGGGTCACGTAGTCCCCCAGGGTCAGCGAGAAGGTGAAGATCGACCCGGCCACCAGTCCGGGCAGCGCGAGCGGCAGGAGCACCCGGCGCAGGGTGGTCAGCCCCGACCCGCCGAGGTCGGCGGAGGCTTCGAGCAGTGAGCCGGGGATCCGTTCGAGCGCGCCGTAGATGGGCACGATCATGTAGGGAAGCCAGATGTAGGTGAACGCGATCCACATGGCTGCGTTGGTGAACCCGAGGTTGGGCAGCGGGAGTCCGAGCTTGGAGAAGGTCCAGTTCAGCGTTCCGCCCTTCTCAAGGATCGCTATCCATGCGTAGATCTTGGCCAGGTAGCTGGCCCACAAGGGGAGCAGTACCGCCACCAGCAGCAGTCGCTGGGTTCTCCGCTTGGCGATCCTGGCCATGGCGTAGGCAAAGGGAAAGGCCAGTATGGCGTCGGTGATCGTCACCAGCGCAGCCAGCAGAACGGTCCGGCCGATGATCGTCGGATACGCGCCCGTGGCGATCTGGTGGAAGTTCTGAGTGGTCAACGTATGGTCGACCGTCTGCGTGAAGCTGTTCACGCTCCACAGCGAGGTGACCAGCATGATGGCCAGCGAGGCCAGGTAGATGACCAGGAACCACGCCAGAGGCGGCGACAGCAGGAGGGTGGTCCGGAGCCAGGTCCGCCGGAGCAAGGCCGCGCTGACCGGATTCACCCTCCTGCCCGCCCTTTCGGGCGCCACCACTGTCATCCGGTGATCTGGGTCCAGGCATCAGTCCACTTGGAGTAGGGAACGCAGTTGCTCTTGCCGTTCCCACACTGGGCCAAGGGCGTCTTCCAGAACTTGATCGAGTTGAAGTAGGCGTCCGGCTGGTCTGCGTGATAGCCGGCACACGAACCCGCCTGCAGCTGATCCATGATCGTGCAGGCCTGCGAGTTCGCAGGGGTCTCACCGAAACTGATGGCCTGCTGGGCCTGCACGGTGGGCGTCGACACCCACTGCATCCACTTGTAGGCGCAGTTCGGGTGGGGGGCCTTGGTGGCCAGCAGCCACGAGTCGGCCCACCCGGTCGCTCCCTGCGCAGGAATGGTGTCCGACACGGCGGCGCCGTTCTGCTTCAACGAGATGGTCTGGTAGGGCCAGGCGGCTCCGACTGAGGTCGTGCCACTCTGGAACAGATTGATCTCGTCGCTGGCCAGGTTCCAGTACTTGGCGATCAACGGCTTCTGCGCCTTGAGCAGCGCCACGGCTGCGGTGAATTGGGTCGGGTTCAACTCGTAGGGGTCGGTGATCCCGAGGCTCGGTGACTTCGTCTCCAGATAGAGCGCCGCATCAGCGATCTGGATCGGATTGTTCGGCACGGTGACCTGACCCTTGTACTTCGAGTCGTAGATCACGCTCCAGCTGGTGGGCGCCGAGGGGAACGTCTTCGTCGAATACAGGAGGACGTTCGGCCCGAATTGGAGACTGGTCCCGTAGTGGACCCCGTTGATCGTATTGAAGTTCGGTGACTTCAAGAAGGGGCGGAACTGCTTCCAGTCGGGGACCAGCCCCACGTTGACCGGCTTGACATCACCGCCGTAGATCAAGCGAAGGTCGGCGTCGCCCGATGCGGAGACCAGGTCGTACTGTCCGCCGCCACCGTTGGCCATCAGCGACACCATCTCGCCGGAAGAGCCCGCGTACTTGGAGTGGACCTGGCAACCCGTCTGCTGTTCGAACGGAGTCACCCACTGCGGCTGGGCGTAGCCTTCCCACGCGATGAGATTCAGCGAGCCCTCACCCTTGCCGACCGACGTCGCCGCCGCCTGATTGGCAGTCGGTGGGGTCTGGCCCGACGACGACGATGGCGAGCTCGAGTTGCTCGAGCACGCGGTGGCACCCACCCCCACCACCAACACCATTCCGATGAGGCCGAGGTGTCGGCGCCACCGTCCCGTCCGTTGTTCGTTCCCCATCATGTTCCCCATCTCCCTTTGCTTGTCTCTCACGGTCAACGGGCCGGTCAGCCCGCTGATGAGATCTCGTATGCCTGTTCCGGCAGCCATGCGACCTGGACACGCCGACCACGGAGGCCCACCGTGTCCTCGTCCTGGGTCTCGACGTTCTGGCGGAGAGCGGTCACGTTCCCACCGGCGTCGAGGGCGACGATATAGCGGGTCACCATGCCGAGGTAGACGACTTCGGTGACCGTTCCCGCTTCCACATGGGCGCCAGCGGGCGGCGTCTCGCCGTCTGTGACCAAGTGGACCTTCTCCGGACGGACGGTGACCTGGCGACCATCGCGCTCGAGAAGGTTCGACACTCCGATGAAGCCGGCGACGAACTCGCTCGCCGGCCGCTCGTAGATGCGGAACGGCGTGTCGACCTGTTGGATCCTCCCGCCATCCATCACCGCCACCCGGTCGCTCATGGTCAGCGCCTCCTCCTGGTCGTGGGTCACATAGATGAAGGTGATGCCCACGCGGCGCTGGATGTCCTTGAGCTCCACCTGCATCTCCTGGCGGAGCTTGAGGTCGAGCGCCCCCAGGGGCTCGTCGAGTAGGAGAACCTCGGGCTCGTTCACGATCGCACGAGCCAGCGCCACCCGCTGACGCTGCCCGCCGGAGAGCTGCGCAGGCTTCCGACTCTCGAATCCGGTGAGCCGGACCATGTCGAGGGCGGCCTCCGATCGCTTCTTGCGCTCGTTGCGGGGGACCTTGGCCACCATCAGGCCGTAACCCACATTGGAGATGACATCCATGTGCGGGAAGAGTGCGTAGTCCTGGAAGACGGTGTTCACGTCTCGTGCGTTGGCCGGCACGGCGGTGGCGTCCACCCCGGCCAGCTCGATCAGACCCTCGTCGGGGAGCTCGAATCCGGCGATCATCCGCAACAGCGTGGTCTTCCCCGACCCCGATGGGCCCAACAGCGTGAAGAACTCGCCGTGGCCCACGTCGAGGTCGACGCCCGCCACCGCGGTCGAGTCACCGAACCGCTTGACGACGCCTCGCAGGCGAACTGCAGGGTGCTCCCCGGTCATGGTGTCATCGCCATGCCCGACCGTCGTCGTGGTCGCTTACGGCACCGCACTGGATCGAATCCATCGCAGATTGGGAGAAAGGACACGAGAATAGAAGAGCCACGCCCGGATGCTACCTATTTTCGTTCCACAGTGACATCTGTCATGTCTGGCCCTCGAGGGGCCGTGCGGACCCGGGCCTCAGAGCCGGGACACGAGTTGTGTGGCGTAGGCCTGGGTCTGGGCCGGACTGGCCGGTCCGTTGACCTGCACCTCGGTCGACCCCTTGCGGACCGCGAAGGTGTTCGTGGTGAAACCGCCCCCCGAGATGGACAGCGAGTAGGCGCCGTCGCCGACACCTTGCACGGTGGTCGGCGCCTGGCCCTGGGCGGCGGACTGGGCCTTCTCGGCGGCGAACGTCGTCGCGCTCGAACCCGTGTCCACCCGGATGATGACGGTCTGGATCGGATTGGTCGAGGAGTACGTGCACGAGGTGGCGGTTCCGGCTCTATTCGCCTGCGGTGCTCCGACCGACGTGCCCAGGGCGGCGTTCACATCGGAGGCCGGCACCATGTTGCACGAGAAGGCGTTGGCCGATGACCCGCCGGACGTCGTCGACGACCCACCGGACGCGGCAGCCGTGGTCGGCGTGGACGTCGACGAGCTCGAGCACGCGGTCAGCGCGACCGGAACGCCGAGGGCCAGCACGGGGAGCAGCAACGAACGGGACCGGTTGGGGGCGAACATGGCGTCACGCTAGTCCCGGGGGTCGAGGAAAGAGGGAATTTCGCCCACCACTTGTCGTCCTGCGGCGGGTAACGACGTGGACCAACCGAGTGCGGTGGGAATCGACTCTCGGATGGGACTCGGCTGCCGGCCTGCCACCGACGAGGAGGGCCGGGCTGCCCGCCATTGGGCTCGAAAGGGCTTTCGACCCTGGACGGTCCCCGCCGACAAGCGGATCCTTGAGGTATGGGCATCGGAGCGTCAATCGGGACCGACCAAGAGGTGCTGAGACGAGCGGCTCGTCCGATCACCGGAGCCGTCGGTGAGTACGACTCGCTGCTCGAGCTGGTCGGGGACCGGCGTCTGGTCCTGATCGGCGAGGCGTCCCACGGGACCCACGAGTTCTACCGCGAGCGTGCCCGCATCACCCGGCGTCTCATCGACGAGCTGGGCTTCACCGTGGTGGCGGTGGAGGGGGACTGGCCTGACGCCTACCGGGTGAACCGCTACGTCATGGGGATGTCGGACGACCCGGACGCCGAGACGGCGCTGCGGGGATTCCTCCGCTTTCCCACCTGGATGTGGCGTAACCGCGATGTGTTGGGATTCGTGCAATGGCTGCGCGCACGCAACGACGCACAGGGCAATCCGGGTACCAAGGCCCGCTTCTGCGGGCTCGACCTCTACAGCCTGAGGACGTCGATCGAGGCGGTCATCGACTATCTCGACAAGGTCGACCCGTCCGAGGCGGAGCGGGCCCGCCACCGGTACTCGTGCTTCGACCACGTCGGTGCAGAAGGACAGGCGTACGGCTATGCCATCGCCTATCAGCGCGCCACGCCATGTGAGAACGAGGTCGTAGCCCAGCTGGTCGAGCTTCAGCGCCGGTCGGAGATCTACCTCCGACGGGACGGCTGGGTCGCCGACGACGAGCAGTTCTACGCCGAGCAGAATGCCCGGTTGGTGCGGGACGCGGAGGAGTACTACCACCAGATGTACCGCGCCGAGGTGTCGTCGTGGAACCTGCGCGACGAGCACATGGCAGGAACGCTCGATGCCCTGATCGAGCATCTCGACCGCCAGTCGGGAAGGACCAAGGTCGTCGTCTGGGAGCACAACTCCCACGTCGGCGACGCCCGCGCCACGGCCATGGGCGCCCGCGGCGAGTTCAACGTCGGCCAGCTGGCGAGGCAACGCCACGGGGATGAGGTCGCCCTCATCGGCCTCACCTGTTTCGACGGCCAGGTCACCGCCGCCTCGGACTGGGGAGAGCCGGCCGAGCGCAAGCGGGTCCGGCCGGCGCGACCGGACAGTTACGAGGGCCTGCTCCACGAAGTCGGCATTCCCCAGTTCTGGATCGACACGTCCGATTCCGACGTGGGCAGTGTGCTGTCCAGGCCCCGCCTCGAGCGGGCGATCGGCGTCATCTACCGACCCGAGACCGAGCTCCAGAGCCACTACTTCGAGGCCCGGTTGGGAGACCAGTTCGATGCGGTGATCCATATCGACCGCGCCCGCGCCCTCGAGCCCCTCGAGCGGACCCCGCTGTGGGACCTCGGGGAACCCGCCGAGACCTATCCGACAGGGTTCTGAGATGGCCTCGACGACCCAGCCGAACGGGCGGCCGGCCTTCCGCGACAGGACCGATGCCGGACGCTACCTGGCCGCTCGATTGGAGCCCATGCGGAGCGAGCACCCGGTGGTGCTGGCCCTGCCCCGTGGTGGGGTCCCGGTCGGTGCTGAAGTGGCCCGTGTCCTGGAGGCGCCTCTCGACGTGATCGTGGTGCGCAAGCTGGGCCTTCCCTTCCAGCCCGAGCTGGGCTTCGGTGCCATCGGTGAGGGTGGTGTCCGCCTGCTCGATCAGGGCATCATCCGCCGCGCCCGGCTCAGCGAGAGGGAGATGGCCGAGGTCGAGTCCGGGGAGAGGAGGGAGCTCGATCGCCGGGTCGCCCTCTACCGGGGGGAGCGCCCGCTCACACCGGTGGCAGGCCGGACGGTGGTGATCGTCGACGACGGTCTGGCCACCGGCGGAACAGCGCGTGTCGCCGTCCAGGTGGTCAGGGCGATGGGGGCAGGCCGGATCGTGCTGGCGGTGCCGGTGGCCCCACCCGAGACGGTCAGGGAGCTCGAGGCCGAGGCCGACCAGGTGGTGAGCCTGGTCACCCCGGCCCAGTTCGTCGCCGTGGGCCCCTGGTACGAGGACTTCGAACAGACGTCCGACGACGACGTGGCCGCACTCCTCCACCATGCCCGTGCTGGCACCGGAGCCGGCGGTGGGGGAGACGGCCGTCCGACGGGGCAGTCTGTCGAAGGTTCGTCCAGGGAGGTGGTGATTCCGGTCGACGGGGTCGGGCTCGGTGGGTTCCTGGAGGTGCCTCCCGGCGCAGCCGGGGTGGTGCTCTTCGCCCATGGCAGTGGCAGCAGTCGGCACAGCCCCCGCAATCAACTGACCGCCGGCACACTCCAGGACCACGGCTTCGGCACGCTCCTGTTCGACCTGCTCACGCCCGGAGAGAGCTCGGACAGACGGAACGTCTTCGACATCGGGTTGCTGGCCGATCGGCTCCTGGCCGCCACCGAGTGGGTACGCCAACAGGACGACGTCGGTCGGTTGCCGCGTGCCTACTTCGGTGCCAGCACGGGAGGGGGAGCAGCCCTGTGGGCAGCCGCCGATCCGGACAACGACGTCGCCGCGGTCGTCTCACGAGGTGGGCGACCGGACCTGGCCGGCGCGAAGCTCTCGTCTGTGCGATGCCCGACCCTGCTCATCGTCGGCGGGGCGGATCTCGAGGTCCTCGAGCTCAACCGGGGTGCCGGGACCCGCCTCCGGTGCCCGTGGGAGCTCGCCGTCGTGCCGGGGGCCACCCATCTGTTCGAGGAGCCCGGAGCCATGCAGGAAGTCGACCGGTTGGCCGCCAAGTGGTTCGGGACCCATCTGGTGGCGCCGGGGCCGCGGTGATCGGTCTTCGGGACATCGTCGACCCCGGTGGAATCATCTGACCGACCCGGTGCGTTCAGGGATGCTTCGTCGCTACATTTGAGGCCGTGACGACAGCATCGGGGTTGCCGACGGTGATCGAGGGTCGCGTTGTCCACAAGAAGTCCAACGCCCTGGAGATCACCTTCCATGACGGCCCGGGCGATCCCTTGGCGGTCGGCGTGCAGGGCCGAGGCGACGGGAGGGGCAAGAAGCTCGGCATCCTCTTCGGCTTCAAGAACGGCGGCGTGGGCAGCCATACGGTGACGTACCGGGACGATTCCGTGTTCAACGTGGTCTCGAAGGATGGAGCGCCGAGCCTCTTCACCCGCACGGATGGTTCGGAGATCGCCACGATCACCCGGGGGGAGACGTCGACCGCGACGCTGGGTGGGCGCGACATCGTGCACTTCCGCCCTGCCCCAGTGGATGCCAAGACCGTCGAACTGTTCCGGTTGATCCTGACTGCGCCGTCCGGTGAGGAGATGGGGCGCATGGATGTGATCAGAAGGGTGGCCGGGTGGACGCTGTCCCGTGCACTCGACGGTGCCGCCGGTGAGCTGATCTGGTGGGATCGGCCCGGACAGCCCCTGCCCGTACCGATTCTGGGGACTCGGCTCACCCTCGACCGGCCACCGGTCGGAGCAGAGCGGGACGTCTTGGTGGGTGCCTGTGTCGACATGGCCATCGGGCTGCGACCGTACGTGTCGGCCATGCAGTAGCGGTCCCGTCGGCAAGCGTCGTCCACCGAGGTGGACGATGTCCGTCGCCGGCGGCTCACCGACCGCGTCAATCAGTGCAGATCGCCCCGGCGGCGGGCAGCGCCCCCGCCACCAGGTACGCCTGAATGGCCGCACGCACGCACGGGCTGTAGAAGGTGGCCACGTGGCTCCGTCCCTGCCAGGTGAGGAGCGAACCGCCGGTCAGCTCCTTGGCCAGGGCGACCGCCCACGCGTAGGGGGTGACCGGGTCCCCGGTCGTTCCGATCACCAGGACGGGAGGGCCGCCGGGGTCCGATGCCGGGGCCGGGGTTCGCGTGGGCAGGACGGGCCAGGTGGCGCAGCCCAGTAGGCCCCATGTGAGCAGCGGTCCGAAGACCGGTGCCTCACGCCCGATCGATGCGGCCAGGACCGGAAAGGTCCTGGGGTCCCGGCTCACCGGATGGTCGAGGCAGTCGATGGCCTGCTCGGCCGTGGCCGAATTCGAGGAGCCGCCGGTCTCGTACCGTCCGGACATGGCGGTGACCGCCGCCCCGTTGCCCGACTCCGCCTCCGCCAGGGCGCCGGCCAACGTGGGCCACGACGTCTGGGACTCGAGCCCTGCCAGCAGGGCGTTGTAGATCTCGCCCGGTCCGGCGGTACTCCCGCCGGACACCGACAGGGGAACCGTACGGCTGCGCTGGATGAGGGCGAGCAGCGCCGCCGTCGGATCACCGACCGGGCGCCATGGGCAGCCTCCATCCGATGCACACCAGGCGAAGAACGTCTCCAGTTCGGACTCCAGGCTCGTGGCCTGGTCGGAGGCGTACCGGGTCGTGCTCAACGCCGGGTCGATGGCTCCGTCGAGCACCATGGCCCGCACGTGGGTCGGGAACTCCTCGCTGTAGGTGGCCCCGAGCAACGTGCCGTAGGAGTGGCCGACGAAGGTCAGCTGGGCATCTCCCAGAGCCTGTCGCATGCGGTCGAGGTCCCGGGCCGAGTCGACGGTTCCCACGTACGGCAGGATGGGTCCGCTGTCGTGCTCGCACTGGGCAGCGAAGGCCTGGTCGTTGGCGAGAAGCGCCTCTTGTGCGGCCGGCGTCGTCGGGACCGGGTCGATCAACGGGGCGGTGGTCCCGCCACCACTTCCGCCCCCGCCGGGTGCACAGCTCACCGGGCTGCTTCGCCCCACTCCTCGGGGATCGAAGGACACGATGTCGAAGCGGTCGAGGAGCTCCGTGGTGAGTGCCGACAACTCGTTGGGCAGGTCGTCGATGCCGGACCCTCCCGGCCCACCCGGGTTGATCACGAGGGAGCCGAGCCGCTCGGAGGGGACCTCGGCGGGATGCCGGGCGACGGCGATCTGAACGGTGCCGGCCTGGGGGTGCCGGTAGTCGATCGGCACGGTCACCGAGCCGCACTGCAGGGATCCACAGGGCGCCCACTCCACCGGGATGACCGGAAGCGGGGGCGGCGATGTGGTGGTGGTCGCCGGCCGGAGCCCGACTGCCGGGTTCACCTCCGTTCCGGTCCCCGAGGCGCCGATGCGGCCGGCTGATGCACAGCCACCGAGGAACGTGGCCGCCACGAAGAGCGCCACGATCACGCAGGGCATGGTCGGGCATGCGCTGCCCCGACGGCCTGGCATCCGGCTCTTCCGCCTGAGTGTCACCTCGGCAGTCTGGCACCCGACGTTCGCGCAGCGGGCTCGAGGCCATGGTCATCGAGCGGGGCCGAAGCACTGGCTACGACCCAGCGAGTGCACTCCGACAGCATCCTCGACGCCGAGGCTGCTGTCGACAGAACCCTCGTGTAGGTCGAGCTCGGCGAGGGCGGCACCACAGCGCCCGAGGGGTGACGGCCGCTACCGGCGTTGCAGGATGCCTCGGACGTAGGCCGCCTGGCCGACGTGCTGGAGGTCGTCGGTGATCACGCTGACCAGGCGGACGCCCATGGTCACCGGCGGGTTCCAGTTGGTGTCCACCACCCGGTGGAGGTCGTCCTCGACCAGCGAGCGGACGAAGGCCAGCGTCCTTTCGTGGACCTCCTCGAAGTAGCCGAGCAACAACGGGGCATCAGCGATGACTACGGCCACTGTCTCGGAATCGTGTCCGTATCCGGTGTCCGACACTTCGAGGGGGAGGGCGAAGCGGTCGACCCAACCGTTGGCCGTCCACACCTGCTCGTTGCCGTCGAGTCCGGAGATGTGGTCGTCCTGGATCCGGGTCAGGTGCCACACCAACCAGGCGATGGAGTTGGACTCGCTGTCAGGCCGGTAGGCCAGATCCTCGGCCGACAGGCCGCTCACCGCCGGATGCACCGAGTCCCGCACCCGTTGGAAGGCGTCTTCGAGTAGATCGGAGCTCGTCATCGGTGTCCTTCCCTCTGACCTTCGTGCATGCCGACCCGGCCGGGGCGTGCTGTTGGGAGCCTACCCACCGGAACGGTTCCTCCGGTTGGCCGGGGTTCCGTCCCCGCATCCTCCTGCTTCCGTCGACGGGGTGGCCCTCGGGATCCGACGCTCAGCCTTCCAGTGCGCCGGTGACCAGGGCCCGGATCTCCGGGGGCACGAAGTTGTTCTCCTCGGTCGTCTCGGCCTCGGTCAGCTCGACCATCCGCCGGGAGACCTCGACCGGGTCCATCTGGTTGCCGGTGACGAACCGGCCGAACTCCCGGAAGGAGTCGGAGGCCGATGCGTTGAGCGATGCTTCGCCGAACCACTCCCACATCGAGTCGGCCATGCGATCGTTGAACCCCGTCTGGTAGGGACCCGGGTTCATCAACGTGACGTCGATGCCCAGCGGGGCGAGTTCGCTCCGCATCGTCTTGCCCATGGCCTCGAGAGCGTGTTTGGTCATGGAGTAGGGCCCGAAGGTCGGTGCGGACATCACTCCGGAGATCGAGGACATGATGATCACCCGCCCGCTGCCCTTGGCCACCATCCCCTTCAGGACCTGCTGGGTCACCGCGAGGGTGCCGAACACGTTCACTTCGAAGAGGCGGCGGACCCGGTCGAGCGGAACGTCGGCCAACGGGCCGGTCTGCCCTGCGCCGGCATTGTTGATGAGCACGTCGATGTCCCAGGCCAGCACCTTGGCCACGTCGTCACTGGTGATGTCCACCCGCTCCACGGTCAGCTGCGGCGCCTCGGCACGCAGCAGGTCGGCCTGTCCGTCGGTTTCGGTGGTGGCGATCACCTCGTGCCCGCGCTCTGCCAGGGCCAGGCTGGCCATCTTGCCGAACCCTGAACCGGCGCCGGTGATCATCACGGTCTTGGTCATGGTTGCCACGATAGGGGAGACGGGCGCAGAGAACCCGGGTAGCTCCGGTGGGAGGCGGCCACCTGGCGACCCCCTGGCCCCGCCGGCCTCCATCACCGGCGTCCGCCTGCCCGGCGGTGGGTGGGAACCGTGTCTACGCAAGACCTGTTGTCACTCCCCGAGCAGGCGGCAGCGGATAGCGGTACGGTGGCATTCGTGTCAAATCAAAGGAGGGAACATGCTTGTATGTACGACATGGAAGGCCCGGCCGCTCTCACCTGACCAGGCAAGCCGAATGATGCAGACTTGGGGGAAGATCGAGGCTTCGACAGCCGAGAACCCGAGTGTGGAGCGACTCTGCTGGTACATCGCCAGCGACGGGTCCGGCGGAATGACCGTGGTCAAGGCGGTCGACCCCGACGCGGCGAGCGCCTTCGAGCTCGAGACCGGCCTCGCTCTCAGCGAGTACCTGGAGCTCGAGTCCAAGGTGGTGCTCGATCTGGATACGGCGATGCCGGCCATTCTGAAGGGGATGGAGTACGCCAACGGCTGAGTAGGGGCGTGGGGCGGGCTGCGGCCCGGATTCAGGCGAGTGCGGGCATCACGTGACTGGTGATCCCGGCATGCGGCGGGCGAGCTCGCTCCACGCTGTCGCTCGGTGCAGCCTTCACCTCCGCGGCGGACCGGGGTGAAGGGTGGGTCAGCCGGCGCCGAAGAAGGGCGCTCCGAAGGTGAACACCCCGCCGTCACCGGTTACCAGCCAGTAGCCGCCGGTGGCGAAGTCCGGCGCCAGCCCGGTGACGGCGGCGCTCACGCTCGCCGCGGTGGGCGCTCCCCTGAAGGCGGCGTCCCCGTAGTTGAGCACCCGCCCGTCACTGGCCACCAGCCAGTAGCCGTTGCCGTCCGACGTGCTGGCCATCCCGATCACCGGCTGGCTGAGGACCGTTCCCGTCGTCGAGCCGAACACGGGAGCTCCGAAGCTGAAGATCTGCCCCTCGTTGGTGGTCAACCAGTAGCCACCGGTAGCGGAGTCGGACGCGATGTCGACGATCGGCGCACCGACCGCTTTGCCCCCCATCGATCCGAGGAACCTGGCGTCGCCGAAGGAGAACACGTCGCCATTGGTGTCCACCTCCCAGTAGCCCAGGCCGTCGGCGGTCGGAGCCAACCCGATCACCGGCACATCTGCGGCGGTGACACTGGCCGATCCGAAGAAGCGGGCGTCACCGAAGGTGAAGACCCCACCATCGGCAGCCACCTCCCAGTAGCCCAGGCCGTCGGGCGTGGCCACGATCCGGACGACAGGCGCGAGGAGGGCGAGATTGGCGGTCGATCCGTAGTTGGCCACTGCGCCGTGCGTGGACACCGCTCCGTGGGCGTTGATCAGCCAGTAGCCGGAACCGTGGGCGGGGGCGGCCATACCCACTACCGGCGTCGACAGCGATCCGGCCGGGGGCACGTTCTGGGCCCTCGACGTCGACACCTCCGCGGAGGGGCCGGACAGCCCTGTCGATCCCGATGCCCGGACAGTGAAGAAGTAGGACTTGCCCACGATGAGGTGGGTCACCGTGAACGCCGTGGTGGGGATCAGCGTCGGCCCGTTGGCCGGCGTCGGGCTCTCTCCTCCCGAGCTGGTCCCGACGTACACGTTGTAGCCGGCGACCGTGGTTCCGCTGGTGATCGCCGGCGGGTTCCAGCTGAGTCTCGACCATCCCTTGCCCACGGTGACCATGACCGACAGGGGGACCGACGGGCTCACGGGCGTCGATGCCGGGGCCGTCGTCGAGCCGGTGGACCTCGTCCCCCCCTTGGCGGAGGTTGTCGCCGTGGTCGTGGACGTGGGTCCCGGGGTGGCGGTGGTGGTCGAGGGAGCGGTCGAGGTGGAGGGGGGCGTCGTGGTGGACGGGGCCGAAGGCGCCGATTCGGTGAACGGAGCCTGCGAGATGCCCGACGTCGCCGCGGGCGGTGGGGCGGTCACCTGTTTCGCGGGGGCCGGAAGTGCGAACGCGGCCACCACGCCCAGGACGGCCACGACTCCCAGCGTGCCGGCGAGGATGATCTGGGATCGGCGACCGGGCACGGGCTCTTCGCCCACCAGCCACTTCCACCACTCGGTGAGTGCTTGCCCCCACTGCGACATCGACTGTCTCCTTAGGAGATCCGGGCGCTCCTCGATGGGAGGGCGCCTGAATCCCCGGCTGCTCTCCGCCTTGACCCGGACCTGACTCGCTGACGCGGCCAGGCGCCGACTGCGGACTACACGTAACCCTCAAGGGTACTGGCCCGGTCACGCAATTAGGGGCCACCACCCTCGGGGACCTGTGCGTAGGTCAGCTCAGAAGCGGAGCGTCAGCACCAGCCCGGGCACGTAGCCCCGAAGGGTCGTCGACACTCGACGCCTCATCCTGCGCCACGAGTCATTGGATCTGGTCAGGGCCAGGCCGAGCGCCACCAGCGCGATGCCGATGAACCACAGCGGTTTGGTGTTGACTCCGGTGAACGGCAGCTCGGCCGGAGCGGCGGCGGCCGGAGCGGCCGGCGTTGCCGTAAACGGCAGGGCGGTCGGGGGAGCCGGGGGAGCCGGGGGCGGGGTGCTGGTCCCGACTACCGGGCCCGCCACCGGGAGCGTGGTTGTGGTTGTGGTTGTCGTAGTGGGCGGGATCGGTGGTCCGGTCGTGGTCGTGGTGGTGGGCGGAACCGTCGTCGTCGTGGTTGTCGTGGTCGTGGTCGTGTTGGGAGGATTGCAGTCGTCGATGGTGTGCTGGAATCCCCGCTTGGCAACCCAGGGGGGTCCGACGTAGGCGTCGGCCTGGATCACGCCGCAGAACTCAGGTGGGTAGTCGAGGGTCAGGGTGCCGGAGGTCCCGTAGATGGTGGCCACGTCGACGTGCAGCTTCGGCTCATTGAGGAAGAACTTCCACTGACAGTCCGGTTGTGACGTCGGACAGGCGGGTGTGGGAATGGTCAGCTGTACGTTGTGGGCGGCATCGTTGAAGGTGATGACGGCGGTGGTGGGGCTGTTGGTCGCGCTCCAGGCTGCACCCCCCAGGGTCACACTGACAGTGATCAGTGCGATGACCGAACTGAGAATCACGGCGATCCGTTTCACAATGGCTCCTTTGCTTGACCAAGGCCACCGGGAGTGATTCCGGTCGGCCCACCGACAGGGTCAGTGCCTGCCCCTTGCTGCTGTCGAGCGCCCGTGACCCTCGAGGCCACTCCGTCGCGCACGTTGCCCACGGCGGCCACATGGCCGCTGTTGCTCTGAGGACCACCCACCATCCGTGTCATGCGCTCTCGTCTCTCGACCCGATTCGCCATCGTCGCGAGGGCGAACTCCCTCTGTCCGGATGATCGATCTGATGCGACCATACCCCTCATTTGGCCCGGAATCTAGAGGCTCGCTATCACAACCCTTCCCTTGCGGTGGCCATCCGCAAGAGTCACCTTGTAGTGGTAAAGTCGCGGACGATGCCCTTTGAACCACGCCCCGTGACAAACAAGGCTTGGAAGGCCCTCGACCGGGTGGTCGCCGCCAACGACGCAATGAGAGAAGCTGAGGCGAAACGCGCCCGTCAGGCCAGAAAGCGAGCCAAGGCGATCGACGAGGCCCGGCAGTACGGGCTCTCCCTCGACGCCATCGCCGAGCGGCTGGGGGTCAGCCGGGAGCGGGTACGTCAGATGGCGGCCCGGCAGATCGAGCGCTGAGATCGCGATCGCGATCGGGACGAGGGAACGTAGTGCCCGCTCACCCCGATGGGACCTGGGTGCCCCCGGGGAACGCCCCGGTGTGGGAAGCGGTCACGGTGCTAGCTTCTCCACCTGATCGGTGGGACTAGATGGTTGGGGGGGCTCGTGCAGATCAATCCGTACATCGTCCTCGGGAGTGCGGTCGTCGGCTTTCTGGTCGGCCTCACCGGAGCGGGCGGCGGGGCCCTGATGACCCCGATGCTCATCCTGCTCTTCGGCATCAAGCCCTCCACGGCGATCTCCAGCGACCTGGTCGCCGCGGTGGTGATGCGGCCGGTCGGGGCCTTCGTGCACCTGAGGAAGGGGACCGTCAACCTGCGGCTGGTCGGGTGGATGGTGCTCGGATCCGTGCCGATGGCCTTCTTCGGGGCCTATCTGCTCCACCTCATGGGCAATGCCAAGTCGGCCGAGAAGATGATCCAGACCATCCTCGGGGTCGCCTTGCTGCTCGGAGCGGCGGCGATGCTCTTGCGCCTGGCCATGGACAAGCGGAAGGGGAACGAGCGCAAGGCGATCGTCCACGACCTCCATGTGCGACCGCTGCCCACCATCGCCATCGGGATGGCCGGTGGTCTGATCGTCGGGATCACCTCGGTCGGCTCGGGTTCATTGATGATCGTGTTCCTCCTCTTCCTCTATCCGATGCTGGGTGCCAATCAACTGGTCGGGACCGACCTCACCCAGGCCGTGCCCCTGACTGTGGCGGCTGCCCTCGGGGCGCTCACCTTCGGGCACGTCGAGTTCGCCGTCACCACGTCGCTGGTCATCGGGAGCGTTCCGGCGGTGCTGATCGGCTCGTTCTTCTCGTCCCGGGCGCCGGACCGGTACATCCGACCGGCGATCACCTTCGTGATCTTCGCCTCGGGCCTCAAGTACGTGGGGGTGGGGACGACCGTTCTGGGATGGATCCTGTGCGCGGTCCTCCTGGGCGCCGGTGCGATCTGGCTGACCTACGTCCGCCCGTGGCGTCGCGACTTCCTGCCGGAGGACACGGTCGAGAGCATCATCGGAGAGCCGGCCCCCGAGGCCGACAGGTCTTCCTGACCGAAGGCTCCACGGCTCCAGACGAATGGCCTGCTCCGGCGTCCGGCCGGCCGGACGCCACGCCTGGGTCAGGCGAACGGCGGGGTGAAGCCTGAGCCGGCCGCGGCATCGATCACTGCGGCGATCCGCAGCAGGCGCCGGTCAGACAGGAAGGGCCCGATCACCTGGACGCCCACCGGCAGCCCGGCCGGCGTCAGACCGGTGGGAAGGGTCACCACCGGCAGGAGGACGGATCCGACGGCTCCACACCAGGCCATGGTCACCAGATGGGGGACGGCAACGTCGTCGATGGTCAACACCCGATCCGTGATCGGCACCTCGACGTCGTGAGGGAAGGCCGCGGTCGGCATGACAGGGGCCAGCACCACGTCGTAGCGCTCGAACATCGCGGCCCAGGCGGCACGCTGACGCTGACGGAGCCCATTGGCCCGCGCCCAGGACCGGTACCGGCCGGCCAGGGACCGGCCGGCCACCAGCACGGGATCGTCACCGGGGACCGCCTCCAGCTCGGCGAACGCAGTGAAGTCGTCGTCGGGCAGGCCCGTCCCGATGATCGGGAGCACCAGCTCCTGCCACGACCGGAGCCCGTCGGCCAGGGAGACCGGAAGCTTGGTCGCCTCGACCCTGGCACCCGCCTCGGCGATTCGGTTCCCGAATGCCTCGAGACTGGTCCGAACATCGGCGGCCAACGGCATCAGATCTGTTCCGTCGCCGAAGACGGTCGCCACCCGAAGACCCTGTACCTGGTCGACCGGAGGCCCCTGGTCCAGCTCGAGTCTCCAGCCGGCAGCATCCTCGGGAACCGGACCGGCCACCACGTCCAGCGCCAGGCGGAGGTCGTCGACGCACCGGGCAAGCGGTCCGCCGCAGTTGACGTCAGGTTCCACCAGGCTTCCGGGAGGCCCCGGGATATGCCCCCGGCTCGGCACGATGCCCCACGACGGCTTCAGTCCGTAAACGCCGTTGTAGTGCGCTGGGTTTCGGATCGACCCTCCGATGTCGCTGCCCAGCTCGAGCGGCGTCATGCCGGCCGCCACCGCGGCTGCGGCACCGCCCGACGAACCACCGGCAGTACGCGAGGTGTCCCACGGGTTGTTGGTGACCCCGTACACCTCGTTGAAGGTCTGGATATCCCCGGCGTACAGAGGAGTGTTGGTCTTGCCGAAGATGATCGCTCCTGCCTCCTTCAGCCGACCCACGGTCAGCGCATCGGTCTCGGGGATGTGGTGGGCGAGCTCGGGAGCGCCCGAGGTGGTGACGAGGCCCTCGGTCTCCCAGACGTCCTTCACCGTCATCGGGAGTCCGTGGAGCGGACCGGACGACTCCCCGTTCGCCATTGCCGCGTCGGCTGCCCCGGCACCGGTGCGTGCTCGCTCCTCGTCGAGCGCCACGACGGCGTTCAGGTCAGGATTGTGGTGGGCGATCCGGGAGAGCAGGTGGTCGAGCAGCTCCCGACTGGAGAGGGACCGCTCACGGATCGCCCGGGTCAGTTCGGAAGCGGTGGCGGTGTCGAGGTCCATGGTCGCGAACCTACCGGGAGACGGGGACGGTTCCCAGGGATCTGGCACGAGCGCGTCCGGCCCGCCCCCGTCCCGATGATCGGGACACCCGCCCTCATCCCACGCTGCCGGCAGGTCCGTCTTGTACGTTGTGCATGCCTGGAGCGCCGTGTCGTCCAGGCACGGCGAGAGGAGCCACGATGACCGATGTGCAGCCGCCTTCCCCCGACGATCCGGCCGCGGTAGACGCAGCCGCCGGACTCAACCATCGGATCCTCGGCACGGTGATGCCGGTGCTCCAGATCGACCTCAACCCGGGCCAGAGCGTGGTCTCTCCCGGCGGCGAGGTGTCGTGGATGAGTTCGACCATCGAGATGGCCACCTCCACTTCCGGGGCAGGCTCCAAGGGCGTGTTCGGCGCCCTGAAGCGGACCGTTGCCGGTGGTGGCCTCTTCCTGACCCAGTACGAGGCCAACGCCGGACCGGGCACGGTGTCCTTCGCCGCCAAGATGCCCGGGGAGATCCGTCCCGTGGCCATCGCCCCCGACCGCGAGTATCTGGTCCACCGCCACGGGTTCCTGGCCGCCACCTCCGACGTCAACATCTCCATCGGCTTCCAGCAGAAGCTCGGCGCGGGGGTGTTCGGCGGGAGCGGCTTCATCCTCCAGCGGGTCACCGGTCAGGGCACGGCGTGGATCGAGCTCTCCGGCGAGCTGGTCGAGTACCACCTGGCCCCGGGCGAGAACCTCAAGGTCATCCCCGGCCATGTCGGCCTCTTCGATGCCAACATGAGCTTCGAGATCAAGATGGTCAAGGGCGTCAAGAACCTGCTCTTCGGGGCCGAGTCCCTCTTCTTGGCCTCCCTGACCGGTCCGGGCCTGGTGTGGCTCCAGACCATGCCCATCTCCCAACTGGCCCATGCCATCGCGCCCTACCTCCCCCAGCAGGAGAACTCCGGCTCCAACACCGCCGGCTCGATCATCGGGGGAATTCTCAAGAGCTGAGCCGGGTTCGCCGGCCCGACCGAGTGTCCTCCTCCACCGTTGCCCGGCCCGTCGAGCCGCCCCCGACGGGCTGACCAGGGGTTGGGGGTGACCCGGTCACCCTGCTCGATCACCGGGGGCGAAAAGTGACACGCTGGGGGGGAATGAGCGCCAGACACTCGACATCCCCGACCGTCTGGAAGCGCATCGTCATGGCCCTCCTCGTGGTCCTGGGAGTCACGGCGGCGGTGCTCACCACCCACGTCCCCTTCGGCACGGCATCGCCGACCGCCGATGGGCAGGGCTACCGGCTGGTCGGATCGGACGGGGGCGTCTTCTCCTTCGGCAACGCCGTGTTCCACGGGTCCGCCGGTGCCTATCCCCTCAACAAGCCGATCGTGGGCATGGCCGCCACCCCCAGCGGTCAGGGCTACTGGCTGGTGGCCTCCGACGGGGGCGTGTTCGCCTTCGGCGACGCCAGGTTCCACGGCGCCCTCGGCCCCCACGACCCCCACCAAGCCGTCGTGGGTCTGGCCGCCACCCCCAGCGGTCAGGGCTACTGGCTGGTGGCCTCCGACGGAGGGGTGTACGCCTTCGGCGACGCCCGGTTCCACGGCGCCCTCGGCCCGAACAACCCGCACCACCCGATCGTGGGTGTCTCGAGCTCGCCCAGCGGTCAGGGGTACTGGCTGGTCTCTTCGGACGGAGGCGTGTACACCTTCGGTGACGCCCACTTCCATGGTTCGACCGGGACGCTCG
>JADGOG010000231.1 GCA_017883065.1 Acidimicrobiales bacterium | reverse complement strand
CGGGATCTCGAAGGTCGGCGAGAAGGTCTCCCCCACGGCCCCGACCAGGGTCAGAAAAAGCGCACCGAACCCGATGATCACGAACCAGTGCGCGGCACCGATGAAGCCCCACTTGAGCATCCGGGTATGCCCGAGGAACTCCTTGATCAGGGTGCCGAGGCGATGGAACACCGGGCCGGCGCGGTAGGGGTCGGGCCGGCCCAGCCGCAGGTGGCGGAAGATCTGCCATCCCGCGCGGAACAGCATGCCGAACCCGACCACGATGAAGATCACCGCGACGGTTCCCATGAGCCACGACCACCACGTCATCGGCGCTGTTCATCTCCTGTTCCAGCCGGTCCGGGCGGGACACTCGGCACGGCCGATCCCCCGACCACTGCACGATACGGCAAAGCTACTGGCCAGTAACTTACGTCCTCACCGGGACAGACCTGGACAGGCTGCACCCGCCGATGGCTCACATCCTGCCCGGCGCGCCGAGGCCGACCGGGGGCGGGCCGGTCAACGTCACGACGACCTCGGACCGATCGACCGGGTCCGCTCGCGTTCAGGTGGCGGAGGCGCCGGCCCGGCCGAACTCGGCCAGCAACAGCGTCTGCGCGTCGGCGTCGCCGGGTACCGGCGGTCGCGGCCCCACCGCGCCGGCCTCGCGGTAGGCCGGCGCCAGGTCGGCGAACCATCCCGCGCATGCTGCGACCAGTTCGGGGTCGAGCGTCCCGTCCTGGCCGGTCGCCGTGGCCAGGTCCCAGCCGTGGACCAGCAGGTCGGCGAACAACTGCATGGCGTACTCACGCCCGGGGAAGTCGCCGAAGGACAGGTGCACGCTGCGCTCCATGGCGCCCATCTCGTCGACGACTGAGAGGGCTTCGGCCGCGGATTCGTCCCAGGCCTGCACCGGACCAGCACCCAGCAGGTCGCCGTCGAAGCGATCGCCGACCTCGGCGATGGTGCCCCCACCGAACAGCGGCACCGCCCAGCGGTTCTCTCCCACCACGTGGTTGACCAGCGCGCGGACGTCCCACTCCGTGCAGGGTGTGGGCGACGCCCACTGGTCCGGACCCACTGCATGCACGTGAGCACCGAACGCGTCGGAGGCCCTGCGGTACAGATCGCGGGTCTGCCTGGTGTTCGGATCGGTGTTCGGATCGGTGATCGGGTCAGGGATCTGGTCAGTCATCGGGATCCTCCTCGGGCCGGCCGACGCTCGGCCGGAATTGTCCTCGGAGTCCGATCCTGCGTCCAGAAGTTGTCGCTACGTCGAGCGGGGTCAGCGCCTGGTGTCGTCCTGCCGGAAGTTCAGGTACGCCCGGGACGGCGTCGGCCCGCGTTGCCCCTGGTAGCGCGAGCCGTACTCAGCGGATCCGTAGGGGTGAAGGGACGGCGAGGTCAGCCGGAAAAGGCACAGCTGGCCGATCTTCATCCCGGGCCACAGCGTGATCGGCAGATTCGCCACGTTGGACAGCTCCAGGGTGATGTGGCCGCTGAACCCCGGATCGATGAACCCCGCCGTGGAGTGCGTCAGCAGGCCGAGCCGGCCGAGCGATGACTTCCCCTCGAGCCGGCCCGCGAGGCTGTCGGACAAGCTGACCGCCTCGAACGTGGATCCCAGCACGAACTCCCCGGGGTGCAGCACGAAGGCGTCGTCACCGTCGACCTCGACGAGGGTGGTCAGCTCGTCCTGCTGGATCTTCGGGTCGATGTGGGTGTACTTCGAGTTGTTGAACACACGGAAGTACCGGTCCAACCGCACGTCGATGCTGGACGGCTGGATCAGTGAGGCATCGAACGGATCGAGGCTCAGTGAGCCGCCGTCGATCTCGACGAGCAGATCGCGGTCGGAAAGCAGCATGGGCGGAAGCCTAAGGGGTGCGAGCTGCGGAGACGTGACGAACGTCGCGTTGTCGTGCGCCCGATGCACGCTCACAGTGAAAGAAGGATCCGGATTCAAGGATCGCTGCGCGATCCGGCGCGGGAGCGTGTCCGCGCTGGAGTTCGAGCGGCGGAGTCCGATGGGTCCGGGGACGCGTTCGCCGACGACCGGGGGGCCGTCGGTTGTCGATCGGTGTTCACTGTGTTCGGCGCGGCACGAGGGGATCTGACCATGACGGAGACACTGCTCATCCTGGCACTGGTGGTCGGCGTGCCGCTGGCCTATCTGCACGGGAAGCGGGCCGGATTCGAAAGGCACAGCTGCGTGCACGTCACGCCGTCCAAGGACCGGGCGCCGCAGAGCTACGTCACCGTCCCCTGCCCGGCCTGTTCGCTGCCGATCGACTGCGAGATCGAGGTCCGTCGGTCGTTCACCGGCGGGGTGCCGAAGATCAGCGCAACGGTGGACGCGACCGATTTCGAGCATCACACGTTGACCCACGTCGACGAGGTGCAACACCCCTGAGCTTGGACGCCGGGGGTGCGGGAGCGGCCTCGGTGACATTCGTGGCCGGCCGGCTTCGGTATAGTGGCCGGACCATGCGGGCGTAGTTCAGTGGCAGAACTTCAGCTTCCCAAGCTGATAGCGCGAGTTCGATTCTCGTCGCCCGCTCTCATAATGCCGACGCTCCCGGCGATCTCGTCAGCGGCTCCGACCCGTCCGTGACGGCGATCTCCTGTGAGAACGTC
>JADGOG010000048.1 GCA_017883065.1 Acidimicrobiales bacterium | reverse complement strand
GCGAGGTCGACGAAGGCGTGATGAGCGTCATGGTGGTCGGCCACAACCCGACCATGGAGCACCTGACCTGGGAGCTGCTGGCCGACGACGAGGACCGACGGCCGGGGGACCGGGCCACCCTTGGCGCCCACGGCTTCCCTACCTGTGGACTGGCCGTGCTGTCCCTGGACGTGACCGCGTGGGAGGACGTCGTCCACGGGTGCGCCACCTTGGTCGGCCTGTTCAAACCGCCGTACTGAGCTACGGGCCCAGGGGTCGTTCCCGGGCCCGGGTCACTGTGCCTTGAGCAATTCTGCGTACGGCGCACGCAGAATTGCCCAACTACATGCCAAGGACCCTCCGAGGCCAACGGTCCGACGGATGTGCCGGGGCCCGTTCCTGAATCCGGACAACTCGGAGCGGAAGGGTCAGGGATGGTCGAGCAATCGATCAGAGCGTGCGGAGGATGGCTGCATCTCCCTGGCCACCACCACCACACAGGCTGATCGCGGCCGTACCGCCACCGCGTCGCTTCAGCTCGAGCAGCGAGGTGAGGGCCAGGCGGGTGCCCGACATTCCCACCGGGTGCCCGAGGGCGATGGCGCCACCGTTGACGTTGACGATCTCGCCGCTGATCCCCAGGTCGCTGGCTGAAGCGCATCCGACGGCGGCGAAGGCCTCGTTGATCTCGAAGATATCGATGTCGCCCACCTTGAGCTTCGCCTTGTCCATGGCCACCGTGATGGCGTGGGAGGGCTGGTGCAGCAGGGACGGGCCCGGCCCGGCGACCTGTCCGTAGCTGACCAGCTCGCCGAGAGGAGTGAGTCCCAGCTCTTCGGCCTTGGCCTTGGACATCACGATCACAGCGGCGCCACCATCGGAGATCTGGGAGGCGTTGCCGGCGGTGATGGTGCCGCTCTTGTCGAAGGCCGGACGTAGCTTGCCCAGCGACTCGGCGGTCGTCTCGGGGCGGACGCCCTCGTCGGTGTCGACGATCAGCGCGTCACCCTTGCGTTGGGGAACGCTCACCGGGACGATCTCCTCGGCGAACTTGCCGTCCTTGATGGCGGCGGCGGCCCGCTCGTGGGACAGGGCGCTGAAGGCATCCTGAGTCTCACGGGACACCCCGTCCGCCCCGTTGTACCGCTCGGTGCCGAGCCCCATGGCGCAGTTGTCGAAGGCGCAGAACAGCCCGTCGTACATCATCGAATCGACCACGTTCTGGTCGCCGATCCGGTAGCCGGCCCGGGCGCCGGGGAGCAGGTAGGGCGCCTGGGTCATCGACTCCATGCCCCCGGCCACCACGATCTCCGCCTCACCGGCGTTGATCATCAGGTCGGCCAGGTAGATGGCGTTGAGCCCGGACAGGCACACCTTGTTGACGGTGGTGGACGGGACGCTCATCGGGATACCGGCCTTGAACGCGGCCTGGCGGGCGGTGATCTGACCGGCCCCGGCCAGGATGACCTGGCCCATGAACACGTAGTCGACCTGCTCGGGGGTGATGCCGGCCCGCTCGAGGGCCCCGGCGATGGCGAACCCACCGAGCTCGGTGGCGGAGAATCCGCCGAGGGCACCCGAGAGCTTGCCGATCGGGGTCCTGGCTCCTGCGACGATGACGGTTCCGGACATGATGGACCTCCGAGGCCTGATCAGGCGGCGGCCCCCCCATGGGCCCGCCACTGCAACGGGACCATGATAAGGCCTCGTCCGCCACCGTGACCACACGGACCGGCGCCCCCGGTGACGGTGACGGTGGCGACAACGACCCCGACCAGGGCTTGCCCGGCCCAGGGACCCGACTCGGCGCGCAAGCTATCCTCGCTTTCCATGCAGGAGTTCCTCTCAGCCATCCGATCAGGTGCCTCGAGCGACGAGCTCGCGGCCATTCCGATCCCCGAGTCCTACCGTGCCGCCTACGTCAGCCGTGACGAGATCGGCATGTTCGAGGGCCTCGATTCGGAGGACAAGGATCCCAGGAAGTCGCTCCACGTGAGCGAGGTGGCCGTCCCCGAGTTGGCCCCCGACGAGGCCTATGTCGCGGTGATGGCCAGCGCCATCAACTTCAACACCGTGTGGACCTCGATCTTCGAACCGCTGCCCACGTTCGGGTTCCTCGACCGCCTGGGCAAGGAGAGCAGCTGGGGCAAGCGCCACGCCCTCGACTACCACGTGGTCGGCTCGGACGCCGCCGGCGTGGTCCTCAAGACCGGATCGGCCGTGCGGAACTGGAAGCCCGGCGACAAGGTCACCGTCCACTGCAACTACGTGGACGACCAGAGCCCGAGCTCCCACGACGACTCGATTCTGGCCGACAACCAGCGCATCTGGGGATTCGAGACCAACTTCGGCGGCCTGGCCGACCTGGCGGTGGTCAAGGCCAACCAGCTCATGCCCAAGCCCAAGCACCTGACCTGGGAGGAGGCCGCGGCCAACGCATTGTGCAACTCCACCTCGTACCGGATGCTGGTGTCGAAGAACGGTGCCCAGATGCAGCAGGGGGACAAGGTCCTGGTGTGGGGGGCGTCCGGCGGGCTCGGGGCCTACGCGGTGCAGTACGTGCTCAACGGCGGCGGCACTCCGGTCGGGGTGGTGTCCTCGCCAGAGAAGGTGGCACTCCTCCACGACCTCGGCGTCGAGGCGGTCATCGACCGAAAGGTGGCCAACTACAAGTTCTGGAAGGACGAGCGCACCCAGGACGAGTCCGAGTGGCGCCGCCTGGGCAAGGACATCCGCGGCCTGGTCGGTGACGACGTCGACATCGTCTTCGAACACCCGGGGCGACAGACCATGGGCGCCTCGGTCTTCGCAGCCAAGCGGGGCGGAACCATCGTCACCTGCGCGGCCACCTCGGGCTACATGATCGAGTACGACAACCGGCATCTGTGGATGAAGCTCAAGACCATCAAGGGCTCCCATTTCGCCAACTACCGCGAGGCGTGGGACGCCAACCAGCTGGTGTGCGAGGGCAAGATCCTGCCGCCCCTGTCGGCGGTGTACACGCTCGATGACGTGGGCGACGCCGCCTACCAGGTGCACAAGAACCTGCACGAGGGGAAGATCGGTGTCCTCTGCCTGGCACCCGAGGAGGGCCTGGGTATCGACGACCCCGAGTTCCGCGCCGAAGTGGGCGAGGACCGGATCACCCTGTTCCGGAGGCATGGGGCATGACCGAGCTCCTGCTGACCGAGATCGACCACGTGGCCATCGCCGTTCCCGACCTGGAAGCGGCCATCGGCTACTACGAGGAGACCTTCGGCGCCACGGTCGACCATCGCGAGCTGGTCGAGTCCGACGGCGTGGAAGAGGCTCTCTTGAAGGTGGCCGACAGCTACATCCAGCTGCTCACCCCCACCCGGGAGGACTCACCGGTGGCCAAGTACCTGGAGAAGAAGGGCCCCGGCCTGCACCATGTCGGCTACCGGGTGGCCGACTGCGCGGCGGCCCTCCAGTCGGTCAAGGACCACGGCGGCCAGGTCATCGACCAGGCTCCCCGTCCCGGGTCACGGGGCACCACGGTGGCATTCGTGCATCCCAAGGGAGCGTTCGGCACACTGATCGAACTCGTGCAGGAGTAGGTCGACCTCCCTTGGACCCGGCAGAAGCACTTCCCGCCGACCTTCTGGGGCAGCCGGATGTCGGCAAGGGTGTGCCGGTCGGTGAGCCCCCCTCCATCGGCGTTCCGGCCATCCCGGCGTCCCCGGACCGGACCCGACCCCCGGTGACGGTTCCCTCGGCGGTAGTGCCCCAGACGATCGACCCCGAACCCGACCCCGAACCTCACCCCGACCCCGACCCGATGGTGCGATCTCCCCTGCAGCTGGCGCCGCTTCCCGTGGCCGGTCCGGATGGGTCCGCGCCCGACGAGCCGGTCGCCGACGCAAAGGTCGTCAGCGACAAGCTCACCGCGATCGACGAGGTGACCGGCTTCGCCGAGGGGGTGTCATCCAAGCTCAGGAACTACGTCTACCTGCTGGTGGATCCTCGGACCGGGAGGGCCTTCTACGCCGGCAGGGGTCGCGGCGACCGGTGCTTCCATCACCTCCGTGCCGCCCGAGGCACCGCGCCGGCCACCGACGATCAGCGCACGTTCCCCGTGGTCGAACGGATCAACGAGATCGAGTCCACCGGCCGACTGGTCCGTATCGACATCCTCCGCCACGGACTGGGCGCGGCGGAGGCCGACCTGGTCGAGGCGGCCGCCAATGACGCGCTCGGCCTGCCGGTGGCCCCCGGCTCGACCAGCCAGCGTCGCTCGGCCACCGAGGTGAGCTCCCTGCTGGCCAAACGGGCCAAGTTCAAGCGCCTGCACCAGGTGGTCCTGCTCCGGGTCGGTGGCACCGGAGCCGATACGTCCTACGAGGTGGCCCGGCACAATTGGCGGATCGGACGACGGTGGATCGACCTCGACTCCCCCCGATCGCCGCAGTGGGCGGTGATAGTGGCCGGCGACCTGGTGGCCGGCGTCCATCGGATCGACGGCTGGGCGCTGAGCGAGCAGGCCGGCTCGGGGTCACGGCGAACGGCCGACCGCTTCTCGTTCACCGGGCCGGCCGACCCAGATCTCGAGGAGCGCTACCAGGGTCGGAGTGTGGCCGCCTATCTGGGCGAGGGCGCGCCGAGCCCGGTGACCTACGTGTGGTGCGGACCCCACTGGGTGAACAACCCACGCTGAGGGACGGGCCCGGATCTGAGCCCCGGTGGCGGTTCGGATAGCCTCACCCCATGGATCATCCGATGACCCAACGACTGGAAGAGCTGGCCGAGCGCCGCGAGCTGGCCCGCAACGCCGGCTCTCCCCGGGCAGTCGAGAAGCATCACGCCAAGGGCAAGATGACGGCGCGGGAGCGGATCGACTATCTGTTGGACGACGACTCGTTCCAGGAGTTGGACATGCTGGCGCGCCACCGGGCCCACGGCATGGGCCTCGAGGAGAACCGGCCCTACACGGACGGCGTGATCACCGGATTCGGCACCATCGAAGGGCGTCGGGTCTGCGTGTTCAGCCAGGACTTCACCGTGTTCGGGGGCGCCCTGGGTGAGGTGTTCGCCGAGAAGATCCACAAGGTGATGGACCTGGCCTCGTCGATCGGCGTGCCCATGATCGGCCTCAACGACGGGGCCGGTGCCCGCATTCAAGAGGGTGTGGTCTCGCTCCACTCCTACGGCGGCATCTTCCATCGCAATGCTCAGGCCTCCGGGGTGATCCCCCAGATCAGCGTGATCCTCGGGCCGTGCGCCGGGGGAGCCGTGTACAGCCCGGCCATGACCGACTTCATCTTCATGGTCCAGGGGACCAGCCACATGTTCATCACCGGTCCCGACGTGGTCAAGACCGTCACCGGCGAGGACGTCACCCTCGAGGAACTGGGCGGTGCCATGAGCCATGCCACCAAGTCCGGGGTGGCCGCCTTCGTGTCCCCAGACGAGAAGTCGTGCCTCGACGACGTCCGCTACCTGCTTGGCTTCCTTCCCTCCAACAACCTCGAAGAAGCGCCGCTGGTGGACTCGGGCGACGATCCCGAGCGGCTCACCCCCGAGCTGGCCGATCTGATGCCGGCCTCCCCCAACCAGCCCTACGACATGAAGAAGGTCATCGAAGCGGTCGTCGACGATGGCGAGTTCTTCGAGGTCAACCACCACTGGGCGATGAACCTGGTGTGCGGCTTCGCCCGCATCGACGGCCGTGCGGTGGGCATCGTCGGCAACCAGCCCCAGATGCTGGCCGGTGTGCTCAACATCGACGCCTCCGAGAAGGGAGCGCGATTCGTGCGCACCTGTGACGCCTTCAATGTCCCCCTGGTCACCTTCGTGGACGTGCCGGGCTTCATGCCCGGCACCGACCAGGAGTACGGCGGGATCATCCGCCACGGGGCCAAGTTGCTCTACGCCTACTGCGAGTCGACGGTCCCCCGGGTCCAGATCATCACCCGCAAGGCGTACGGCGGGGCGTACGTGGTGATGAACTCGAAGTCCATCGGCGCCGACCTGGCCTATGCCTGGCCCTCAGCCGAGCTGGCGGTCATGGGCCCCGAGGGCGCGGTGGAGATCGTCTACCGACGCGATCTGGCCGAGGCCGAAGATCCGGTGGGTCGACGCAAGGAATTGGTGGAGGAGTACACCGAGCGTTACGCCAACCCCTACGCCGCCGCCGAGCGGGGGTACGTCGACGACGTGATCGACCCGGCGGAGACCCGCCGGGTGTTGGTGCGGGCCCTGACCCTCCTCGCGTCCAAGCGGGAGGACCTTCCCAAACGCAAGCACGGGAACATGCCGCTGTGACCCTGTCAGAGGCCCCGGCCCCTGTCGTGGCCGACGGCACCGGCATCGCCGACCGTCCCCAGGTCGATCCGGCCGTGCTGGCCGTCATCGCCGCCGCCGTCGACCAGGCGTGGCCCCGACCCCCAGTCGTCGTGGTCGAGGAGGCACACCGTGCCCCGGCCTGGAGGTTCAGCGGCCGGTGGTGGTCACGGCCGGCCACCACCCGACGTGAGCGTCCCTGGGCCGGAGGCTGATCTCATCGTTGACCTACCCTGAACCGACCTCGGGCGGTCAGGTGGGGTCGGTGACGAAGTCGATCAGACGCTCGACCGCGCCCACCAGGGCCGGCTCGAGATCGGCGTAGGACCGCACCGACCCCAGGATCCGACGCCATGCGGCGGGCGGATCGCCGAAACCCAACGCCTGGCACACCCCGGTCTTCCACTCGGTCCCCATGGGGATGTCCGGCCACGCCTCGATGCCCACCACCGAGGGCTTCACCGCCTGCCAGACGTCGACGAAGGGGGTGCCGGTGACCATCACCTGGGGGTGGCGGACCCCGGCGGCGATCTTGGACTCCTTGGACCCCCCGACCAGGTGGTCGACCAGCACCCCGAGCTTGCGGGCCGGGCCGGGAGCGAAGCCCTTGACCGCGGTTCCAAGATGGTCGATGCCGTCGAGCCGCTCGACCACCACCCCCTCGATGCGTAGGTCGTCGCCCCACACCCGCTCGACCAGCTCGGCGTCGTGCACCCCTTCCACCCACAGACGTCCCGCCCGTGCCACACGGGCACCCGTGCCGGCCATGGCCACTGAACCCGAGGCGGTGACGCCAGCCGACAGCGTTCCGGGAGAGGAGGGTGGTCGGACCAGGGTGACCGCCTTCCCGTTGACCGAGAACGACCCCGGTGCGAGCCGGAAGACACGCTCCTGGCCGGTGCGGCCCCGGATCTCGACGCCACCCCCTTCGACACGGAGCAGGGTGCCGCTGAACCCGCTGGCCCGATGAACCACTGTCATCCCCGGCGTCGCGGCGACCTGGGGGAAGACGGAGGCCAGGCGGTCCTCGGGTGGGGCATCGATCGGGCCCGAGAGGATCCCGGCCATCGGATTGCGGCGAACGGACACGTCGGGAACGTACTTCGTTACGGCGCCCAGAGGGTGGAGGTCCGGTCCGGACCTGGCCCCCTGTCTGCCGCCCCGGGCTACACCACCGAGGTGGCCCGGTGCTCCTCGGCCAGGCTGAGCATGTCATCCATCATCTGGCCGAGTTCGAAGTCTTTGGGGGTGTACACCCGGGCCACGCCCTTGCCCAGGAGGATCTCGGCGTCCTCGGGCGGGATGATCCCGCCCACCACCACCGGCGCCTCCACCCCGGCGGCCCGGATCCGGTCGACCACGTCGGGGACCAGCTCGAGATGTGAGCCGGAAAGGATGGAGATGCCCACCACGTCGACGTCCTCGTCACGGGCGGCGGCGGCTATCTCGGCGGGGGACAGCCGGATGCCCTGGTAGACAACCTCGAACCCGGCGTCACGGGCGGCGACGGCGATCTGCTCGGCACCGTTGGAGTGGCCGTCAAGGCCGGGCTTGGCCACCAACAGCTTCGGTGGCCCGCCCGAGCGGCTGGCGATGGCCTTGGACCTGACCAGCACCTCTCTGAATTCGGAACCCCGGTGGCCCACCCCGCCGCTCACCCCGGTCGGGGCACGGTACTCGCCGAAGACGTCACGCAGGGCGCCGGCCCACTCGCCGGTGGTGCCGCCGGCGTGGGCCAGGGCGATGGTGGCGGCCATGACGTTGTCCGTCCCTTCCGCGGCGCGCCGCAGGTCGTCGAGGGCCCGCTGCGCCGCCACCGCGTCGCGGGCTGCCCGCCACGACTCCACGTCGAGGCGCAGCTCGGACTCCACGGCCGGGTCGACCCGGAGGATCGAGCCCCCGCCATTGTCGCTGTCCGAACCCAGGGGTGACTCGGCGGTCTCGGTGAAGCAGTTGACCCCCACCACCTGGAGATCGCCGGTCTCGATCCGTCGAACCCGTTCTGCCTGGCTGCCCACCAGGCGGGCCTTCAACTCGTCGATCGCCTCGAACGCACCACCCATCTCGAGGACGTCCTGCAGTTCCGCCCACGACGCATCGGCCACCTCGGCGGTCTTCTTCTCGATGACCACCGACCCGTCGAAGATGTCGCCGTACTCGAGGAGGTCGGACTCGAACGCCAGGATCTGCTGGATGCGGAGCGACCACTGCTGGTCCCACGGACGGGGGAGTCCGAGCGCCTCGTTCCACGCTGGGAGCTGCAGCGCCCGGGCCCTGGCCCCCTTGGACAGGGTGACGCCCAGCGATTCGAGCACGATGCGAGGGACGTTGTTCTCCGGCTGGGCCTCGGTCAGCCCGAGGGAGTTGACCTGCACGCCGTAGCGCATCCGGCGGAGTTTGGGGTCGGTTACGCCGTACCGCTCGGTGCACACCCGGTCCCACAGCGCAGTGAACGCCCGCATCTTGCAGGTCTCCTCGACGAACCTCACGCCGGCGTTGACGAAGAAGGAGATGCGACCGACCACAGCAGGAAACTCGGACTCGGGGATCTGGCCCGAGTCGCGCACCGCGTCCAGCACCCCGATGGCGGTGGCAAGGGCGTAGGCGACCTCTTGGTGGGGGGTGGCCCCGGCTTCCTGCAAGTGGTAGCTGCACACGTTGATCGGGTTCCACTTGGGCACATTGCGGACGGTGTACGCGATGGTGTCCACAGTGAGGCGCCGGCTGGGCATCGGAGGGAAGATGAAGGTTCCCCTCGACAGGTACTCCTTCACGATGTCGTTCTGGGTGGTCCCTGACAGGACCACCGGGTCCACGCCGTGGTCCTCGGCGTTGGCGATGTAGAGGCCGAGGAGCCACGCCGCGGTGGCGTTGATGGTCATCGACGTGTTCATCGACTCGACGGGGATCTGGTCGAGTAGCTGGGACATGTGACCGAGGTGGGCCACCGGCACGCCGACCTTGCCGACCTCTCCAGCGGCCTCGGGCGAATCGGGGTCGTACCCGATCTGGGTCGGGAGGTCGAAGGCGATGGACAGGCCGGTCTGGCCCTTGGCCAGGTTGGTCCGGTAGAGCTCGTTGGACGCCTTGGCCGTCGAGTGTCCCGAGTAGGTGCGCATCACCCACGGCTTGTCGCGTCGCGGAGAGCCGGCGGGGCCCGCCGAGGACTCGCTCGGTTTCTCGGGTCGTTTCACTGGTTCCACCTCGTCACCTGTCCCATGTGCCTGAGGGCGCCCCACCACCTCGTGGTCTGTGACAGCTCACGTGTGCCTTTCCCCATTGTCGTCCCTGTGCCTGGAAGTTCGAAGCCCGCGGGAACCGGATCCCGTTTCGCCGACCCGGTCGGACGGTCGGCACGGTTGATGGTCCCGCACCACGGGTCCACGCCGCCACCGACGTCGGCTTCCCTTCAGGTTACCCGCTGGTCACTTCCAGCGGTCGAGCTACTTCCGATAGTCGAGGAACCCTTGGCCGGACTTGCGGCCGAACAGCTCGGCGGAGACCATCCGACGGAGCAGGGGCACTGCGGCGTAGTTGGGGTCGCGGTACTCGTCGTAGAGGGCGTCGAGGATGGCCAGTGAGGTGTCCAGCCCGACCAGGTCGAGCAGCGCGAACGGTCCCATGGGGAAGCCGCACCCGCCCTTCATGGCGGTGTCGATGTCCTCCACGGAGGCCACACCCTGCTCGTAGAGGCGCACCGCGTTGTTCAGGTAGGGGAACAACAGAGCGTTGACGATGAAGCCGGCCTGGTCCTTGACCTCGACCGGCGTCTTGCCACACGCCTCGGCGAACTGGCGGGCGGAGGCGATGGTCTCGTCCGAGGCGGTGAGGGGCTTCACCAGCTCGACCAGCGCCATGACCGGCGCTGGATTGAAGAAGTGGACGCCACAGACCTTGTCGGGCCGACCTGTCTGCATGGCCAACTCGATGACCGGCAGGGTGGAGGTGTTGGTGGCCAGGATGGTGTGATCGGCGGTGATGCGGTCCAGTTCGTTGAAGAGGACCTTCTTCACTGCCAGGTCCTCGACCACCGATTCGATGACCAAGTCGACGTCCTTCAGAGCAGCCAGGTCGGACGTGGCCGTGACCCGGGCAAGTGCCTCATCCCGCTCGGCCTCGGTCTTCTTCCCCTTGTCGACCTGCCGGTTCAGCGACTTCTCCAGCGCGGCAACGGTCGCGTCGGCGGTCGACTGGCTTCGGGACCTGAGCACCACGTCGAACCCGTTGACCGCTGCGGTTTCGGCGATTCCCGAACCCATGATCCCTGAACCGACAATTCCCACTCGCGCTATTGACATGGGAGGAGATGCTAGCGGTGTGCACAACCGGTCTGCCCATCCGGTCTGCCCGACCGGTCCGGACAGGGAGGCCGTCAGTTCGGCCCACAGCGCCCGACCGACCCTGCGTGTGAGCACCGGAACGCTTGCCTTTCTCGGGGTCTGCCGACACGATGGGGTGATGGTCAGCCCTGAGACCCCTCCGGCCGGTCCCCGGACCTCCACTCGAAAGCGCGCTGCGCCCAGGACCAAGTCAGGGCCTGGCAGCTCCTCAGCGAAGGCTCCGACTCCGAGCGACGCCCAGGGTGAGGACCCGGTCGGCGCGACGGATGGGCTGTGGCGGATGGGTGGTCCGTGGCGCAGCCGGGCGATCTACAACCGAGGACTCCAGCGGTCCAACGAGCGGTGGCCTCTTCCGACCCGGGGCCTGGCCCGAGTGTTCCGCAGCCCCGAGTTCGTACTGTCGCTCCTCGGGGGACATCCTCCGGTGGAGCGTGACGGCCGAGTGCTCAACCGCACCAGCCAAGCCATGCTCGAACTGACCGCCAGGCTCGGGCCATCGGGGGACCCGTTCGCCGACACGGCCGGGACGGTCGACCCGGTTGCCATGCGACGCCAGCTGCGACTGTCGTCACGCTTGGCCATGCCCATCCGCACCGATATCCACGTGACCGGTCGGACCATCCCCGGTCCGGTCGGGGCACCGGCCATCCCGGTCCGCGTCTACCGGCAGTTCGGAGCGGGCGTCGGCGGCGGCCGCACCGGCCGCTCCCGGCTGCCCGCCATCGTCTACTTCCACGGTGGAGGGTGGGTGGCGGGAGACCTCGATTCGCACGACGCCTCCTGCCGGATGCTCGCCGCGGCCAGCCGGTGCCTGGTGGTGTCGGTGGACTACCGCCTGGCGCCCGAGCACCCGTTCCCGGCCGCTGTCGACGACTGCCTCGCCGCCTATTCGTGGGTGCATCGGAACAGCGCCGATCTCGGTGTGGCCGCCGGTCAGGTCGGCGTGATGGGCGACAGCGCCGGAGGCAACCTCGCCGCCGTGGTGGCCCAGTTGGTCCGACCCGGAAGCGCGTCGGCGGAGGGGGACCTCCCCCCGGTGGTCGCCCAGGGGCTGATCTACCCGGTGACGGACGCCCGGCTCGACACCGAATCGATGCGGTCGATGGGCGAGGGCTTCTTCCTGACCCGAGGAGCCATGGAGTTCTTCCGCGACCAGTATCTGACCGACCGTTCGGACTGGGAGGATCCACGAGCGTCGCCGCTGCTGGCCGATGATCTGACCGGTGTCGCTCCCGCGCTGGTGGTCACTGCCGGGTTCGACCCGCTCCGTGACGACGGGGCCAGCTACGCCGCAGCGTTGGACAAGGGTGGCGTCGACGTCGAGCACCGCTGCTACGACGACCAGATCCACGGGTTCATGGGCATGGGGATCCTGCCTGATTCATTGGCCCTGGCCACCGAAGTGTGCGACGCCATGGGCATGCTGATGCGGCGATCGGCCGGAGCCGACTCCCGGGCATAGGCGGTCCGGGTGTGACGGGATCACCCCGATTCACAGGATGGTCCGGATCCCGTGTCGACCCCCCACCCGCTATCTGCAATTCCACCAGCATGCGATCAGTATGGGACTGTAGGCGTAATATCCCGTACTCATAGTATCGTTTCACAAGAACCAACAGGCCACGCTGACGTTCACCGGCTCGACACCCCTCGGCCGGGACACCGGACGACCCCATCGCACCACCCCTCTACAGTTGGTCCATGGAGCACACCCCCGGAATCTTGGCCCTGGTCGGAGGCGGCGAATGGAGCGAGGGCTGCTCGTTCGATGCCGACCTGCTGGCTGCCTCAGGACAGGATCAGGTCCTGGTGCTCCCCACGGCAGGCGCCTATGAACATCCCGAACGACAGGTGCTGAGGGCGGCGAGCTGGTTCGACCCACTCGGTGCCCACGTGGAAGGGCTGATGGTCCTCGCCCGAGCCGACGCCGAGGACGAGGGTGCGGCATCGCTCGTGCGTGCGGCCCGGTTCGTCTACCTGTGCGGGAGCTCGCCCATGCACATCCGCAGCGTCCTGAAGAACTCCATCGTGTGGGACGCTCTGGTCGAGGCGTGGCGGAGTGGTGCGGTGGTGGCCGGGTCCTCGGGTGCGGCCATGGCTCTGACCGACCCGATGGTGGATGCCCGTGGTGGAGGCCTGACCATCGGGCTCGGCATCCTGAGTGGTCTGGCGGTGGTGCCCCACTTCGGCGATCCGCACGAGGACGGGCACGGCGAGAAGCTCCACCGGTCCGTACAACTGGCACCCGCGGGTACGCCGGTGGCCGGCATCCCCGAGAAGACGGTGCTGATCAGGGATCCTGACGGCAAGTGGCGATCGGACGGCGTCGGCCAGGTCGCCGTCTACCTCGATGGCGCTCGCGCCGAGGCAGGCCTGGGAGTGTTGCCGGCCTGAACGGACTGGGCGACCCGAACGACCCGAACGACCCTATCGGCCTGCGGCACGCTGACTGCAGGTGGGGACCGGTGCTCAGTCGGCTTCGGTGATGGCGACCGACTCGATGACCACCTCTTCGGAGGGCGCACCGCTGCGGCTGCCCACCGACTCGATGGCCTTGACCACGTCGAGTCCCTTGATCACACTTCCGAACAGGGAGTAGCTCGGCGGCAACGACGTTCCGTCCGGACCGCTCACGATGAAGAATTGGCTTCCGTTGGTGTTGGGTCCGGCGTTGGCCATGGCCAACGACCCGATCTCGTAGCGACCGGGGGCGGGCAGCTCGTCGGCGAATTTGTAGCCGGGCCCACCTCGACCGGACCCTTCGGGATCGCCACCTTGGAGCATGAAACCCGGGATGATCCGGTGGAACACGATGCCGTCGTAGTAGTGCCAGCGGGCCAGGAACACGAAGTTGTTGACGGTCGCCGGTGCGGCGATCGGATCCAGGGCGATGACCATGGTGCCCTTGGAGGTCACCATCTCAGCGCTGTAGCGCTTGGCCGGGTCGATGACCATGGGCGGGGGGCCGTCGAAGCGCTGGGTCTTCGGGCTGGATCCGTCAACTGCGGGAACGTCGGGGGTCATCGGGTCACTCCTCGTGTCGTGGGCGATTGCGCGTGTGCTGTGTCGGTCAGACCGGTCGGATGGGCGAGCACGGTGAACCGGTTCGGTCGGGTGAGTCTGATCGTGGTTGGAACGGCTACGACTCGGCCACCGTGACCGAGACCATCCGGTGGAGGGTGGTGGGGGTGCCGCTGGTAGACCCGGTGGCGTTGATCTTCTCGACCACGCTCATTCCGGAGGTGACCTTGCCGAAGAGCGTGTAGCTCGGCGCCAGGCCCTCACCTTGGGCTCCCGCCACCACGAAGAACTGGCTCCCGTTGGTGTTGGCCCCGGAGTTGGCCATGGCCAGTGATCCCAACGGGTACTGCGGGGAGGCGGTCTTGGGCAGCTCGTCGGCGAACTGGTAGCCGGGGCCGCCGCTGCCGGTGCCGGTGGGGTCGCCGGTCTGGTCGACGAACGACGGGATCACCCGATGGAAGGTGATGCAGTCGAAGAAGTGCTTGCTGGCCAGGAACACGAAGCTATTGACCGCCTTGGGCGCCGATTTCGGGTCGAGTTGGACGGTGAAGGGCCCGATGTCGGTGGTGATGGTGGCCGTGTAGGTCTTGGAGGCGTCAATCGTCATCGAAGGGTAGGACGAGTACGACGGCTTGTTGAGTGTGGCGCTGAAGTTGGCGGGGCAGTCGGCCGAGGTGGTGATGGCGCCCGGCGTCTTGTCGCCGGAACCGCCGGCGGGGGCGGGCTTGGTGGTCGTGGTCGACGAGTTGGCCTTGGTGGTGGATGTGGCGGTCGTGGTCTTTCCCGGCCTGAAGATCAGATAGGAGATCCCGAACACGACGGCGGCCACGACGATCACCACGATGATCCGTCGGGTGTTCGTCTTGCGCTTCTGAACCTTCTGTTCGGCGGCCAATCTGGCCTGGCGGCCGGCCTTTTGACGTTGACGCTTCTCGGTGGCCACGGGGGTTCAGGGTAGCCGGTCCCACCCGGGGTACCGACGTCGGCTGCGCCGGGACCGGCAGGGGCCCCGAAGCGACCCCTGTAGCCTTGTCCACCATGTCTCTGCTGGTACAGAAGTACGGCGGTTCGTCGGTCGCCGACGCCGATCGCATCCGCGCGGTCGCCGACCACGTGGCCCGGACCCGTCGGGCCGGCAACGATGTGGTGGTGGTGGTCAGCGCCATGGGCAAGACCACCGATCGCCTGGTGCGACTGGCCGACGACGTCAGCTCGGTGCAGCCCAACCGCGAGGTCGACATGCTGCTCAGCTCCGGCGAGCGCATCTCCATGTCGCTCCTGTGCATGGCGTTGGCCGAGCTGGGGGTGGAAGCCACGTCCTACACCGGGAGCCAGGCCGGCATCATCACCGACGCCGTGCACACCCGGGCGAAGATCGTCGAGATCAGGGCCGATCGACTGCGGGCCACCCTGGACGGGGGTGGGGTCCCGGTGGTCGCGGGATTCCAGGGGATGTCGCTCGAACGTGACGTGACCACACTCGGCCGTGGAGGTTCGGACACCACCGCAGTGGCGCTGGCCGCGGTGCTCAACGCCGATGTCTGCGAGATCTACACCGACGTGTCCGGAGTGTTCAGTGCCGATCCACGGATCGTGCCAGAGGCACGGAAACTGTCCAGGATCAGCTTCGAGGAGATGCTGGAGATGGCGGCCACCGGAGGCCGGGTGCTGATGCTGCGGTCCGTTGAGTTCGCACGCAACCACGGCGTGGCCCTGCACGTCCGTTCGAGTTTCACCTGGGAACCCGGTACGTGGGTCGACGAGGAGGATGCAACCATGGAAGACGCCATTGTCACTGCCGTGACCCACGACGTGACCGAGGCCAAGGTCACGGTGATCGGAGTGCCCGACCGCCCCGGTCTGGCCGCACAGCTGTTCCGAGGGCTGGCCGACCGCCACGTCAACGTGGACATGATCGTCCAGAACACCTCGCTCCACGGGACCACCGACATCTCCTTCACCGTGCCCGGCTATGACCTGGCCGTGAGTACCGAGGTGTGCGAACAGCTGGTGCCCGTGCTCGGCGCCTCCGGGGTGACCAGTGATGCCGACGTCGCCCGGGTCTCGCTGGTGGGGGCGGGCATGAAGACTCATCCCGGCGTGACTGCGCTCACATTCGAGACGCTGGCCTCTGCCGGCATCAACATCGAGATGATCTCCACCTCGTCCATCCGCATCTCCTGCATGGTGCGAGCCTCGGCAGCAGAGGAGGCAGTGCGGGCACTGCACGCAGCATTCGATCTCGCCGGGTAGCGGTCGGCCGACCGTAGACTGCAACCATGCGAGTCGCCGTAGTGGGAGCAACCGGGCAGGTCGGAACGGTGATGCAGGCCATCCTGGCCGAGCGCGACTTCCCCCTCGACCAGCTTCGCCTGTTCGCATCGTCGCGGTCAGCGGGCCGTCTTCTCACCTATCGGGGGACCGACCTGGTGGTGGAGGACGCGGCCACCGCAGACCTGTCGGGCCTCGACGTGGCCCTGTTCTCCGGCGGCGCAACCGCGTCGCGGGAGTTGGCCCCGAGGTTCGCCGCCGCCGGTGCGGTGGTCATCGACAACTCGTCGGCCTGGAGGATGGATCCTGAGGTCCCCTTGGTCGTCCCCGAGGTCAACGTCGCCGCCCTCGGCTCCATACCCAAGGGGATCGTGGCCAACCCGAACTGCACGACGATGGTGGCCATGCCGGTGCTCAAACCGCTGCACGACGACGCCGGGCTGCGGCGGCTGGTCGTCTCGACCTACCAGGCGGTGTCCGGGTCGGGTCTGGCCGGGGTGGCCGAGCTCGAGGGTCAGCTCATCAAGACGGTCGACCGGGCCGCCGCGCTCACCTTCGACGGCGGTGCCGTCGACTACCCGCCGGCGAGCGTCTTCCCCGACGTCATCGCCCACAACGTGGTGCCGTTGGCCGGCTCACTGGTGGCCGACGGTTCGGGCGAGACCAGCGAGGAGCAGAAGTTCCGGGACGAGAGCAGGAAGATCCTGGACATCCCCGACCTCGACGTCACCTGTACCTGCGTGCGGGTACCGGTGTTCACCGGACACTCCTTGTCGATCGTGGCCGAATTCGAACGGTCGCTCTCCCCCGAGCGTGCGGTCGAACTGCTGGGTGGAGCCGCCGGCGTGGCGGTGTCCGAGCTGCCCACCCCGCTGCGGTCCGCCGGATCGGACCCGTCCCTGGTGGGCCGCATCCGAAGGACCGGAGGCCGGGACGACCGATTGGCGCTGTTCATCAGTGGCGACAACCTGCGCAAGGGTGCCGCTCTCAACGCGGTACAGATCGCCGAGGCGCTGCTCTCCCTCGGCATCCTGGCCGGTTAGCCCAGGAGGCCGAGGGTGTCGCCGGGCGTTCATGCGAACAGTCCGGGCGGCGAGCCCGAACGCTAGGGCGCAGGCGAGGTGGAGGGGGCCAGGACGGTGACCCGCTTGGCCAGGTTGACAGCATGGTCACCGAACCGCTCGTAGAAGCGGGCCACCATGGCCAGTTCGACCGCCACCGGTAGCGGCATGGTGCCGGCCACCACTTCCATGGTGAGGCTGACATGGAGGTCGTCCATCTCGTCGTCAAGGGTGTCGACCACCGATGCGGCCATGGGCAGGCGCTCGGCATAGGCGTCTGTGGTCGCTCTCCACATGTCGACGGCCACCTCGCCCATCCGTTCCACCAGGCCCCGGCTACGGGCGGACAACTCCATTCCGAGCCCCCGAGCCGCCCTTCGGGCCACGTGCTCGGCCAGGTCGCCGTTCCGTTCGAGATCGGGCAACATCCGGATCACTGTGACCAGGAACCGCAGATCGGCGGGTGAGGTGATGCCGGCCACGGTCAGCTGTTCGAGGGTCAGTTGTTCGATGTCGTGGTAGAGGGAATCGACCACCTCGTCCCGCTCGGCCAGGGCCTTGGCCGCCTCGCGGTCGCCGGACAGCAGGGCGTGGGTGGCACCGGCGACCGACTCGCCGACCAGTGCAAAGAGCTGGAGGACCTTTCGGTCGATCTGTTCGAGGGCGTCATCCACGGGATTCACCGTACCCGCGCCCGGCACGGCAGATCACGGCGTCCCCCTGCGGCCGGTTGTGCACGCGCCCGGGCCGGAGCCGGCGCGTGCCCGGACTATCCGAGGAGCGTGGTCCCGTGGCCCGCGGCGTCCTCGTCCTCGTCAGGCTCTTCACCGACGATCAGACGTGGGCCCGAGCCCCACGACAGGTATCGCCACGACCAATTGACCAGCACGATGATCTTGTTGCGGAAGCCGATCAGATAAAGGATGTGCAGGGCCAGCCAGGCCAGCCACCCCAAGGTGCCGTGGATGGCAGGGCCATGCGGCAGCTCGGTGATCGCCGCCCTCCTGCCGATGGTGGCCATGATCCCCTTGTCCTTGTACCGGAAGGCCTCGGTCGGCTTGCCGTCGATCCGGAGGAGGACCTGGCCGGCCGCGTGCTTCCCCGACTGAATGGCCACCTGAGCCAGCTGGGGACAGGTCTCACCGGGATGATCGGAGTCGGGTCCCCAGGGCACCGCCGCCGCATCGCCCACCGCGAAGGCACCGTCACGGCCCTCGAGCGACAGGTCGTCGTTCACGGCCAGACGACCGTTGGCGCCGGTCGCCGCATCGAGGCGGGAGGCCAACGTCCCATCCACCGTGACGCCGCCCGCCCACACCACGGTCCGGGTGGGGATCTCCGACCCGTCGTCGAGGTTCACGCAGGCGTCGGTCACCGACTTGACCATCCGGCCCAGTCGGAGCTCGACCCCACGTCCCTCCAGGGTCTTCGCCGCATAGGCGGCTCCGGACTCCTTGAACGGGGTGAGGAGGCGGGGGAGCCCGTCCACCAGGATGATGCGTCCCGTGGCCCGCTCGAACGTGAACCCGTCGTGGCGAACCGCCACGTCGAGCAGCTCGGCCAGAGCGCCGGCCACCTCGACGCCGGTGGGGCCACCGCCCACGACCACGAAGGTGAGGGGCCCTCCTGGGGCGAGCGCGGGGTCGGAGTCCGCCTGTTCGAGGCGGCGCAGGACGTGATCCCTCAGGCGCCTGGCGTCGGTCAGCGTGTAGAGGGGGAAGGCGAACTCCGATGCGCCGGGGATGCCGAAGTAGCGGGCGGTGGCCCCGCTGGCCACCACCACCGAGTCGAAGGGAAGTGGGGCGTGGCCGTCCAGCTCGACCTCCCGACGATCCCAGTCGACGCCGGTCACCGTGGCGAACCGGAAGGTGACGTTGTCCGCCTTCCCGAAGATGGCCCGGATCGGGTAGGCCACGTCGCCAGAGTCCAGTCCGGCCGTCGCCACCTCGTACAACAGGGGCTGGAAGGTGTGGAAATTGCGCTGGTCGACGATGGTCACCTCGACCGGCTTTCCCACCAGCGCCCGAGCCGCGGAGAGGCCGGCGAAGCCGGCCCCGACGATCACGACACGGTGCATCTCCCAATGGTGACACACCCCCTCGGTACGCTGGTCTGAGGGCCCTGGGGGCCCGAGGAGGACACATCATGATCACCGGACTCGTCATCGGACTGTTGGCCGGCGCCCTCCTGGGCGTGGTGGTGGGGCTGCTGGTCCGTGCCAAGGAGGTGACGGCTGCGCGCACCGCCGAGGCCAGGCTGGAGGACTCCGTGGTGCGCATCGCCTCGCTCGAAGCCGAGGCCCAGGAGCTCCAATCCCATCTGGCCGTCCGGCACCAACAGGTCACCTCGCTCGAGGCCTCCGTGGCCCGGCTCTCCACCGAGCTCGAGCACGAGCGCCAAGCGGCCGGCGAGCGAGCCGACGCCCACGAGGAGATGCGGGGACAGCTCACCGGCGAGTTCGCCCGGCTCTCGGCGGTGGCCCTGCAGCAGAACAACGAGCAGTTCCTCCAGCTGGCCGACACCAAGCTCGGGGAGACCCGCCAGGCGGCGGAAGGTGAGCTGGCGAAGCGACAGGAGGCCATCGAGCAGCTGCTCAAGCCGATCAGTGAGCAGCTGGGCAAGTACGAGGTGGGGATGCAGCGCCTCGAGGTCGAGCGCCAACGGGCGTACACGGGCCTGACCGAGCAGATGAAGTACCTCTCGGCATCCCACGACCAGCTGCAGAAGGAGACCCGCAACCTGGTCACCGCGCTCCGTTCGCCGCAGACCCGCGGCCGATGGGGTGAGCTGCAGTTGAGGCGGGTGGTGGAGATGGCCGGGATGCTCGAGCACTGCGACTTCGATGAACAGGTCACCTCCGACGCCGACAGCGGGAGGATGCGCCCCGACCTGGTGGTGCACCTGCCGGGCGGCAAGAACGTCGCCGTCGACGCCAAGGTTCCCATGCAGGCCTTCCTCGAAGCCAACGAGGCCGACGACGAGACGGTGCGGCGTGCCCATCTGGCCAGCCATGGGCGCCAGATGAAGGCCCATGTCGACGCCCTGTCGAAGAAGGAGTACTGGAAGCGGGTCGATCCGTCGCCCGAATTCGTCGTGGCCTTCATCCCCGGCGACCCTCTCCTGACCGCCGCCCTCGAGCACGAGCCGGGCCTCATGGAGTACGCGGTGGCCAACCATGTGCTGCTGGCCACCCCCACCTCGCTGATCGCGCTGCTCCGGGCGGTCGCCTACGGGTGGCAACAGGACGCCCTGGCCGAGAACGCCCGCGAGGTCCAGCTCCTCGGTGCGCAGCTCTATCAACGCCTTGCGGTCCTGGGCGAGCACTTCGCCGGCGTGGGAAAGGGACTGAACAGCGCGGTGTCCGCCTACAACAAGGCGATCGGCTCGCTCGAGGGGCGGGTCCTGGTCACCGCCCGGCGGTTCGTCGACATGGGCGTGGTCGGAGCGGGGGAGAAGGAACTGGCCCAGCCGCTCCCCGTCGATGCCACCACCCGGGCGCTGCAATCACCCGAGCTGGGACCCCCGGTCCTCGATCTCCCCCTGCTCAACGGCGCCTCGGTCCTGGCCGATTCCCCGACTGAACCGCCCGAGTCGCCGGAAGAATGAGGGACGGCAAAGGCCTCCGCCCCCCCCTCGATCCGACCCCGAACCGACCGGAACGGTTCCCGCGTTTGGCCTGATAGGCGCCGAATATGACAATCTGATTGCAGTTCTCAGGGCATTCCAAGGTCGGTGATGCTAGAACGGTGCGACCATGGGCCCGGCCATACGGCCGAGCGGTGGTGGGTTGAGCTGTACCGGCTCGAGCGAGAGGGAGATCCAACGTGAACATCTTGGTACTTGGCGGTGACGGTTATCTGGGTTGGCCTACGGCCCTCTACCTGTCACGACGGGGTCACCGGGTTGGTGTCGTCGACAACTTCGCCCGTCGAGGGTACGACCTCGAGATGGGCGTCGACAGTCTGGTCCCGATCGTCGGGCTGCAGCAGCGGGTGCGCCGCTGGCAGGAGATCTCCGGACTGACCATCGAGGTGTACGTCGGAGACCTCACCGACGACTCCTTCGTCAGCGAGACGCTGGCCACGTTCGAGCCCGAAGCCGTGGTCCACTTCGCCGAGCAGCGGTCGGCCCCGTACTCGATGATCGACCGCAAGCACGCCGTCTACACCCAGGTGAACAACGTCGCCGGCACGCTCAACCTGCTCTACGCCATCGCCGAGCAGGACCGGGACATCCACCTGGTGAAGCTGGGGACGATGGGGGAGTACGGCACGCCGAACATCGACATCGAAGAGGGCTTCATCGAGATCACCCACAAGGGTCGGACCGACGTGATGCCCTATCCCAAGCAGCCGGGCTCCTTCTACCACCTGTCCAAGGTGCACGACAGCGCCAACATCATGTTCGCCTGTCGTATCTGGGGGATCCGGGCCACCGACCTCAACCAGGGCATCGTCTACGGGCAGGAGACGGAAGAGACCGTGCTCCATCCCGATCTGGCCACCCGGTTCGACTACGACGGCGTGTTCGG
>JADGOG010000047.1 GCA_017883065.1 Acidimicrobiales bacterium | reverse complement strand
CGTGGAGCCTCTTGCCCATACCCGCCGGCTTCGCCGTGGCGTCGTCGGTCAGCTCGGGTCCGCACCCGCTTCCCGCTGGCATCGCCGATGCGTCGGCCGGCGCGGACCTTCTCCCCATTCCCGCGGGGTTCGGGACGGCCCCGGCCAGGGTCGATCCCGTCGGAGCCGGGACGGCCGCCCCGGCCCCGGTACTCGTCACACCACCGGACGATGACGGGTCGGTCCGGCGGAGGTACCGTCGCCACCGGGTGCGCAACGCCAAGTCCTCCACCAAGGTCCGCACCCTCGACGACCGGACCCGGGAACGGTGGCTGACGGCGGCGTCGTGGGTCCGAAACATCGGGGCCATCATCCTGCTCTTCGTGGCGTGGCAGCTGTGGGGGACGGCGATCACCCAGCACCACAGCCAGTCCACCCTGAAGAACCAGTTCGAAGCCCACATGGCCCACCCGATCGCCCCACCTCCGCCCGGGTTCACCCTGGCCTCGGCCAGCACACAGCTGGCGGACCCACCGGAGGGCACGGTGATGGCCGAGCTCCAGATTCCCAAGATCGGACTCACCCAGTACGTGGTGTCCGGAACCAGCACCGACGACCTGAACAAGGGACCCGGCCACTACCTCCACACGGCGCTGCCCGGACAGGCAGGGAACGTGGCCATCGCCGGCCACCGCACCACACACGGCGCACCTTTCAACCGCCTCGCCGAGCTGTCCCCCGGGGATCCGATCTATCTGATCACCACCGCCGGTCAGCGACTGACCTACGTCGTCTCGGCGGCCCCGGTGGCAGTGTCCCCGTCGAACGTGACGGTGCTCAACAACTTCGGGGACGACCGGGTGACCCTGACCACGTGCAATCCCGAGTTCTCGGCAGTCCAGCGGCTCATCGTCGTTGCCGCCTACCAGCCCCCGGGAGCCTCTCATCCCGACGCCATCACCAAGGTGGGCGGCAGGTCCTACAAGCTGGCGCCCTCCGACTCCAGCAGTTGGAACACGGGGCTCCTGCCGTGGGTGCTCCTGGTGGGGGCCGCCCTGGTCGCACTCGGACTGGCGCATCGACGCCTGGCCCGGGCCTACGGCCGTGAAGGCCGATGGTTGGTGCTGGTGCCGATCTGGATCGGGCTCCTGTTGGCCTTCTTCGAGCTCCTGACCAACTTCCTCCCCGCCGCCGTCTGACACGGTTCCCCGGCTCTCCGCCGGGGAACCCCATGCCTGCGCTCAGCGCGGCAGGTCGGGAAGGCCCGGCTTGGGGAGGGCCACCGGTCGTGGTGGCGCTGATGCCGACGCGCCCAACGCGTCCCGCAGTTGGATGAGCTCCCCGATGAGGTCGCGATTGGTGTTGGCGTACTCGGCGATGGCCGAGGAGAGCTCGCCGATGGCCTCACTGGACACCGGTGCGCCCTGCTGGGTTGGCCCGGACGCGGCAGCGGACTCGGTGGCAGAGTTCACGATCTGTTCCGCCATCTGTTGCGCCGACTCGACGATGGACCGGGCGCGACCGTTGGCCTGGTCGACCAGTCTGGCCGCCTCGGCCCGGGCTGCCCCGAGGATCGCCCGGGATTCCCGCTCTGCCTCGTCGGCAGTCTCGTCGGCGAACTGTTGGACCTTGACGAGGATGTCCCCGATCTCGTCCTCCGACGACGAGCCCTCGGTCACCAGTTCGGTCCAGGCCGGATCCGGTTGGTTCTGGCCACTGGGGGCTCCGCGAGCGGAGGCGTCGATTCCCAAGGGCCAATTGTCGAATTCCGAAGCCATGACTCCATCTTCTCCGGGTTGCTCCGAGTGGTGGGAGCTGCGGTTGATCAACCGGTTGTCCATGCTGTCTTGCCTTCCCTATCCTACCGGTCGGGATTGGCCCCGACCACACACGGGCCGGAGAACTCCCAGCGTGACACCGGTAGAGGGCGAGGACATCGCCGGCCGGACGGTCCGTGACGTCGACAGCATTGCTGCAGTGGGCGCAATCCTGGTCCCGCTCACGCGTAGATGCCGATGGCGAAGAGTGCGAGCCAGCAGAGCCCGTAGATCTGGATTCGATGGTCGTGGATGGCCAACTCCTCGGGTGCGGCACCGGCTCCCGAGTCGAGGAGCCGAACCACATGGAGGAGCCCCACGACGAAGGGGACGATGCTGAGCTGGAGCCAGATGGGGTGGTGTCCCGCGTGTGCCTGGCCCGCCCGCTCGAAGGCCCAGAGGCAGTACGCGGTGACCGCCACTGCCGCCGACAACGTGCGAACCGCCCGCAGGAACTCGGGTGAGTACAGCCCCAGTGTCTGGCGGACCGTGCCGCCGTCGACCTTCGAATCGGCCAGCAGCGCCTTCTCGCCCGAACGCTTGCCGGTGACGATCAGGAGCGACCCGAACGATGCGACGATGATGAACCAGTTGGAGAGGACCACGCCGGTCGCCACCCCACCGGCGATGGCACGCAGGACGAATCCGGCGCTGACCACGGCCAGGTCCAGGATGGCCTCGTTCTTCAGCCCGATCGAGTACGCGACATTGATCACCGCGTAGAGGGCCATGACGACGGCCAGATCGTGTCCGGCCAGCGCTGCGGCCAGGCCGACCGCTCCCGCCAGCAGCACGGCGGCGATGCCGATGGCGACAGGGACGGCGATGACTCCGGCGGCGATCGGTCGGACCCGCTTGGTGGGATGGAGGCGGTCGGCCTCGACGTCGATGGCGTCGTTGAGGAAGTAGGTGCCCGACGCCGCCAGGCAGAAGATGCCGAATGCGGCGACGGCGTGCCCGAGGACGCTCCAGTGCAACAGGACGCCGCCGGCGCCAGGGGCCACGAACACGAGGAGGTTCTTGATCCACTGCCGGGGCCGCGCCTGGCGCACCAGGCCTCGGACGAGCGACATCGGTGGCGGAGCCGGCCGGTCGGTCTCCTCAGGGCCCGGTTCGGTGGTTCGGACGGGTTGGGGACCGCGAACGCCGGGGGACGGGCACACGGTGGCCGCAGCCGATGTGCCGGACCGAGGCGCGTGGACCGTCCAGGAGCCGTTCAGGACGCCGAGCGACGGCGACCCGCTCCGGAACCCTGCGGACCCTGTTCGGTCGTGCTCCGCGGCGATGCGGTCCTCGGAGGCTTCCCGTTCGTCCTGGCGGCTGTCTGTCGGGTCCACGTCCGCCTCCTCAGCACGGTCTGTGCAAGGAATGTAACGAACCGGTCCTACCGCAGCGTTACCCAATTGTCATGGCCAGGTGAACGTTGGGTGCATAGAACGCGTCACCCTTTTCGGGTGCGGTCAGGCGCACTACGCCGGCCCGGTGCGGCCCTCAGCCCTCCGACTCGACCAGGTGCAGGGCCAACCGTGGGCAGCTGGTCACCGCCCGCCGGGCGTGGTCGATCAGCGGAGGCGGGACCGGTCCTGACTCGATGATCGGGAACCCCCACCGGTCGAGCCGGATCAGCTCGGGCAGCAGCTCGGCGCACACCCCGTGACCGTCGCAGGCGATGGGGTCGACCACCAGGGTGAAGCGGGGACGCCGGCTCACCGGAACTTGACCGATCGTGCCCGTGGGGACGAGGCGGGAACCGGCAGGAACGGTGCCGTCTGGGGGCAGCTGCCCCGACGGGCGTGGAGGGTGGCGTGGTCGGCGAACACCCGCAGGGAGCTCCGCACGAAACGGGCCACCCCGTCGGGGTGCCCGCAGGCGCCCCGACGCTCCACCAGATCGCAGAGCGGCGGGATGGAGTCGACGCCCCCTCGGAGCGACGCCGGACGGTAGGCCAGCTGCTTGAGTGACACTGCCAGGTCGGCCAGTCCGTTCACGCAGGGGCCGCACTGTCCGGCACCCTGGCCCTCCATGTAGGTGACCACCCGGCTGACTTCGGAGAGCGGGCAGACACCGTGGGGGAGGAGGGCCACGATGCCCGGGCCGAGGGACGAGCCCCGTTGCCTGGCCGCCTCCTCGGTGACCGGCATGGTCAGCGCCTCGTTGGGTGTGAGCCAACCGCCTCCATACCCGCCGAGCAGCACGGCCTGGACCGTTCCGAACTGTCCGGCCCCCAGCCCCAGCAGATCCCCGAGCGAGGAGCCGAGGGGTGCCTCCACGATGCGGGGCTCGGGCCACCGCCCGGTCACCGTGAAGAGTGCCGTGCCCGAGGAGTCGGCGGTGCCCACACTGGCGAACCAGTCGCCGCCGAATCGGGCGATGAGGGCGACGTGGGCCAGGGTCTCCACGTTCTGGACCAGCGTGGGCCGACCACCCACCCCCTGGTCCCGCACCGTGCGGATCCCGGTAAAGGTGGGCACGGCCGGATTGCGGCCGACGATCGTGCTCACCGCGGCCGACTCCTGTCCGGCCAGATAGCGATCGGGGGCCACGACGATCTCCATCTCGACCGGATCGAGCCCCCGGGCCCGTCGGGCGACGATGGCACGTTCGACCGAGGACACTGCGTCACGGTGGACGTGCACGATGATCTGGTTGGCACCGATGGTCCTGGCCGCGATGGTGGCCCCGTCGAGGATGAGATGGGGGAGTTGGTGGAGCAGCAGGCGGTCCTTCCCGCTGGCCGGCTCCCCTTCGGTGCCGTTGGCCACGACCACCGGACTGCGCAGCATGCTCCGACCGACCGACCGCCATTTGGTCCCCACCGGAAACCAGGCCCCCCCGTGGCCCCGGATCCCGCTGCGATCGAGCTCGGCGAGGAACGACTCGCCCTCCCGTACCGGGAGATCACCCCAGCGGCCCAGATGCTCCTCGAGAGTGACCGTGTGGCCGTCGGCGCCCAACCCGGTAAGCAGGCGATCGGCACCCGATGGCGGGTCGACCCGGTGGCCGCCGCTGGACGAGCGCAGGGGACGGCTCGAACTGCCGGCGCGAGAGGACCGCATCAGTTCGACTCCCCTCCGCCACTGCCCGAGCTCGACCCGGTGGCTGTCCCCGACAAGGCTCCGGAGCTCTGGTTGACGCTCAGTGTGAGGATCAGCGACATCGGCGTGGGCGAGTTGACCGTCGCCGAGACCGTTCCTCCCTGCAGCGCGTTGACCACGCCGTGGTATGGGCCGAAGGTCACCGATCCCGACGACATGGCCACCCCTCCTCCGGTGACCGCCGACCCGGTCAGCACCACGGTCAGCGGTGTGGACGCCGCGTTCTGGAGGTGCATGGCCAGGGTGACCTGGACGTTGCCCTGGGCGTCCGGGCTGGTGCTGGTCTGGGAACCGGTGAGGTTGTCGGTGAACGGGACGGCGGGCACGGTGCCGGTTCCGCCACCTTGGGCGGGGGTGCTGGACGATGTACTCGACGACCCGGGCGAGGGTGCGGCGGTGCCGGCGTTCTTATGGGCCAGCTGGGCCAGCAGCGCAGCCGAGGTGCCGGCCCGGTGCGACCAACCGGGTCGCAGCGGGCCGACGACGGCGAAGACCAGGACGCCCAGGGCGATGGCCACGGTGAGCACCGCAGCACCGGTCCGCTGGGCGAGGGTGAAGGTGCGGCCGGTCACCAGCCGCCACGCCACCACCGCCACCACCGTGGCCGTGCACACCACGTTGATCAGCACCACCAGCGTCAGTGACGCGTCGGTCCCGCTGCCCATGGCATGGAAGAGGGCGATCGGCCAACACAGGTAGGCCAACCAGTGCACGAATCGCCACGAGGCGAAGCCGATCCGGTGCCGGAGCGCGCTGGTGACCAACACGGCGAGCAGCAGGTCGAAGGTGAGCGCGCCCAGCCCGACCCACAGTGGACGGTAGGCGGTCTGGAACGGAATGAAGGCGTCGGCGAACCCGATGGGCACGTAGCCGTCGCTCACCGTTGTCACCACATGGATACCGACGAACCCCACGCAGAAGAGGGAGAGGTTCCGGTGGACTTCCTGGGAGAGGAAGCGCGGCCAGCGCTCGCTCGTCCATCCGACCGAGGCGACGACGCCGACCACCAAGGTGGCCGTCAACAGGACGAAGGCGACCATCCCGGTGGATCGGGTGAAGTACCAGAGGGCCTTCCCGCCGGTGGCCGAGGCGACCAGGCCGGCGGGCAAGGAGGTGGTCAGGGCGGCGGCAGGCATCACGGGCGGGCCGGAACAGCCCGGAGCGCCCGGGGCTCGATCGGATCAGCAGGCCAGCCGGCCACGGTGCACACGTCCCCGTCCAGCGTGACCAGGCGGGCGGGAAGGCCTACTCCCTCGAGCCAGTCGACGGCGTCCTCACCCAGCACCATCGACGCGGTCGACGCCGTGTTGGCATCCACGCAGGATCCGGCAGCCACTGACACCGTTCGCCAGGCCGACTCGACCGGCAGGCCGTTGCCCGGATGGATCAGGTGGTGAACCGGTCGCCCGTCGAGGGTCCAGTGCCGGTTCCCGATGCCCGAGGTGGCCAGTCCACCCGAGTCGATCGACACGGCGGTGGGTGCATCCGGGTCGCCGCAGATGTCGGCGATGCCCACGTGGAAGCCTCCTTCGGGTGCCTGTTGCACGGCGATGTCCCCACCGAGCGAGACCAGCACTCCGCAGCCCATGCGATCGGCGATCGCTTCCGCAGCCCGGTCGGCCGCCCACGCCTTGGCCGTGGCTCCGAGGTCGAGCAGCGTCCCCGGTTCCAGCACCACCGTCGAGTGTTCGGCGTCGAGGACCACCGATCGCCACCCCGGAACGGCGAGCGGCCCAGGGAACGGTCCGGGGACACCGGCGGCGAGAAGTGGGAAGTCACGGTCGTAGCCGAGCCGGTTGATGGCCGCCCCCACCGTGGGGTCGACCGCACCGCCGGTCAGTGCTGCGGCGCGCAGGGCCACGGCGAGTGCCTCGTAGAGGTCGGGCGAGACCTCGATCCCCACGCCGGACCGGGCGGCGTCGTGCAGGGTGTTGAGCTCCGAGTCGGCCCGGAACCGGTTGGCCACCCGGTCCACCCGGTCGAGCTCATCGTGGAGGATGCGGGTGGCCGACACCAGAGCGGAGGCATCGGTGACGATGAGGTCGACCCGTGTCGACCAGACCGATGTGCGGTAGATCACCTCGGGCGCGCTCCGGCCCGAGGTGGCCTGCTGGGTGCTCAACTTGATCCGCTGACCACCGGCGTGGGCTGTTGGGACTGTGCCGGTGGTGAGTTGGGCGCCGACAGGCTGGAAGGCGACGGGCCCGCCGAGGTGCCCCCGCCGGTCGACTGGCCCCCACCGGAGGGATAGGTGGCCGCTCCCGTCGGTGTGGAGCTGTGGCCGGGGACCGCTCGGCTGATGTACACGCCGAGGACCGCCACAGCCGCCACCGAGGCGACGGCGATGGTCTTGGTCACCGACCGGACGCGCTCCAGTGCGGCGTCTCGCCGGAGCCGGACCAGGCGGTCGGGATTCGGATGTCCAGCGGTGCGTCGCGGCGTTCCCATCACCGCGATACTACGGAGCGATCCTGACGGCACCATGAAGGGCCAGCATCGGTAATCGAGGGACAAAGCCCAGCTCAGGGCTGGTGCTGGCTTCCAGCCTCCCCGGCTGACGACGCCCCCGCCCTGGCCGGATGGGCGTGCACCTGCTTCCACGAGACCTGCATCCGGGCGCCACCCAGGGGTGACGTGCCGATCGACCAGGCACCTGCGGTGTTCCGCACCACGGCGTCGGCGATGGCCAGACCCAGGCCGGTGCCCCCGGGGAGGTCCGAGGCACGGTGGAACCGGTCGAACACCAGGTCGCGGTGCTCTTCGGGGATGCCCGGTCCCGAGTCGTCGACGGTGAGCACGACCTGGCCTCCCGCATTGGTGACCCGGAGCTCCACCCTCCCGTCCTTCCCCGCGTACCGGCAGGCATTGTCCAACAGGACGGTGATCAGCCGGTCGATCGAGTCCGGGTCCGCCTGGATGAGACCGAGCACTCCCGGCTCGCTGCGATCGGCCAGGGTCACCGACGCGGCGTCGGCCACCGGTCCGAGTCGGGCCACGCACGTGGCGCCCACTGCGCCCACGTCGGCGGCCGTTCCCGACCGGTCCTCGGAGCGGTCGCCGTCGGCGCGGGCCAGCCACAGCAGGTCCTCCACGATCGAGTGCAGTCGGCCACTCTCCGAGGAGATCCGCCGCAGCGTCGCCTGGTAGGTGGCCGCGTCGCGCTCCCGGCTGAGGGCCAGGTCCACCTCGGCCTCGATGACGCTCAACGGAGTGCGCAGTTCGTGGGAGGCGTCGGCGGTGAACTCCGACTGGCGCCGCCGGATCTGCTCGATGGGGGCCGATGCCCGGAGACCGATGATGAACGAGCCCCCGAACGTCACGATCAACAGGAGAGCACCGAGCAGCGCCTCGGCGATCAGCAGGTCGGCCTGGGCCTGCCCGATCTTGACGATGCTCTCGCCGGCCACCAGCCAGCCACGGGTCGAAGGAGCGGCGTCGAAGCGGAAGGTGGTGCCGGCAGTGGACAGTGTGACCTGGCCGGAGGTCCACCGGTGGCCGGGGAGCTCGGGTGCGCCGTCAGTGAGCGCGGTGACCCGCCCGGACTTGCCCACCACCCAGAGGAAGGTGGGTGCATCGTCGAGGTCCCCGCTGTGTGGCGTGACGGGGATGGCGAGAAGGGGATCGGTCGACCCGCGTGCCGCGGCGGCCAGCTGGGAGGAGAGCCGGGCATCCACCGAGTGACCCAACCGACCGAGGATCAACAGGTTGGCCACCAGCGCCACGACCACCGCCACCGCGGCCACGATGGCGGTTGCTCCCAGTGCCACCTTGCCGGCGTGGACCCACTGGGCGTCCCGCCGGATCACTCGACCACCAGTCGGTACCCGACCCCTCGCACCGTCTCGATGCGGGTGCTCGCCTCCCCGAGCTTGGCCCGGAGCCGGCCCACGTGGACGTCGATGGTGTTCGAACCCACCGCGTCCGCCTCGTCGTCCCACACCTGCACGGCGATGGTCCTGCGGTTGACCACGGACGGTGCGCGCCGCATCAGCAGCTCGATCAACCCGGTCTCGATCGTGGTAAGCGTGATCGGCTCCCCGTGCAGGCGGACCACGCGGGTGGCCGGGTCGAACTCGAGATCGCCGCAGGACAGCACCGGGTCGATGGACAGGGCCGGTCGCCGTTGGAGCGCGGAGAGCCGGGCGACCAGCTCGGCGAAGGAGAAGGGCTTGACCAGATAGTCGTCGGCTCCCTGGTTGAGCCCCTCGACGCGGTCCTCGGTGGCGTCGCGCGCGGTGAGCATGAGCACCGGCGTCCTGTCGCCTCGGGCCCGCATGGCCGCCACCACGTCGAGACCGGACTGCTTGGGCATGCGCCAGTCGAGCACCGCCGCCTCGTAGGAGTAGGACCGCAGGTAGGAGAGTGCGGCCGATCCGTCGGCGACGGCATCGACGACGTAGCCGTGCTCGCGCAGTCCGCGCTCGAGCACCGATCGGAGTCCGGGATCGTCTTCGGCTACGAGCACTCTCATCGTGCGGTCTCCCTCGATGCCATCGGCCGCTCCGCCGTCGGTCGACGCGTCATCGCTGGCCCTGGCTCCTGTCGTCCCTGGCTCGGCGTCCCCCGGTGCTCCCCTCTTCGGGATGATCCACCGGCGATGTCCGGGTGACCTTCCGAGTGTGGCCGCCCCGTCTGACGCTCAGATGACACGAGTAGCCCCCCGCCACAGATAGTGGCACCTGGCGACGGCTTGGCTACCAGGTTCCGGCCCGGTCGCCGGAAACCATTGACCTCGGGGCCGGCCGGACCTACCATGACCGCGTCAACACAGTAAGCCGTCGTCCTTACTGGCGGTGCAGATGCACAGCGGCGGACCACTCGGGGAGATCCGACAGTGCGGGAGAATCGGCGTGACGGTCGAATCCGGTGTTTTGCCGGAGCGATTACCACTCTTCGTGTTTCGAGTGATCGAGATACCCGTGTTCCGTGGCGCCTTCGTGTACCGTTTGGACCAGTGGCAGTGTGTGCGACTGATCTAGCCAGCCTCCTCGCTGCTTGGGGAGAGACAAATTCGACGTTGCGGAATCCGCCTTGTGCACCGCAGCGCATGCTCCACCGGGTCCCCCGACGTTGGCTGCCCCCCTGCCCCTCGTGGTAGTCGGCGCCGGGGACCCGGCGGGCTCTCAGACTCGGCACTGAACACGCCGGGTCGGGCCGATGCAGTGCCGGACACTCCGGGCCGGAACGGAGTGTCCGGGGAAGCCCCCTGCCCACCGTCGTCGGGCGGTGGAGGTCAGCGGGTGGTGGGTAACCATGCCGGCCGCCCGGCCTCATAGGTCTGGATCTCGTCCTCGTACCGCAGGGTGAGACCGATGTCGTCCCACCCGTTGAGCAGCCGGGCCCGCGTGAACTCGTCGAGCGGGAATCCCACCTCGATGCCGGCGGACGGCGCCTCGAGGGTGCCCCGCTCGACGTCGATGGTGACCACCATGGTCGGTTCGGCGACGATGGCGTCGAGCAGACGGCGACCGGTCTGCGGGTCCACCTGCACGGGAACGACCCCCGCCTTGGTGCAGTTGTTGCGGAAGATGTCCCCGAACTTGGGTGAGACCACCGCTTCGAACCCATAGTCCTGCAGGGCCCATACCGCATGCTCGCGTGACGACCCGGTTCCGAAGTTGGGTCCGGCCACCAGGATGTTGGCGCCGGCGTACTCCTCGCGGTTGAGGACGAAGTCGCGATCGTCGCGCCACTCGGCGAACAGTCCCGCACCGAACCCGGTGCGCTCCACCCGCTTCAGCCAGTCGGAGGGGATGATCTGATCGGTGTCCACGTCGGACCGGTCGAGGGGGACGGCACGACCACTCACCACCTGCACGGCCTTCATCGCTCGAGATCCTCGGGAGAGGCGAAGTGCCCGGCCACTGCGGTGGCCGCGGCGACCGCGGGCGAGACGAGGTGGGTCCGGCCCCCACGTCCCTGCCGGCCTTCGAAGTTCCGGTTGGACGTCGACGCGGCCCGTTCCCCTGGAGCCAGCTTGTCCGGGTTCATGGCCAGGCACATCGAGCAGCCCGGCTCGCGCCACTCGAAGCCTGCTCGAGTGAACAGGGCGTCAAGCCCCTCGGACTCGGCCTGGGCCTTGACCCGGTGGGAGCCCGGGACCACGAGGGCCCGCATGCCCGTGCTGATCTGCCGGCCTCGCAGCACCTCGGCGGCGGCACGCAGGTCTTCGATTCGGCCGTTGGTGCACGACCCGATGAATACGGTGTCGACGGCGATGTCCCGCACAGGGGTCCCTCCGGTCAGGCCCATGTACTCGAGGGCGCGGTCGGCGGCTTCCCGCTCGCTGCCGTCCTCCAGGGTCGTCGGGTCGGGGACGATCCCGTCGATGCGGGTGACCTGGGCGGGATTGGTGCCCCACGTCACGAAGGGCGCCAGGGTCGACGCGTCGAGCACGACCTCCCGGTCGAAGGTGGCGCCGTCGTCGGTGGGGAGCGAGCGCCACTCGGCCAGGGCCGCTTCCCAGTCGGCGCCCTTGGGCGCATGATCGCGCCCCTCGAGGTAGGCGAAGGTGACGTCGTCGGGAGCGATCATCCCCGCCCGCGCCCCGGCCTCGATGGACATGTTGCAGACGGTCATCCGCCCTTCCATGGAGAGGCCCGAGATGGCCGCACCCCGGTACTCGATGATGTGTCCGGCGCCGCCCCCGGTGCCGATCTGGCCGATGATGGCCAGGACCAGGTCCTTGGCGGTGACCCCCGGCGGCAGTGCGCCGTCGACGGTGACCGCCATCGACGCCGGGCGCTTCTGGGGGAGGGTCTGGGTGGCCAGCACGTGCTCGACCTCGCTGGTGCCGATCCCGAAGGCCAATCCCCCGAAGGCGCCGTGGGTCGAGGTGTGGCTGTCGCCGCAGACGATGGTCATGCCCGGCTGTGTGAGGCCCTGCTCAGGTCCGATGATGTGGACGATCCCCTGGTTGGCGTCGCCCATCGGGTAGCAGGTGATCCCGAACTCGGCGCAGTTGGCCCCCAACACCTGGAGCTGCTTGGCCGAGATCGGATCGGCCACCGGCTTGTCGATGTCGGTGGTGGGCACGTTGTGGTCGGCGGTGGCGATGGTCAGATCCGGCCGGTGGACGGATCGCCCTGCCAGGCGCAGTCCGTCGAAGGCCTGGGGCGAGGTGACCTCGTGGATCAGATGGAGGTCGATGAAGATGACGTCGGGCTCGTCGTCCGTGCCGTGGTGGACCACGTGCCGGTCCCAGACCTTCTGGGAGAGCGTGCGGGGCGTGTCGGTCATGGGGTTGTCGGTCATGGAGTTGTCAGTCACTGTGGTCAGGTCCCTACGTTGACGATGATTGCCTTGAGCGTGCCTCCGGGGGCGGCGTACTCCACCGTGTCGGTCGCCTTGTGGCCGAGGAGGGCCTGCCCGAGGGGGGAACCGGGGGAGACCACGGTGAGATCGCCCTGGCGCTCCTCGATGGAGCCCACGAAGAAGTCGGTGGTGTCGTCCTCGTCGTCGCCCTCGTAGCGCAGGGTGACCACCGAGCCGTGGGCCACGGTGCCGTCCGAGGTCGGGTCACCGTCGACCACGATCGCCGTCTTCAGCATGCGCTGGAGCATGCGGATCCTCGACTCCATCTTCCCCTGGGCGTCCTTGGCCGCGTGATAGTCGCCGTTCTCCTTCAGGTCCCCGAGGGCGCGGGCCGTCTCGATGGCGGCGGCGATCTCCACCCGGCCCCGGGTGGTGAGGTCCTCGAGCTCGGCTTGGAGCCGGTCGTAGGTGTCGCGTGTCAGCTGGGTGTCGGAGGTGTCACTCACGGCTCACCAGGCTACCGGTCGGGAATCGGCGGTCACGACGACCGGGTGAGGACGTAGCGATCCGGGTCGAACCGGCGGGTCCGCTGGCGGTAACGCCAGGTGAAATCGGGCCACAGGGAGGTATTGCGACCCGAGGCGTCGAGGTACCAGCTCGAGCAACCCGAGTTCCACACCGATCGGGCCAGCTTGGCCTGCATCTCGTCGTTGAACTCCTCGACGGACCGCTCGGTCACGGTCACGGCAGCCAGGTTGAGGGTGGTCATCGTCTTCAGGGCGTCGACGACGTAGTTGGCCTGCGACTCCATCATGAAGATCATCGAGGAGTGGCCGAGCCCGGTGTTCGGCCCGACGATCAGGAAGAGGTTGGGGAAGTTGGCCACCGTCGTGCCCAGGTAGGCGGTGGCGCTGCCTCCCCAGTGCTCGCGCATGGTCCGGCCGTCGGCGGCGCGGACCATGCGGGCCGCCGGCAGGTCGGTCGCCGTAAACCCGGTCCCCAGGATGATGGTGTCCACCGGATGCTCCCTTCCGTCCGCGGTGAGGATGGCGTGGGGCAGGACCCGGTGGATCTTCTCGGTGACCACCTCCACGTTGGGTTGCCCGAGAGCCGGTAGGTAGTCGTTGGAGAGCAGGACCCGTTTGCATCCGAGCGAGTAGTCGGGGGTGAGCTTCTCCCGCAGGTCGGGATCGGGGACCTGCTCCTCGAGGTGCCTGAGGGCCGGTGCCGCCGCGTACTTGGTCAGGGCCGGGTACTTGGCGAACATCAGGACCATCAGCTCACGGGACCAGTAGATCCGGGCCCGGCTGATGCGGGAGGCCAGCGCCGACCGGCGGAACAGCCATCGCTCCCACGGCTTGAACGGACGGTCGGGCCGGGGGACCACCCAGGGCGGCGTGCGCTGGAACACGGTCATCTTCCCCACCTCGGGTTGGATCCGCGGCACGAACTGGACGGCCGACGCTCCGGTCCCGATGACCGCCACCCGCTCATCCGTCAGATCGTGGTCGTGCTTCCAGCGGGCAGAGTGGAAGACGGTCCCCTCGAAGGTGTCGAGGCCCTCGATGGCCGGCAGCGACGGCTCGCTCAGTGGCCCGGTGGCCAGGATCAGCACGTCGGCGGTCAGCCGACCGGCTTCGGCGGTGGCAGTCGCGGTGGTGACGGACCACCGCTTCTGGTCGTCGTCCCACCGGGCCCCGGTCATGGCGGTGGAGAACCGGATCAGGCGCTTCAGGTCGTGCCGGTCGGCGACGGACCGGAGGTACTCCTCGATCTCCGGCTGGGGGGCGAAGGTACGCGTCCACTCGGCGTTCGGATCACTCGACAGGGAGTAGAGCAGCGAAGGCACGTCGCACTGGCAACCGGGGTACGTGTTGACGTACCAGGTCCCCCCGAGGTCGTCCTCCTTCTCGAGGATGACCACGTCCTCGACTCCCTCCTGTTGGAGCCGGATGGCCAGCGCCATGCCGCCGACGCCGGCACCGACGATCACCACCCGGTGATGCCGGACCTCCGGTGTGGCCGCAGGGGGACCGTCCACGCATGCCATGGTCCCGAGCCTAAGCCGGACCTCGTCGCCCGGGATCGTGCGGAGGCCTCCCCGCCGGCCGACGCCGCACCCCCACCCGCCGGTCCTAGCCTGAGCCCATCCCGACGCGTTCCGGCCGAGTCCCGTGCCCGCCGCAGCATCGATCGGGTCAGCGGAGGAGAGCGGACGCGTGGACGGAGTTCTTCGGTGGGGCATCATCGGCTCGGGTTCCATCGCGACGGCCTTCGCCGCAGATCTGGACCTGACGGACACCGGCCGCATCACGGCGGTCGGCTCGCGGCGCCAGGAGACCGCCGAACGGTTCGGTGACCGGTTCGGCATCCCACGCCGGCACGGGTCCTATCTGGCCCTGGTCGAGGATGCGGACGTGGATGCCGTCTACGTGGCCACTCCCCATCCGATGCACCTCGATCATGCCTCGTTGGCGCTGGAGCACGGCAAGCCGGTGCTGGTCGAGAAGGCCTTCACCATGAATGCGCAGGAAGCCCGCCACCTGGTGGCGACGGCACGGGACCGGAGCCTCTTCCTGATGGAGGCGATGTGGACACGCTTCCTGCCACACATGGTCGAGATCCGTCGCCTGCTCTCGACGGGACTCCTGGGTGAGATCGTCACCGTCACCGCCGACTTCGGCCGGTGGTTCCCTCCCGACCCCGACTCCCGGCTGTTCGCCCCCGAGCTGGGAGGAGGTGCCCTGCTCGACCTCGGCGTCTATCCCGTCTCGTTTGCGTCCATGGTCCTGGGACCGCCTGACCGGATCCTCGCCATGGTGGAGCCGGCGTTCACAGGCGTGGACGGTCAGGCGTCCATACTCCTGGGCTTCGACGGGGGTGCCCACGCCCTCCTCAACTGCACGTCGAGTGCAACGAGTTCCAGCCGTGCCTCGATCATCGGGACCGAAGCCCGGATCGACATCGACCCGGGCTTCCACGCCCGGTCGGGCTTCACCGTGGTGCCCCGGAGCGGCGCACCCACCCGGTTCGAGCGTTCCGGCCGTGGCCGTGGGCTCCACTACGAGGCGGACGAAGTGGCTCGGTGCCTCAGAGCCGGCATCCTCGAGAGTCCGGTCATGCCACTGGCCGAAAGCGTATCTGTCATGGAGACCATGGAGGCTGTCCTGACCGGCCCCTTGGGCGGGTAGGTCTCCCACCGCGGTGGCGGCGCGGGCCATCCGCGTCACCGGAAAAATAGATCGTTCATCCAATGTTCATTCTGCTGTAACGTCGAACGCAGATCAGGGGTTTTCTGATCCGACTGCGCACTAGCCGCAGTGCAGTGCACCCGGGGGAATCGATATGGGACTTACACGGAAGCGTGCCGTGGCGTCGGTGATCGTCGCCAGCGGTCTGCTGGTGGCGGCGTGTGGGAGCAGCAGCTCGTCATCCACATCCACGACGGCGTCCGGCTCCGGCTCCGGCTCTGGCTCTGGCTCTGGCTCTGGCTCAGCCACGGTGTCCGCGACGTCGTTCAACAACAGCTTTACGACCATGGCGGGCTTGAAGAGCCTGGCCGCCTCGGGCAAAGGGAAGATCGCGGTCATTCTCCCCGACACCGTCTCATCGGCGAGGTACACCGAATTCGACGCGCCCTATCTGACCAAGGCGTTCACCACGGCGGGCCTGAGCTCGTCGCAGTTCAGCATCCAGAACGCCCAGGGCAGTGATGCCACCCAGCTCACCGACGCCCAGTCCGCCATCGCCGGAGGCGCCAGCGTGCTGGTGGTCGATCCGCTCGACTCCGGCGTGGGCACGTCGATCGAGTCCTACGCCAAGTCGCACGGGGCGGCGGTCATCGACTACGACCGGCTGACACTCGGCGGAAGCCGGCAGTACTACGTGAGCTTCGACAATGTGAAGGTGGGCACGCTCATCGGGAACGGCATGGTTTCCTGCATTGCCGCATGGAAGGTGGCCAAGCCGCAGCTCGCGGTGATGGCGGGCTCACCCACGGACAACAACGCCACGCTGTTCTCCCAGGGCTACAACGCCGTCCTCGCTCCGAAGTTCGCATCCGGTGCCTACGTCAAGGCGGTGTCGCCGGCCGGAACCTGGGATCCGCCCACCGCGGTGACCGAGTTCCAGCAGGCCCTCACCGCCCATCCGGGGATCAACGGCGTAGTCGTCCCCAATGACGACAACGCCGCCCCGATCATCACCTACCTGAAGACCCTGGGCACCCCGGCGAACAAGTTCCCGGTCACCGGCCAGGACGCGACGTTGATCGGCATCCAGAACGTCATCTCCGGCTACCAGTGCGGTTCGGTGTACAAGCCGATCTACCTCGAGGCCCAGGCCGCCGCCGCCCTGGCCCTGTACGTGCGGGCCGGCAAGCCGGCTCCTGCGGCCCTGGTCAACGGGAGCGCCAAGGACACCACGGCCAACGTGGTGGTCAAGGCGGTGCTGCTCGGCCCGGAGTGGGTCACGCCGACCAACGTCCAGTCCACCGTGGTGAAGGACGCATTCGTCCCCGCCTCTCAGATCTGCACCGGCGCCTACGCCGCCGACTGCACGAAGTACGGGATCGGCTGATCCCGTGATCCGACTCGACCAGGTTGGCCTCCCGGCTCCGTGACCACCGTCGCGGAACGCGATGAGTCCGGACCTCCGGGGGCAGCCGGTCGGCCGCTACTGAGCCTGCGAGGCATCACCAAGAGCTTCGGCGCGGTGGAGGCTCTCCGCGGTGTCGATCTCGACATCATGCCGGGGAAGATCACCGCGCTGGTCGGCGACAACGGCGCCGGCAAGTCGACCATGATCAAGACGATCTCCGGAATATGGGGACCGACGTCAGGCGAGATGTACTGGGACGGCGAGCCGGTGACCGCCCGAACGCCACGCGACGCCGATGCCCTCGGCATCGCCACCGTGTACCAGGACCTCGCCCTGTGCGACAACCTCGACATCGTGCAGAACATGTTCCTCGGCCACGAGCTGCTTACCCACCGGCTACTCGACGAGACCGAGATGGAGAAGGCCGCCAGGCAGACACTGGCCGACCTGTCGGTCACCTCGGTGTCGTCGGTGCGGCAGCTGGTCGGCTCACTCTCCGGCGGTCAGCGTCAGTCGGTGGCCGTGGCCCGGGCGGTGATGAGGGACGCCAAGTTGGTGATCATGGACGAGCCCACGGCTGCGCTCGGCGTGTCCCAGACCGCCCAGGTGCTGGACCTGATCCGACGGCTCGGGGACCGGGGCATCGCCGTTCTGGTGATCTCCCACAACCTTTCCGATGTGTTCTCTGTGGCCGATCGGCTGGCCGTGCTCTACCTGGGCACCCTGGTGAGCAGTGGCGCGGCGACCGAGTACGACGCCCAGAGCGCGGTCGAGCTGATTACCACAGGTGATCGTTCACAACATGCGGATGCGGCCAGTCCGGCCCTCTCGACCGACATCGACCCAGAAGGCTGATGCCGGTGTCCTCGCCACAGACCCCGCCGAGCAGCACGACGCCGGACCGCGGGCCAACACCCGGCATCCCTCCCCACCCCGAACCCGGGCGACTCGGGGGCATTCCCATGCCGGAGCGCGCGCCCAACTCGACATTCGGCCAGTACCTGACCGGATGGGCCAAGCGCATCCGCTACGGCGAGAGCGGCGTCCTCCCCGTCGTGGGGGGCCTGATCCTGCTGGTCATCATCTTCCAGGTCCAGGACTCGGTATTCCTGTCGGCCGGCAACCTGACCAATCTGCTCGTCCAAGGATCGGTCTTCGTGCTGTTGGGCATGGCCGAGGTGTGGGTCCTCATCCTCGGTGAGATCGACCTCTCCGTCGGCTTCAACGCCGGGATCGGTGCGGTGATCACCGCCATCCTGGCCGGCTCCCACCACAACTTCCCCTGGTGGTTGGCCATCGCCGGCGGCATGCTGGCCACAGCCGCCATCGGCGCACTGTGGGGCGTCCTGGTCATCCGCCTCCGCCTTCCATCCTTCGTGGTGACGCTGGCCGGCTTGCTCGGCCTGCAGGGCCTGCTCCTCTACCTGGTCAACGCCTACGGAACCGGGGGCACCATCCGCATCACCAACAACGTCCTGAACGACCTCACCAACGGGAATCTGAGCCCCGTCGCCGGATGGGTGGTGGCCATCGGGTCGGTCGCTCTGTTCTCTGCCGCCACCATCCTGCGGGACACGCGCCGCCGCCGGAGCGGGCTGGTGGCGCCACCGATGGCCATCACGTTGCTGAAGGTCGGGGCGGTGGCGGTGGCGGTCGTGGTGCTCGTCCTGATCTGCAACACCAATCGAGGGATCCTGGTCCCGCTCCGGGGTGTGCCCTTTGTCGTGCCGGTCATCGTCGGCTTCCTGGTCAGCTTCACGTTCATCCTCGGTCGGACCCGTTTCGGTCGTTACCTCTACGCCATCGGTGGGAACGCCGAGGCCGCCCGACGCGGGGGCGTGAGTCTGGGCTGGAACCGCTTGTGGGCCTTTGTCCTCACCGGCTTCACGGCAGGTGCGGCCGGCATCATCTATGCGTCCCGCCTCGGATCCATCTCCAACAACATCGACGGCGGTCAGCTCGTGCTCTACGCGGTGGCCGCCGCGGTGATCGGCGGCGCCAGCCTCTTCGGTGGTCGGGGGAAGATGATCCACGCGCTGCTGGGTGGCCTCGTCATCGCCACCATCTACAACGGCATGGGCCTTCTCGGACTCGCCGCCTCCTACCAGTACATGGTCACCGCCCTGGTCTTGCTCGCCGCGGTCACCATCGATGCCCTGGCCAGGCGAGGACGTACCGCCAGCTGAGCCGATCCGTCCCGACGGAGCACACGCTCGGTCGACGGGGTTCTGGGTATGCCGGTCGAGATGTGACCGCGTCCTCATGAAGCAAGAACGTGCCCTCTTGAGCGCGCCCATGGAATGATCGAGGTCCATCAGTACCTCAGTACCAATCAGTACCTCAGTACCAAGGAGAGGTGGGGCAATGGCCGACATCGAGGGAACCTGGGATGTGCGATTCGACGGGGTGGCGTCCACGCTGGCCGCCAGCCTCGAGGCCGGCACCGATGTGGGGGCGTCGGTGGCGGTGTTCCTCGAAGGGGAGCCCGTGGTCGACATCTGGGGTGGGTTCATCGACGAGGCCCACTCCGCCCCCTGGGTCGAGGACACCATCACCAACGTCTGGTCGACCACCAAGACGATGACCTTCCTGTGTGCCCTGATGCTCGCCGACCGAGGTGAGCTCGACTTCTACGCCCCGGTGGCTACCTACTGGCCCGAGTTCGCCGCCGGCGGCAAGGAGCGGGTCCAGGTCCGTCACCTGATGAGCCATACCGCCGGCCTGGCCGGCTGGACCGAGCCGCTCGAGCCCGAGGGCCTGGCCGACTGGGAGCGCTGCACGTCGTTGCTGGCCGCCCAGGAACCGTGGTGGGAGCCGGGTACCGCGTCGGGCTACCACGCGGTCACCCAGGGCTACCTGATCGGGGAAGTGGTCCGTCGGATCACCGGGGTCTCCATCGGGACCTGGTTCGCCAGTGAGGTGTCCGGACCGCTGGGCGCCGACTTCTTCATCGGCACGCCCGAGTCCGAGGATCCGCGCATCTCGATGGTGATCCCTCCGCCGCCGGTGGACCTCGAGGAGCTCAAGCCGTCGGAGATCGCCCTGCGGGCGTTGTCGAACCCCCCGCTTGACGCCACCTATCCCCGACACGAGTGGTGGCGACGGGCCGAGATCCCCGCCGCCAACGGCCACGGCAACGCCCGTTCGGTGGCCACCATCCAGTCGATCGTCGCCGGCCAGGGCGAGGCCAGGGGCATCCGGCTCCTCTCCGAGAAGGGATGCTCGGCCATCTTCGACGAGCAGTCCAACGGCAGGGACCTGGTGCTCGGGATGCCCAACCGGTTCGGGATGGGGTACGGACTGAGCACCGAGATGATGCCCATCGGCCCCCGGTCCTGCTACTGGGGTGGGTACGGCGGCTCCCTGATCCTGATGGACCAGGAGACCCAGCTGACCATCTGCTACGTGATGAACCGCATGGAGGGTGGGCTCCAGGGTGACCTGCGTGGGGCCAACCTGGTGCTGGCCGCGGTGACCGCCCTGGTGGAAGGCTGACCGGCTGATCCATGGTCGAGCCCGACCCCCACCGCTGGAGGCTCCACCGCTGGATGCCGCACGCCTGGAGGCCGCACGGGTGACCGAGCCGACCCGCTCCGACGGGGATCCCCGATCCCATTCGTTCGAAACAGAGTTCGAAGAGCAGCAGGCCCAGGCCTTCCCCTGGAAGGCGCTGGTCAAGCGGATGGTCGTGGTGTTCGTCGCCGGGATCGCCCTCTACCTGGTGCTGCCCGAACTCATCGCCGTGCTCCACTCGTGGCCCAAGCTGGCCAACCTCAACCTGCTGTGGTTCATCCCGGCGCTCCTGGCCGAAGTTGCCCACTTCGCCTGCACCTTCTCCCTGCAGCGGATCGCACTGCGGACCAAGGCGTGGTTCTCGGTGATCACCGCGCAGCTCGCCGGCAACTCGATCTCGCTGATCGTGCCCGGCGGCGCCGCTGCCGGTGCGGCGGTGCAGTTCCGCATGCTGGCCGTGAGCGGTATGGATGCCGCCGATGCGGTGGGCGGCCTCACCGCCTTCTCGTTCCTGGGCATCGCCGGGCTCCTCGCGCTGCCGGTCTTTGTTCTCCCGGTGGTGCTCCTCGGCTCCCCGGTCAGCCCGGGCCTGGTCGAGGCCTCCGTCATCGGGGCCATCGGCTTCTTCCTCTTCTGCGGGCTGGGTGCCCTGTTCCTCGCCCTGGAGGTCCCGCTTCGCTGGGTCGGTCGGGTGGTCCAGGCGGCTCGGAACCGGCTCTTCCGCAAGCGGGATCCTCTGACCGGTCTGCCCGATCGGCTGATGGAGCAGCGGAACCTGATCCGTACCGTGCTCGGCGAACAGTGGTGGCAGGCCACCCTGCTCTCCGCCGGCCGCCTGGGGTTCGACTACCTGTGCCTGCTCTTTTCGGTCAGGGCGGTGGGAGCGCACCCCCGGCCGTCCCTGATCCTCCTGGCCTACGCGGTGGCCGGGATCATCGGGCTCGTTCCCATCACACCCGGTGGTCTGGGGATCGTCGAGGCCAGCCTCAGCGGTCTCCTCGTACTGGCCGGGCTCGACGTGACCCAGGCGGTGCTGGCCACCCTGGCCTACCGGCTGGCCTCGTACTGGCTCCCGCTGATGTCGGGGCCGTTCGCCTACGCCGCCTTCAAGCACCGCTACCGGGATCCCCGTACGCCCCCCCAGCTGACGGCCGACGCCTCACCGTCCTGACTTAGGTGGGTGGGTGGTTGGGCGGGCAGGGCCGACCTGACCGGGGCCTGGCTTGCCGTCGACCGCCTTATCGGCACGTTCCGCTCGGAACTTGAGGAGAAATCTTGGATTTCTTCGGGATGCTCCGTCCAGGCGTGGTCCCGGTGCCCTCCGGGTACACGTTCGGTGGTCTTTCATGGGTGGTGAGTGCGTGTCA
>JADGOG010000230.1 GCA_017883065.1 Acidimicrobiales bacterium | reverse complement strand
GCCTGCTCGGCCGCCGCCGTCCGGGCCAGCAGAGGCGTCTCCTTCTGGCAGGGGATGCACCACGAGGCGAAGAAGTTGAGGATCACCGGGTGGTGCGCGTCCTTGCCCACGGCGTCGAGGTCGACCGGTACACCCCCGGCCAGCGACGGGAGCGTGAAGCTGGGCGCCGGGGTACCGATCCCCACCAGGGGACCGGACGTACCCGTTCCCGATCTGGAGGGGAGGACCAGGAAGAGGAAGACGCCCAGGCCGACGGCGATGATCGAGCCGATGACCAGCGAGCGGGCCACACGGGGCTTGCGCGGGGGAACGGGTGCCGGCGGGGTCTGGGCGCCCGGGGGCGGGGCATCTCCGCCGGAGCTCCCCGAACCGTCTGAACCGACAGAGCCGACAGATCCGTCTGAACCGACAGAACCGTCCGGCGATCCGGGACTGCCGTCAGCGCCGGCCTCCGGGGCCGCGGTGGTCGGCGTCGTTGTGGGCGGCACCTCCGCGTCACTGTCCGTGTCGGACAGACCAGCCGGTCGGGTGGCCTCGATCAATGCTTGGTGAAGATGTCGATCGCCATGAACACGAAGAGCAGTGTCAGATAGGTGATCGAGTAGCTGAACAGCTGCATGGCCGCCTTGGGTGTCTGCTGGCGCATCAAGCGCACGGCCAGGGCCACGAACACCACGCCCAGCACGACGGCGGCCGCCACGTAGATCACGCCGAGGGTGGCCACCACGGCCAAGAGGAGTGAGACCCCCACCAGCGCGATGCTATAGAGCAGGATCTCCCGCGCCGTCCGCTTGAAGGTGGCCACCGCGGGGAGCATGGGGACGCTGGCTGCCTGGTAGTCGTCCTTGTACTTGACGGCCAGGGCCCAGAAGTGAGGCGGCGTCCACACGAAGATGATGGCGAACATGACCACCGGTGTCCACGAGAGGCTGTCGGTGACGGCGGCCCACCCGACCAGGACCGGCACGGCGCCGGCGGCGCCGCCGATGACGATGTTCTGGCTGCTGGTCCGCTTGAGCCACAGCGTGTAGACGAAGACGTAGAACAAGGTGGCCGAGATGGCCAGGGCGGCGGAGAGCAGGTTGACCCATGCCCACAGTTCCACGAAGGCGGCGATCTCGAGGGTGATGGCGAAGACGAGGGCGTTGCGGGGGGTGACCGCTCCGGTGACCAGCGGACGCTTGGAGGTCCGGTGCATGAGCTTGTCGATGTCCCGGTCGACGAACATGTTGATGGCGTTGGCGCCCCCGGCGGCGAGCGCTCCCCCGAGCAGGGTCGCGGCCATGAGCCACACCGGAGGCAGACCCCGCTGAGCCACGATCATGGTGGGCAGGGTGGTGATCAACAGGAGTTCGATGATGCGCGGCTTGGTCAGGGCCACATAGGCTCCGACCCGCGCTCCGGTCGAGATTCGGCCGGGAAGGGCCACGGTTGAGATCGCCATTGGGTGAGACAATAGTGCGAACCCCGACCGGGGTCACGATGGAGGTCCCGGGGGGCTGAGCATCGGTCGCCGCAGGGCCGGTACCATACGGAAACGGTGTCCTCCCTGCGTATCGGCCCTCGCCCGTTCCTCCTCCTCTGCCGGTTCACGCTGGCCACGGTGATCCTCAATGTGGCCACCGGCGCCGCCGTCCGACTGTCCGATTCGGGCCTCGGCTGCCCCGACTGGCCCACCTGCTCCCAGCGCCGCCTGACTCCGCCTCTGAGTCTCCACCCGGTGGTCGAATTCGGGAACCGGGTGGTGGTGTTCGTGCTGGTGGTGGCCTGTGCCGCGACCATGGTGGCCGCCTTCTTGCGACGCCCGGTCCGGCGCGATCTGCGGTGGCTCTCGGGCGGCCTGATCCTCGGGGTGCTGGGCGAGGCCGTGCTGGGCGCCTTCGTCGTCTACAGCAAGCTCAACGCCTATGTGGTCATGGTCCACTTCATGGTGGGGATGGGCCTGCTGGCCGTCTCGGTCGTCTTGACCCTGCGGGCCGGCCACGCCGCCGGCCGGGGGACCCTGGCGGTCGACCGGGCCTCCCTCTGGCTCACCCGGGCGCTGCTCGCCCTCATCGTGGCGGTCATGGCCGCCGGCACCGCCACCACCGGGGCCGGGCCCCACGCCGGCGGGAAGGGGGCCAAGCGGGTACCCATCGGCCTCGAGGACATGAGCCGCATCCACGCCGAGATCGTCCTGGCCGCCGGAGTGCTCCTGGTGGTCCTCCTCTGGGTGCTGTGGAAGTCGAACGCTCCCGCCCACAACCAGGATGCCGGCCGGATCCTCCTCGCCGTGATGGTCGTCCAGGGCATCATCGGGTACACCCAGTTCTTCACCCACCTGCCGGCCGTTCTGGTGGGGATCCACGTGCTCGGGGCGTCCACCGTGTGGGCCACCGCCCTCTGGTTCCACCACGGGCTGTCCGACCACCGGGCCGAACCGGAAGACGCCGGTTCGCCGGGTACCGACCCTGGGGCGACGTCGGGGCTCCGACCAGAGGCCGAGCCGACCGTCCATGCCGGCAACGGGTCGGGCGCCGTGGTCGAGCCGGTATGAGGCCTTCGCCGGCCGAAGGATCGACCCACACCCGCCCACGCCGCGCGCCGATCCGGCCGGTGCTGTCCGTGCCCCCCCAGACCATGCCTGCCCAGACCATGCCTGCCCAGACCATGCC
>JADGOG010000137.1 GCA_017883065.1 Acidimicrobiales bacterium | reverse complement strand
GGAAGTCGTCGGTGGTGATCGTGGGAGTGGTGGTCATCGCTGTTCCTTTCTCAATGTTTCGCTTGTACAAGCGTATACTTGTAGACTAAACCCCGACCGGGCGTGTGTCAAGGGGGCGGCCACGAGCGAGGTTGCGGACACTCGACTTGGTGGAGCTCGGCCGCCATCGCTCGGAACCCGCCGCAGCCGCATAGCGCCACCGGCCGGAGCTGCCCCTCGACGGTGCCCGGGAGCGCGTACTCGGCGGTCTGCATTTCGATGGGTATCCCACAACGCACGCTCGTTCGCGGGCCAAGAGGTGCCCGACTCATGCCTGTCGGTGGCAGTTAGCGAGTGCCAAGCACCCGGCAGCCGATTGCGCTCCCGTAGCCGACGATCGAGGGCAGGGCGTGGGCGGGGCATGCATTGCCCTGATCAGGTGGCTTCACTGGTCGAGTAGACGAATTAGCCATCCAGGGCGTTCCACATCTGCTCCCAGGGCCTCGGCTTGCTGGCACAACGCACGATCTGCTGACACGAGTGTCACTTGACTCGCAGCATCGGCGGCGACCTCAAGGAGGGTGTCGTCACCGCTCCTGGACGCATGAACGACGGTGACGCCTTTTGCCGCACCTGCCTCGGCGCCGCTACGAGCAGCCCCTTCGAGGACCACGACAACGGGTTCGGCAAGCCGACCCGCGTCCACCGCAGCTCGAACTCGTTCGACGAACGCACGGGCTGCTCCTGGTCGATCCCGCCACCAGCCGGTCGGTCGAGAACCGATCACGTTCGCCGCATCGATGAGAAGCACCGATCCAGTATCGCCGTCCCGCTGATCCGGGGCAGGGTGCGGTGGGCATCCGCAGGCCGATCAGCGCTCAGTCGAAGCAGTCGGCGGGGAGCGGAGGCGGGACGGCGTCGAGCCCGGGCAGGGGGTTGTCCCACCAGATGGTCTCCTCAACCCGGTGGCGGATTCTCCAGCCCGAGTCCGTCCGCACCAGTCGGTCGTGGTAAGCGCCACTGACCACGAAGAGCCAGGGCCGGCCCTCGATCTCCATGCTGTTGGGGTTGTGAAACAGTGACCGGCACGTGGCTTCGTCGGCACCGGGGGCCAGTCCAACAGCGCGATTGACCACGAGGTGCTGAGTCCATGTGAACGCGGGGAGGACGCTGGCGAGCCAGTCGCGGACCTCGGGGAAGAAGCCGCGGATGCCGCCGGCCGAGCGGTAGTCGAGCACGGCGTGGAGGGTGAATACCTGATCGAGTTCCTCGAACCGGCGACTGTCGATCAGCGTCGCATAGTGGGTCAGGAGGTCGTCGATCGCGATCCGATCGGCGAGCAGGCGCTGGGCGTCGGTCATGCTGCGATCGTACTGTGGGAAGTTCGGAATGACCGAGGCGGTCAACATCGGGGGGCGGCCTGTACCAACAAGGGCAACGTCATCTCGGGCCAGGTGTTCATCAACCACCACATCGGAGGTGATCTTCTCCGACTACACGGTGACCCCCATCGTGTCTTCCTGCGTCACGCTTCCCTGCGGCGCCACGGCAATGCGGTGGAGTTCGGGGATGGACCTGACGTGTTCTTACACGGGCGCATGGAGCTTTGGCGAGCTCCGGTGCCGAGGGGGATCGTGCGTTGGTTCGAGCGATACGCAAGAGCCACTGAGGCGTTGGCCATCCTCCACCGCCATCCCCTCGATCCGGATGTTCCCCATCATTCAGATGACCCATGCCTCGTACGGGCGCCCGAGGACCCTCGCCGTGGCCGGTTGCTGGATCTCTGGGCCCGGCCCCAGAGATCCCACTGTCCGAGGCCGGCAATGACTGGAGGCCCCCCCGGAGCGGGTTTACCGTCCCCCTGGGACGTTCGGCCCTACCTTCCCCACGACGACGGCGACAGGATGGCAGGGAGGCGGGATCGGTCGATCCCTGCGACCAATGGAGAAGCCCGGGATGACAGTTCGAGTAGCGATCAACGGATTCGGACGAACGGGCCGCTCCTTCCTACGTGCGGCGACCGCGTCCTCTCACCAGTTCGAGATCGTGGCGATCAACGACCTCGGCACCCCAGAGGCGCTCGCCCATCTGCTGGCTCGGGACTCCGTGCACGGGCGCTTCCCTGAGCCGGTACACGTGGAAGGCGACACCATGGTGGTCGGTGAGCGTCGCATCTCGATGCTCGCCGAACCCCAGGCGAGCTTGCTGCCGTGGGGCGACCTCGGCGTGGACGTCGTGATCGAGTCGACCGGGAGGAACACCAGCCGCCAGAAGGCAGCCGCCCATCTCGAGGCGGGAGCCACGCGCGTGGTGATCTCCGCACCCGCCAAGGACCCCGACGCCACACTCGTCCTCGGCGTGAACGAGGACCAGTTCGACCCGGCCACCGACTTCGTCATCTCGAACGCCTCCTGCACCACCAACTGCCTCGCCGTCCTGGCCAAGGTGCTCGACGACGCCTTCGGCATCGAAGAGGGGTTCATGACCACCGTGCACGCGTACACGGGCGACCAGCGGCTCGTGGATACGCTCCACAAGGATGCCCGGCGGTCGCGGGCCGCCGGGATCAACATCGTGCCGACCACGACCGGTGCAGCCCGGGCCACCGGTGTCGTGCTTCCGAGTGTGGCGGGGAGTCTCGACGGACTTGCGCTCCGGGTGCCGGTGCCCGACGCGTCGATCACCGACCTCGTGGCCAACGTGCGTGCCACACCCAGCACCGCCGAGATCAAGGACGCCTACCGTGCCGCCGCCGGTTCGGGACGCCTCGCCGGATTCATCGAGTATTCGGAGGAGCCACTGGTCTCCTCCGACATCATCGGTTCGGCGGCCTCGTGCATCTTCGACTCGGAGCTCACCATGGCCCACGGGCACCTCGTGAAGGTGCTCGGCTGGTACGACAACGAGTCGGGCTACGCGGCCCGGCTCGCCGACCTCGCCGCCATCGTCGGCGCCGCTCCCGGCGGCTGACGGGGACGGGTGCGATCATGTTTCAGGTTCGCATCCATGGGCGCGGCGGGCAGGGTGTGGTGACCGCCGCGGAGATCCTGTCCGTGGCCGCGTTCTCCGAGGGGCGCCACGCGCAGGCATTCCCGAGCTTCGGATCGGAGCGCATGGGTGCCCCGGTGGTGTCCTTCTGCCGGATGGACGATCGCCCGATCCGGACGCGAGAGCCGGTGATGGAGGCCGACGCCATCATCGTCCAGGACGTCACGCTCATCCACCAGGTCGATCTCTTCGCCGGGCTCTTGCCGGAGGGCTATGTCCTGGTCAACACTTCCCGAAGCTTCGACGAGCTCGGGCTCGGCGATCTCTTCGGTCAATTCCACCGTGATCACCTGGTCACGTGCCCGGCGTCCGAGCTCGCCCTCGAGCAGCTCGGTCGTCCCCTGCCGAACGCCGCACTGCTCGGTGCCTTCGCGGCCCTGACCCGCGAGATCACCCTCGACGCCATCGACACGGCGGTCCGCGATCGGTTCGCGGGCGCACTCGGTGAGCGAAACGTCGCCGCCGCCACCGCCGCGTACCGGTTCGTCACGCTTGCAGAGGAGCAGGTTCGTGCTGCGACAGATTGAAGGCTCCCGTGCCGTCGCCGAGACGGTCGCCCACTGCCGGCCCGAGGTCGTCTGCGCGTATCCCATCTCACCCCAGACCCACATCATCGAGGCGGTCGGGGCGATGGTGAAGGCCGGCACGCTCTCGCCGTGTGAGTTCGTCAACGTCGAGTCCGAGTTCGCGGCGATGTCCGTCGCCATCGGCGCTTCGGCGGCAGGTGCACGCTCCTATACCGCCACCTCCAGCCAAGGGCTGCTCTTCATGATCGAGGCGGTCTACAACGCGGCGGGACTCGGCCTTCCCATCGTCATGACGCTGGCGAACCGGGCGATCGGGGCTCCGATCAACATCTGGAACGACCACAGTGACGCCATGGCCGTCCGGGACTCGGGGTGGGTCCAGCTCTTCGCCGAGACCAACCAGGAGGCCGCCGACCTCCACGTCCAGGCCTTCCGCCTGGCCGAGGAGTTGTCGGTCCCGGTCATGGTGTGCATGGACGGCTTCATCCTCACCCATGCGTTCGAAGGCCTCGACGTGCCGGAACAGTCCGACGTCGACGCCTTCCTCCCTCCCTACGAGCCCCGTCAGGTGCTCGATCCCGACGATCCGGTCTCGATCGGCGCCATGGTCGGCCCCGAGGCGTTCGAGGAGGTCCGCTATCTGGCCCACCTCCGCCAGCTCGACGCGCTGGCGCGGATCCCGACCCTCGCCGCTGAGTTCTCCGAGGCGTTCGGGCGCCAGAGCGGCGGATTGGTCAGCCCCTACCGGACCGAGGACGCGGAGACCATCGTCGTCGCACTCGGATCGGTGCTGGGGACCATCAAGGATGCGGTCGATGTACGCAGAGATGCCGGTGACCGGGTGGGCGTTGTCGGGATCACCTCGTTCCGTCCGTTTCCCCGTGACGCGGTGCGCGAGGCACTCTCCGGTGCCCGCCGGATCGTCGTCGTGGAGAAGGCCTTCAGCATCGGCTTCGGCGGCGTGCTCTCCACCGATGTGGCCATGGCGACCCACGACGCGGACTGCTCGCTGCGTACGGTGGTGGCCGGCCTCGGCGGTCGTGCCATCACCCGGCGCTCGCTCGAGGAGTTGCTCGCCGCCGCCTCCCGGGACGAGCTCGACACGCTCACCTTCCTCGATCTGGACCACGGGATCATCGAGCGCGAGCGGGCCCGCATGACCGCCACGAGACGGTCCGGCCCTTCGGCGGAGAACATCCTTCGCGACCTCGGGACCGTGGCGTCCCGGATCGGCTGAGGAGGAACCGTGACCGCGCAGCCCGTCCGCTTCTACCAAGTAGGCAGCTTCGCCGTCGGGAACCGTCTCCTCCCTGACGACGATCGGACCGTCCAGTCCGACCCGACGCGATCCAACTCCCTCGACTCGGGGCACCGTGCCTGCCAGGGATGCGGCGAGGCCCTGGGTGCCCGCTACGCCATCGACGCGGCAATGCGGGCGAGCCAGGGTCAGCTCGTGGCGGTCAACGCCACGGGGTGCCTCGAGGTGTTCTCCACCCCCTACCCGGAGACCTCATGGCGTATCCCCTGGCTCCACTCCGTGTTCGGGAACGCTCCCGCCGTGGCCACCGGGGTCGCCGCGGCCATGAAGGTGAAGGGAAGGAGCGACGTGCGGGTGATCGGCCAGGCCGGGGACGGCGGGACGGTCGACATCGGCTTCGGGTGCCTGTCGGGAATGTTCGAACGGAACGACGACGTGCTCTTCATCTGCTACGACAACGAGGCGTACATGAACACGGGCGTCCAGCGCTCCGGCGCCACCCCACCGGCGGCCCGTACGGCGACGACCGAGGCGGTCGGCCCGGAGCCGGGCAACGCCTTCGGCCAGGGGAAGGACCTCCCCCGCCTGGCCATGGCCCATGACATCCCCTACGTCGCCACCGCCACGGTCGCCGATCTACGCGACCTGGAGGCGAAGGTGGAACGGGCCATGGGGCAGCGGGGCGCCCGCTACCTCCACATCCTGGTGCCGTGCCCCCTGGGCTGGGGCTCGGCCCCCGGCGACACCATCAAGGTGGCACGTCTGGCCAAGGAGACCGGGCTCTTCCCGGTCTTCGAAGCCGAGAACGGCACCGTCACCACCGTGTCGCCCATCCGCCACCGGACCCCCGTCGAGGCGTACCTGTCGATCCAGCGCCGCTACGCCCACCTCTTCGGCGAGAACCCCCGTCCCGATATCGTGGCCCGCATCCAGGCCATCGCCGACCGGAACATCGCCACCTACGGCCTGCTCGTCGACGACGAATCCGACAACCACGATCCGAAGGATCCGGAGGGGGTGACGGCGTGATGGAGCGCCCGTTCGCCATCACGCTGGATGTCGGCTCGAGCCACGCCAACCGGACCGGTTCGTGGCGTGTCGAGCGGCCGATCTACGTCGACCGGCTCCCGCCGTGCAACGATGCCTGCCCGGCAGGCGAGAACATCCAGGAGTGGCTCTACCAGGCCGAGCCTGGGGACTACGAGAAGGCATGGCGCCAACTCGTCGAGGACAACCCGTTCCCGGCGGTGATGGGGCGCATCTGCTTCCACCCGTGCGAGACGGCGTGCAACCGCGCCCAGCTCGACGAGGCGGTCGGGATCAACGCCGTCGAGCGGTTCCTCGGCGACCTGGCCATCGAGCGCGGGTGGTTGCTGCCGTCGGCGGGGATCGACAGCGGGAAGCGGGTCCTCGTCATCGGGGCCGGCCCCGCCGGACTGAGCGCCACCTACCACCTGCGCCGTCTCGGTCATCACGTCCGCCTGGTCGACTCGGCGCCCATGCTCGGCGGCATGATGCGCTACGGCATCCCCGCCTACCGGCTCCCTCGTGCCGTCCTGGATGCCGAGATCGCACGCATCGTCGCCCTCGGGGTCGACGTCGAGCTCGGCCATGCCGTCCAGGACATCGAAGGTGAACGCCGCGACGGCGGCTTCGACGCCGTCTTCCTCGCCGTCGGCGCCCAGCTCGGTCGCCGGGTGGAGATCCCGGCCGGTGATTCGTCCCGCGTCATCGACGCGGTCTCGCTCCTCCACCAGGTGGCTGCCGGCGATCCGCCTCGACTCGGTCGCCGGGTCGTCGTCTACGGTGGCGGGGACACCGCCCTCGACGCCGCCCGGACGGCGCACCGCCTCGGCGCCACCGACGCCGTCGTCGTCTACCGCCGCAACCGCGAGCACATGCCCGCCCATGAGGACGAGTTCGAAGAGGCGCTGGTCGAGGGCGTGACGATGCGCTGGCTCTCCACGGTGAGCCGCTTCGACGGCGACCGGCTCGTGCTGGAGAAGATGCGCCTCGACGATGAGGGGTATCCCGAGCCGACCGGCGAGCTCGAAGAACTCGACGCCGACTCCCTGGTGCTCGCGCTCGGCCAGGACACCGATCTGTCGCTCCTCGACCAGGCACCCGACGTGGCAGTGGATGACGGCGTCGTGGAGGTGCTCCCGACCATGATGACGGGCGAGAGCGGCATCTTCGCCGGCGGCGACGCGGTGCCGTCGGAGCGGACGGCCACGGTGGCCATCGGCCACGGGAAGCGCGCCGCGCGCGGCATCGACGCATTCGTCTCCGACCGGGCACCGGCCGATGTCCGTCGGCACGAGCTCGCCACGTTCGACCGCGTGAACACCTGGTACTACTCGGACGCCCCACGGACCAGGCGTCCCGAGCTCGAGCAGGCCCGGCGCCAGAGCACCTTCGACGAGGTCATCGGGGGGCTGACCGAGGAGAATGCGCTCTTCGAGGCCCGTCGCTGCCTCTCGTGCGGCAACTGCTTCGAGTGCGACAACTGCTTCGGCGTCTGCCCGGACAACGCGGTCATCAAGCTCGG
>JADGOG010000046.1 GCA_017883065.1 Acidimicrobiales bacterium | reverse complement strand
GGTCCGGAAACGCCGGATCCGATGACAGAACATCTCTGCTCAAGTCGAGGTGACGCACGTGCCGATACGCCACGTATGGCTCTCCAACGTCGGACTGAACCCGCAGAGGACCCGCTCGAGCAGCTCAGTCCCTACATGAACCTGTTCGTCTACGAGTACGCGCTCAGGCGGGAGGCCGGGTTGGATGCCAAAGAGGCCGTTCGCTGGTCGTTCAGGCGGGTGCTGCCGCCGCCGGACGGACTGCACCCGGTTCTTGCCCTGATCGCCGGTTACAAGGTCGAGTCCGACCAGTGCGAGGCGCAGGCACTGGCGTTCCTGCAGAACCTGATCGGCTCCGCCGACCACACGTGGCGCAGCCTGCAGGCGACCCAGGGCTGGCGTCCGGGCACCGTCGGCATGGGCTGGTGAGCGACCGGACACCGGTTCTCCCCTGAGGCGTCACCGGAGCGTTCAACGCCCGGCGACCGGATATCAGGTCCCCACAGTCAGCGTCGGGAATGGGCTCCCTTGCGCAGCCTGACCATCAGGCACATTCCGAGTCCCACCAGCGTCATGCCTGTGAAGAAGAGCGGTTTCACGTCGACTCCCGTGAAGGGCAGTTGGGACGACGCCACGGCCGGCGTGGATGCCGGTGCCCCCGACGACGAGCCGACCTGAGGGCCCCCGCTGGCCGCCGCAACGGCGCCGTGCACCGGCACGGTGGTGGTCGTGGGCGGCAGGGTGTCGACCGGGCTGTTCACCGGCGGCTCGATCGCTGACGCCACGGTCGACGGCGTGGACGCGATTGTCGGCGTTGTCGGCGTTGCCGGCGGCACCGGCGTGACGGGCGGCTCGGACGGCGTGCAGTCCTCGATCGTGCGTTGCCAACCCCGTTTGGGCACCCACGGCGGGCCGCCGATGTAGGCATCGGCCTGGATCACACCGCAGAAATTCGGCGGGTAGGGAATGGTCAGCGTTCCGGTCGTGCCGTAGAGGATGTCCACGTCGACGTGGAGCTTCGGCTCGTTGAGGAAGAACTTCCACCGGCAGTCCGGCTGCGTGGCGGGACACGAGGGTGTCGGAATGGTCAGCGTCACCTGCCGGGCCGCGTCGTCGAAGGTGATGACCGCCGACGTCGGGCTTCCCGATGCCCCCCAGGCCGCAACCTCCATGGCCACACTCATGCCGATCAGCGTGATGCCCGCACAGACCACCGCTGCTATACGTTTCATGCAAACTCCCGTGTAGGCCGCCGGTCCGCCACCGGGGTGCTGAGTTCCCACCCGCGATGCCAGCACGTTCGGCTGTCCGACCCCGTCGTCAATCGCTCGAGACGGCTTGCTCTTCAGTACGCTTTCACTCCGACCAGACGGATACCGCCGACCCCAGGCCTTGTGGCAACCCGAGCCGAGGCTCCTCTGGCACGGACCTGCGGTCCGCCCGACAAGAGGAACGAGACGTGTACTTTCCCGTCCCATCCGTGATACGGGAATGGACCTCGGCGGCGACCCCGAGACGTCGGAGATCTGGCGCCGACGAGATCGGAGCCCACGGCCTCCATACCTCGTCTGACCTGGCATTCTCGGAGAACCCGGGCCATCTCGTCGAAGACGCTGCACTCCCCGCATCGCCCGGGAGGTCCCGCACCGATCACCGCCGGCGAACCCGGGGGCGGGGTGTCGTGGCCCGGAGGTAGGAGGCCGGCACTCGTGCAGAGGGATGGAAGGGCGGAGCAAGTGCTCCTCCTCGGCTGGAACTCACCCGACGGCAAGCGGTCGCTGCTCCAGCCCGAGGAACCGCTGAACGTCGGCAGCATCGTGGACCACCCCGTCGAGGATCACCGGAGTGATGCGCTCCAGGGGGTTGATCGTGACCGCTCCGCCCGGGAGTCCCCATGTCGCAACGACCCGTCCCTCCGCCAGCACCACCGGTCGAATGATGCCGTTGGTGGTGACCACTCCCCCGTGGCCTCCGACGAATGGGTCGCGGGACTCCCATCCGTGCAACAAGGGATCGAACGCTCCGAGCAATCGAGGTGGCGGGACGTGCGCATCGCCGGCGCGGCGACCGGCCAGAACGAGTCCGTAGCCGACGTCGGCCAACTCATCGGCGATCATGTGCAGGCCCCGGCGCGCATCGCCGAGAGTGATCCCGGCCCACTTGGCCAGATCTCGTGCCGTGGCCGGCCCATGACCGGCGAGGTACCTGCGAGCAAGCGTGCCGAGGGCATCGTCTCGTTCGAGCGGCGGAGACGGCGTCCCCAACCAGTCCGGGACCGAGACGAATGCATGTTCTCCATCGATGACCGGACCTCGCACGATGAACCCGCCGATGCTGGCCTTGGCCAAGAGATGGACGAAGGCTTGACCATCGGTCGGGATCCCCCCGCGACGTAGTCGGTTGCGGAGATCCCGGCGGGTATGGGGTCCATCGGACGTGACGGCCTCGACGATCGCGTCGACACCCCTGTCGGCCTGCACTTCGTCGACACCCTCTTGTCGGAGGCGTCGCTCGTTCCCGGTCACCATTCGAGGGGCGGTCAGAGGATGCAACCACCAGTAGTCCTGGCTGGAGACGAGGTGCAACGTGCCCCGATTGAGCCAGGTGACCACCATCGAACGACGCACGCTCAGCGCATCGTCGACGTCGGCAGCGATCAGTCCCGACGTGCGGCTGCGGACGGCCAGACGGAACCCACGCTCATCTTGGGCTTGCACGGCAAGCAGGCGCTCGACGACGCCCTCGGGCGAACCGGCAGGCGCCCCAAGGAGCAGTTGGGAGTCGAGCCGAGCGGCTCGAAGATCGCCGGGACCCCACGTCGCGTCCATCACCGTCTCCAGTGCCGTCATGCCGGAACCAGATTCTCACACCGGTCGTCGGCGATCGACCGACGCCAGCACTCGGAGCCCACCCCCTCGGTCGCACCGTGCACCGCAGCCGACTGTGCCGCTCACCTCGTCGAGCCGGAATTCTGGAGCGGGAACGGACTGCCGCGACGACGCGATGCCCTCATCCGGCGCCCCGCAGCAGGCGGTCGCGCTGGTCCTCGGCGCTGAACGTGCTGGGCTTCGAGGTGCGGAGGAAGTCCTTCAGGATCGTGACGAAGCCTGCGGGATCCTCGGACTGGGGGAAGTGGCCGACCCCGGCCATCACTTCCAACCGGCTGTGCGGTGCGGTCCTGAGCGCCTCATTGGCATGGGAGAGCGGGATGATCCTGTCCTTCCGTCCCCACACGATGAGTGTCGGTATCCTCTCGGCCAGATAGAGCCTGTCCATCGCACTCACCGACTGGCCGCCCGGGTCGATCACCGATCGCATCGTGCGGACGAAGGCCAGGCGGCTCTCGCTGTCGGTGAGGGAGCGGTAGGACCTCCAGACCTCGGTCGTCGGCACGTTGTGGAAGCCGGCCCGCTCGGCAAGGCGAATGATCCTGTCTCCCAGGCGTCGGGCGACACCTGGGAACAGAACCGGCATCACGTACTCGGCACCCGGCATGGTGATCAACCGGAGTATCCAGTTCACCTCGCGCCCAAGGCCGCCCGCGTCCACCAGCACCAGCCGTTCGCACCGATCAGGGAACTGGTAGGCGAACTGCATGGCGACGCCGCCTCCAAAGGACTGTCCGACCACAGTGGCGCGCTCGATGTCGAGAACGATCATCAGGTCGCGCATCAGATTGGCGAAATTGCCCAGTGAATAGTCCCCTGCCGGCTTGGCCGACCGACCATGGCCCAGGAAGTCGGGAGCGACCACCGTGTAGTCCTCCTGGAGGAGCTCCATGGCCGGTATCCACGTCCGGGAACTGCCGGCGATCCCGTGGAGGAGGAGCAACACTGGCCCCTTGCCGCCCTGCCGGTAGCCGATCTGGTGCCCGTGGATGGTCACGTACCGGATCGGGAACGTCCCTTCCGCCACCTCGGCCCGCCCCGGCCCGTTCGGCCCCTTGCCCATGAGGCGCCTACCGCCTCACCACGGACGTACACGCCCTCTCGCTCATCGCTCAGGCACCCTGGTGGTCACAGCCCTCACCGCGGCCTCCGTCTTTGCGACCGCCTTCTTCGCCGTGGCCTTCTTGGCCGGAGCCTTCTTCGCCGTGGCCTTCTTCGCCGTGGCCTTCTTCGCAGGAGCCTTCTTCGCCGGGCCCTTCTTCGCCGCCGGCACCCTCTTGGCCACCGCCTTCTTCGCCGCAGTCACCCGCTTGCTGGCCTTCTTCGTGGTGGCCCGGCCCACCTTGGCGGCCCGATCGGTCTGCTCGTTGATGGTCTTGACCACGTCATTGACCATCTTGCGCTGACCCTTCATGACCCTCTCGGCGAAGTCGAACACATCGTCCACCAGGCGCTCGATGTCGTTGGAGATCGGCGGGACGAATCGCTCCGTCTCCTTGCTGATCCCGTTCGCCAACTCGCGGCTCGCCTCGAGGATCTCATCTTGAGCCCGCTCGATGAGGTGCTCGATCTGCTTTCGTACATCCCTCTGTTCAGCCATGCCATCCATCCTTCGCTCGTCCTGCTCTCGTCAACCCCTCGTCGCCCAATTCTGCACTGTACCCGGGGAGCTGACGAGGGCATAAGGTCCCAACCTGAGTTCCTGGGTCCAAGTCGGCGAGTCCGGCAGCCGCTCCCTGGGTCCAAAGGCTCTAGGCAGCCTTGACGATCGGCGCGAGAACCGGACCATGGACAAGATCGGGCGCACCACGAGGATCGGTTGATGCAACCGTCACGCAGCCACCGGTGGGTGGCATGATCGGGCCGGTCGGGCGTCTCAAGGAACGCCTCGACGACGAGCAGGGTGATGACACCCCCCAACGCGACCCCGAGTACATCGAACGTCGGCTGGGAGCCATTCGGGCTCTGACCAGGTACTTCTCTCCCGAGACCCGGGGTGTGACGAACATCCCCGCCGAAGGGCCGGCCCTCCTGGTCGGGAACCACAACGGCCTCTTCTACATGGCGGACACCTGGGTCACCGCGTTGGCCATTGTCGACCGTCGGGGCACCGACCATCCGGCCTACACCCTCACCTACGACCTGCTGTTCGCCGTTCCTGCGGTTGGGACGTTCCTCCGGCGGATCGGCGCGATTCGAGCCGGGAGTGAGGAAGCCAAGGCGGCCCTGGCCCAGGGGGGCCTCGTCCTCGACTACCCGGGCGGGGACTGGGAGGCATGCCGGCCCTGGCTCGATCGCAACACCATCGACTTCGGCGGGCGGACCGGATTCGTCCGCCTGGCACTGCGCACCGGGGTTCCCGTCGTGCCGGTCGTGGCCCACGGTAGCCACGACTCGGTGATCGTCGTCTCCCGTGGCGAGGCCATCGCCCGTGCCCTCGGGCTCGGGGCCGTCCGCATCAAGGTCTTCCCCATCCTGTGGGGGCCGTTCGGGCTGACCACCGTCCTGACACCGCCACCGCCGCTTCCCTCCTCGATCACCGTCGAGTTCCTGCCACCGATCGATTGGAGCAGCCTCGGGCCGGATGCGGCCGACGACCCCGATGCGGTGGAGCGGTGCGCCAACGAAGTCATCGGGGCCATGCAGGCGGCCCTCGACCGCCTACGCGTGGAGCAGGCCCATCCGGTCCGACGAGGATTCACCCACTTGGTGTCCGGTGTCCTCCCCCGCTGACTCCGAGCGACCCCGACGCCGCCGGTGGTTGCGCTGGACGGTCGGAGCCTGCCTCGGGGTGATCGTCGTCGGCGCCGCGGTCTTCACCTACCTCTGGATGCACGGCGGTGCCCACCCGTTGGCGCCGTCGGTGGCCGTGGAGCGGTTCCGACAGGGAATGCGGGCGGGGGACCCGTCCGGTGGATGGGGCCCGACCCAGGGGATCTACATCTACAAGGGATCGGGCACCGAGACCATCTCGGTACCTCCGAAGTCGCAGTCGGAGGGACCCGGGCTGCCCGGTACGGTGATCGACAAGCCGGGGAACTGCTTCGAGTTCCGACTGGACTACTCCGACGTCCACTGGCAGAACTGGACCTACTGCCTGCGGAACGGAACCATGGTCACCTCGTCGAAGGCGGGGTACTACCTGTGGGACTTCGTGGTGTTCAAGGTCGACGACACGTCCACCTACACCTGCAAGCCGGAGGCCGTGACCATCCCGGCCAACCTGGTCGTCGGCGCCCGCAGCCCGGTCACCTGCACCGGATCGAATGACCACATCTCGACCGGGCCGGTGCACATGACCGGCACCTCGACGGTGATGGCCACCTCGACGGTTCAGGTGGGCCGGAGCAGGCAGCTGGCGGTGCTGATTCGCGAGAACGTGCACTTCACCGGCGGCCAGCAGGGATCGAACAACGCAGACACCTGGTTCTCGGTGGCCACCGGGCTGCCGTTGCGGGGAACCTGGAGCACCACGGTGGCCACCCCCTCGCCGGTCGGCGCGTCCACCCTCCATGCCCACGGGGACTTCGCCCTGACCTCCATCACCCCACGACGGTAGTCACGGGGCCGCCCCACCCCCGACCGGATCACGGGCGGAATGGACCGGTGCCTGTGCCTACGTCAGCAAGAGCGGCGCTGCCGGTCTCCAGGCGTGGGCGGGCCCACCGGCTGCTCACGCCATCAAAAGGACCTTCTCCCCTACTCCGCTCTCGTCCCGCTTCGTACCGTGCAGTAGGACACGAGGAGTCGAATGGACTCTGGCGAAGAGGAGACCGATGCCACTCACCACCGCTCGTCCGGCGCCCGAGCAACCGGCGCCACCCGATCAACCCGTTTCCCCACGCAATCAGCGCAAGGCGCATGCCCTGGGGCTGACCTCGGCCACCGGACTGGTGGTCGGAAGCATCGTCGGGACCGGCGTGTTCACCATGCCGGCCGTGCTGGCCGGCGCGGGCACCATGGGGATCGTCGTCCTGGGAGTCATCGCCGTGGGCGCCATGCTCCTGGCCGTGCTGTTCGGCCAACTGACCAAGCGGGTGCCCAACAGTGACGGCGGGTTGTACGCCTACTCCCGTCACGAATTCGGGGACTTCGCCGGCTACCTGGTCGGTTGGTGCTACTGGATCCAGTCGTGGGCCGGCAACGCCGCCATCGTCTCGTCCTGGGTGTTCTACGTCGACGCCCTCTTCGGGTTCGACCACATCTCCGGCATCGAGAACTGGGGCATCGCCATGGTCGGGCTGTGGGTGCCTGCGGCGGTGAACCTGGTGGGCATCCGCCAGATGGCGTGGTTCCAGAACGTGACCGTGATCCTCAAGTTCCTGCCCTTGCTGTTCGTGGCGGTTGTCGGCTGGTTCTTCGTCGAGTCCGCCCACTTCGGGCCGTTCAACGCCTCGGGTGGCAGCCTCTACAGCGGCATCGGGATCGCCGCCGGCGTTGCCCTCTTCTCCTTCATCGGGGTGGAGGCGGCGGCCATGACCGCCAAGCGGGTGGAGAACCCCCGGATCAACGTCGGCCGGGCATCCCTACTCGGGACCGCCCTCAGTGCCGTCCTCTACGTGCTGGTCACCGCGGTGGTGATGGGCCTGGTGTCCCACCACACGCTGGTGAACACCGGCTCCCCGTTCGTCAACGCCTTCCAGTCGATCTTCCCCCACCAGGCCTGGGCCGGGAAGTTCATCGCCGCCATCGCCGTTGTCTCCGGCATCGGGGCGCTCAACGGCTGGACCCTGATCGTGACCGAGACATCGCGGGCCATCGCCCAGGACGACCTCTTTCCACGCCCGTTCGCTTGGACGGACAGCAAGGGCACGGCCTGGTTCGGCATCGTGGTGGGGACCGCCCTGCCGTCACTGCTCATGCTGTGGCGCTACACCACCACCTCGGGACTCACCGTGTTCACCTACCTTGTCGACCTCACCGTGGTGACCGTGGCCATTCCGTACTTCATGTCGGCCATCGCCCAGCTCACCTACCTGGTCTCCCGCCGGCGGCGCGTGCAGGGATGGCAGTTGGCACGAGACCTTTCCGTCGCCGGCACGAGCGTCCTGTTCTCCATGTGGGTGACCTTCGCCTCGGGCTACCAGGTCGTCTACCAGGCGCTCGTGGTGATCCTGGCCGGACTCGTACTGTTCGCCTTCTTGAACGCCCGCCGGCAACGCCTGGGCGAGTCGTCCGAGCCGGTGGACCTCACGCCGGACCAGCCGGCCCCCGACCAGCGCGCTGACGTCGGGGTCGGGTCGGGCGACGGCCACTCGACGGTGGCGCCTTTGGTCCACGCCCACAGCGTCGCCGATGTGCCGTCGACATGACCTTCAACGTCGCATCGGAGGTTGGCCGGCTGCGTCGGGCCATCGTCCACCGCCCGGGTCTCGAGCTCTCACGGTTGACTCCTGACAACATCGGCGCGCTCCTCTTCGACGACGTCATGTGGGGCAAGAAGGCCAAAGAGGAGCATGACGCCTTCGCCGAGGCTCTGCGGGACAAGGGTGTGGAGGTGCACCTCTACGGCCACCTTCTGGCCGAGACGCTCGAACTGCCCGAAGGCCGTGCGTTCGTCCTCGATCGTCTCTGCACTCCGGAGAACTTCGGCCCGTCATTGGCCGGCACCGTCCGAGGCCTCTTCGAGGATCTCGACGGCTCCATCCTCTCCGAGTACCTGGTGGGCGGTGTCCTGAAGGCCGACCTCCAGCCGCTGCGGGCCCACAGTCTCCGATGGGACATGCTCAAGGCCGACGATTTCGTGCTCCCACCGCTGCCCAACCATCTGTTCCAGCGCGACAACTCGTGTTGGATCTACGGCGGCGTGACCATCAACCCGATGGCCATGCCGGCCCGGCAACGTGAGTCGTTGCACACTCGGGCCATCTACCGGTTCCACCCCCTCTTCGCCGATGCCGACTTCATCACCTACTACGGCGACGAGGACCGCAACTATCAGCCTGCGACCCTCGAGGGTGGGGACGTCCATGTCATCGGGAACGGAGCGGTGTTGATCGGGATGGGTGAGCGGACCAGCCCGATGGCCGTCGAGGCCGTCGCCCGCAGCCTCTTCGACGCCGGTCAGGCCAGCACGGTGGTGGCCATCGAGCTCCCGCACAGCCACGCCTTCATGCACCTGGACACCGTGATGTCGATGGTCGACCGGGCGACCTTCGTGCTCTATCCCTACTTCGATCGGCACCTGCGCAGCTGGACGATCACCGACAGCGAACAGCCCGGTGTGCTGTCCGTCGCCCACAACCACAGCTTGTGGGAGACGCTGGCGGAGATTCTCGAGGTGCCCGAGATCATCGTCCTCACCACGGATGAGGATGTGCGGGCGGCAGAGCGCGAGCAGTGGGACGACGGCACCAACTACCTGGCCGTCTCCCCGGGTGTCGTCTTCGGCTACGAGCGCAACGTCGCCACCAACACCATGCTGCGCAAGCAGGGAATCGAAGTGGTCACGGTCGCCGGCAATGAACTCGGCAGGGGTCGAGGCGGCCCCCGGTGCATGACCTGCCCGATCGAACGCGATCCGGCGTAGCCACCGAGCATGCGAAGGGAGCCATCGTGATCGACGTCCGCTCCAAGAGCCTCCGGTCTCCGCGATCCGTCGGCTTGGACCGAGCGGCGAATCGGCCCCGCACCGTCAAGGCGGTCGCCGTCGCCATCTTCGGCGGCTGAGATGCTCCTCGTCGTCGCACTCGGGGGCAACGCGCTGCTCGAGCGAGGTGAAGTGCCGGTGGCCGAAGTCCAGGAGAAGCACGTTCTGGCTGCCGTCGACGCGCTGGTCCCGCTGGCCCGCGATCACGATCTGGTGATCACCCATGGGAACGGGCCTCAGGTCGGACTGCTCGCCCTCGAAAGCACCAGCGATCCCGCCCTCCCCCACCCCTACCCATTCGACGTCCTGGGGGCTCAGACCCAAGGAATGATCGGGTACTTCCTCCTGCAGGCGTTCGAGAACGCGCTCCCTGGCCAGGAAGTTGTGAGCCTCATCTGTCAGACGCTGGTCGCAGCGGACGACCCCGCGTTCGACGATCCGACCAAATTCGTCGGACCGGTGTACGAGAAGGACGAAGCGCAGCGCATCGCACGCCAGCACGGGTGGCAGGTCCGCCCGGACGGCACGGTGTGGAGGAGGGTGGTGGCATCACCCGAGCCCCTCGCCATGGTCGAGCTGTCGACCATTCGAATGGTGCTGGCCGACGGTGCGGTGGTCATCTGCGCCGGTGGCGGAGGCATCCCCGTCGCCCGTACCGAAGGCGGGCTCCTGCGCGGCGTCGAGGCCGTGGTGGACAAGGACCTCACGGCCGCTCTTCTGGCCCAGGCCCTCGAGGCCGATGCGCTCTTGCTCCTCACTGATGTAGCTTGCGTGGAGTCCGGGTACGGAACCGACGCGGCTGTTCCCATCCACCGTTCGGACCCGTCGACACTTCGATCGCTGAGACTTCCGTCCGGTTCCATGGGACCGAAGGTGGAGGCGGCCTGCCGCTTCGTGGAAGCGACGGGCAACCGGGCGGTGATCGGACGGCTGGAGGATGCCGTCGGGCTGCTCGAGGGGTCCTGCGGGACGGTCGTCGAACCGACGGGTCATCCGATCGAGCGCGGACGAGCGGGCGACACCCGGCTGTGAGCGAAGATGAGCAAACGACAAGGAGCAGGACAATGGCCACGGAGACGGTTGGAGACGGAGGAGGAGGCGCCGCGGCGCACCGGATCGTCGTGGGTGTGGACGGCTCGCCGGGTGCGACGGCCGCCGTGCGGTGGGCGGCGGCCCAGGCCCATCGGACAGGGGCCGAGCTGAGGATCGCCACCGCCTTCGGCCCGAGCAGCGACTTCATCGGCCACGACGATGCGCAGAAGCATATGGACGACGTGGTCGACCAGGCACGCCACGAGGCGTTGGAGGTGGACCCCGACCTGACCATCACCCATCAGGAGCACTTCGGGCGCCCGGACCTGGCGCTGCGAAGCGAGAGTGGCGAAGCGGACCTCTTGGTGGTCGGCTCCCGGGGCAAAGGCGGATTTGCCGGCCTGCTGCTCGGGTCGGTCAGCCGACAGTGCGTTCATCGTTCGGCATGCCCGGTGGTGGTGGTGCGTGGCTCGGCGAACGACGGCGTTCCGACGAGTGACATCCCGACGGTGACGGGGAAGGAGGAGTCTGCGGGCCCCGCGGCCGGCGCTGTCCACCGCATCGTGGTGGGAGCAGACGGCTCGAGTTCATCGGATGCCGCTCTTCGGTGGGCTGCCGACCAGGCCGAAGCCACCGGGTCCGATCTCCAGGTCCTCATGGCCTGGGACTGGGTGACCACCTACGGCTGGGGATTCGTGATCCCTCCCGACCTCGATCCGGAGAGCGACAGCAAGCATGCGCTGGACGAGTCGCTCGGGCCGGTTCGAAGCGCGCATCCCGGAGTCACCTTCAGCTCGGCCGTGGTCCAGGGCCCGGCAGCCGACCTCCTGGTGAAGTCCTCGGCCCAGGCGGACCTCCTGGTGGTCGGCAGCCGGGGGCACGGCGAGCTCGCCGGCGTGGTCCTCGGGTCGGTAAGCGAGTACTGCGTCACCCACGCGCACTGCCCGGTGCTGGTCATGCACGAACGGCCGGCGGTGGCCCCGGCATAGAGGTCGCCGCCATGTGAGTGCTCGAGACCCGCGGGCCGGCACACCGTAGACCTCCGGACCGGCAGTTCTGGCCGTCGGGCACGGTCCCGGACATGCCGGTCCCCAGAGGATTTCTCCCAGTTCAGCCCGGGTCTGGGACGTGCGTAAGCCAGCGAAGTGACCTTTGGCCCTGCGGGAGGGGGTCGGTACTGGGCATACTGGCGATGTGCTCAGGTGGCGAACCGCGTGGGGAGCCGGAGTGAGCGGTAGCTCGCACCGATCTGAGCGGCGAGGAGGGTCCAATGGCAATCGTGCCCAGAGCATTTACCTCAGGCGAGCTCGGCCAGCCACCGGCTGTTCCCACCACCGATTGGGTGCGTGACGCCTCCAGGCCGCTCGAGCGCCTCGCTCCCCTCATTCACGAGCTGGTCGCGTGGGATCTCATCTACCGATCTGCCTCCGGCACCTACCAGCTCCGGGAGGACGTCCAACGCCACCTCCAAGAGAGGTCTGCGGTGTCGCCATCGGGTCCGGCCCAGGTGTTCGTCGGACGCAAGTGCGACGTCTGCGGCAAGGTGACCGTGACCAAGCTGGTCAACGGATCCCGGATCTGCGGTGTGTGCAGCCAGGCATCCGGCCTGACATCGCCCCCGACGGCGCCGGCCGCTCCGGGTCCGTCCACGGAGCGCAGGTCGACCGAGGACCGCTCCCGCCGGCCGTGGAGGACCAACCGGCAGGCCAGTTGAGCCGACCGGTCTCCCAACTCCCTCCAGCGCCTACCGGGGTCACGGTCGAGTATCAGCGGGGCGGCGTCGAGGGGGCCGGTCACGGTCGACCGACGACGCCCAGGGCGTCGAGGTCGAGAGCGTGGCGCACGTGGCGAGCGAGATCGGTGAGGAACATCTCATCGCCGCGCTCGGTCCGCTCCACCAGCATGGAGGCGCCGACCGTGAGGAAGACCCCGTACCACGAGCCGTGTCGATAGAGGCGCCAGCATTCGTCCCACGGCAGGTCGCCGACACCGGCGGCCAGCAGCCGTTGGTGGTAACCGCGGACAAGGTCGGTCTCCGTGGCCCGGCGCTCGTCGGGGAGGAGATTCCCCCCGATGAAGTAGCTGACGTCGGCCACCCCGTTGCCCAGGACCAGCGTCTGCCAGTCGACCACCCATACCCGGTCGGCTTCTTGGTCGATGAGCAGGTTGTCGAGACGGAGATCACCGTGGACGAGCGTCCGCGCTCCCCCCGGCCCTTGCCACCACGGCTCGATGTGCTCCATGCCGAGCTCGAGTCCGCCGAGGACGTCGGCGTCGAGCCGGGCCCCGTAGCGCTCGATGAACCCCGGCAGCAGCGATGCCACCAGCGCCGCCATGGTGGCTGCGGCCTCGGGCGACGAACGGTTCAGCCATGCGATGCCCTCGAGGGTCGGGTCGTTCCAACGGGGGGCGTGGTAGGCGACGGCCTGGTCCAGAACCCGGTCGGCGAAGTCGGCGCTGCACCCCAGGAGCTGATCGCCGGCCTCGGCCGGCGCCAGATCTTCCAGCAACAGAACGAAGTCGTGGGTGTCGGCGTCGAACCCGGCGTACAGGCACCGGGGTAACCGGACGCCGACGGTGGGGGCCACCTGGCGGTAGAAGCCGACCTCGATCTCGTAGGCGCGCAACGAGCGACCGATCCCCCGGCTGTTGGCATCGGCGGACGGGAACTTGCCGACCAGGGAGGACGGCCCATCCGACGGGCCGTCGTAGGTGATGGCCAGACGCACCGAATGGGCCATCTGGCCGGTGCCGATGGGGGTCGCCTCCACCTGGTCGATCCGGCCCGAGTGGAGCACCCCGACAGAGCGGAGCAGCTGGTCGAGACGACCGGATGTCACCTCGGCGGCAGCCCGGAACGCCAGGGCGCCAGCGGTCATCGCCTGAGGTTGCGCAGTTGGTGCTTGGCGTCGGCCGAGGATCCGACGGCCATGTAGTGCTCGGCGTCGAACTCCTCGGGGGGCTGGACGTCCTCGACCGGCTCGGGCCGGTTGTCCCACTCCAGGCGGAGCGCCCGGGTGATCACCGCGTGTTGCAGGTACATCGCACTCACATAGGTCAGCTCGAAGATCTCCTCGTCGGAGAGCTCGTCGCTCAACACCGTAAACAGGTCGTCGCTCACCCGCCCGTGGTCGTAGGCGATGGCGTCGGCATACCCGAGGACCGCCCGCTGCACCCGGGTATAGGCATCGGATGTCTGCCAGGCCGGGATGCCCTCGATCGTGGGGTCGTCCACACCCAGACCGCGCAGCGCCTGGATGTGCTGCGAGTAGACGAACTTGCTCCCCACCGCCCAGCCGATGCGGGCCTGGGCCAGCTCGCGGAGAACACCGTCGAGCTTCCGGTCCGGGCTCCTGTAGAGGACGAAGCCGGCCACGGCATGCTCCATGATGTCGGGAACCAGCGCGTAAGTGGTCCACCAGTCACCGTCGCTCCCGGTGGCGGTGGTTCGGTCCTCCAGTGCCAGCGGGTCGACCCCCTGGCCGAAGACCACGTCGTACATGCCCTGCACGATCGGATCGGACGTCTCCGATCGCGGCACCTGGCGCAGTCGGCCCATCACTCCGCCTTGGATCCGGCAGCCACCGGGATGGTGACCGCGCCTGCCGGCCGGTGCCGGACATCGCCCGCATCGAGCACCTTCGTCCACGCCGCGATCTCCAGGAGGATGCCGTCGGGATCCTGAAAGTAGACGGAGCTCAGGAATACCCCCGGGTGCATCTCGTCGGTGACCGTCCACTCGCTGTCGTCGTGATGGACGACCACCGAGCACTCCACGCCGTTGTCGATCAGGCGTCGGCGGTACTCCTCGATCCGGTCAGGAGCCACCTCGAAGGCGACGTGGTTCATCGAGGCCACTGCCGAGGTGCTCTCCCCGTTGTCGGGTCGGGCGATCGGCGAGGCCAGTCCGGGGGCGGGCCCGGGGCCGTCGGTGAACCAGAAGAACGCCAGCGAGTCACCGTTGCCGATGTCGAAGAAGAAGTGCTGGCCCATCCCGGCCGGCAGCTCGACCGTCTTGATCAGGCGCAGGCCGAGCATCCGCTCGTAGAAGTCCACGGTGCGGGCCATGTCGCTGCACACCAGGGCGAGGTGGTGCACACCCCGCAGCTCAAACGGCTGCTCTGTGTCCGTCATCGATCCCCCTCCCTTACACCTTTGCGCGCAACATCAGGCTCAACGGCATGAATGGTCGCCGCTATGTGCGTTCCACCGCTCTATTGCATACAATCATGACATGAGTTCGATGGAAGGTCCACTCGCCCGGCTCCGGGTGGTCGAACTCGGGAGCCTGATCGCCGGACCCTTCGCCGGCCAACTCCTCGGAGACTACGGCGCCGAGGTGATCAAGATCGAGCCGCCCGAGGGCGATCCGCTGAGGCGGTGGGGGGTGATCCACCAGGGCGAGGGTCTGTGGTGGACCAGCATCGCCCGCAACAAACGGTCGGTGGCCATCGACCTCCGGACCGAGTCCGGCGCCACTCTGGCCCGCCGGCTGGCCGTTTCCGCCGACATCGTGATCGAGAACTTCCGGCCCGGACAGGTCGAGCGGTGGGGCCTCGGCTACGACGACTTGGTCGGTGACAATCCCGGACTGGTCATGGTCCACGTGTCCGGATACGGGCGGACCGGCCCCCGGTCGACCGAAGCCGGCTTCGGGAGCATCGGCGAGGCGATGGGGGGCATCCGCCACACCACCGGGCCCGCCGACGGGCCGTCGTCTCGGACGGGGATCAGCCTGGGCGACTCGCTGGCCGGAATGTTCGCCGTCATCGGTGCCCTGGCCGCCATCGAGGAGCGCCACCACAGCGGCAAGGGCCAGGAGGTCGACGTGGCCCTCTACGAGGCGGTGGCGGCACTGATGGAGTCGTCACTGGCCGATGCCGACGTGGCCGGTGTGGTCCGGGGGCGCAGCGGGGGTGTCCTTCCCGGAGTGGCCCCTTCCAACGCCTACCCCACCCTCGATGGGGCCGAGGTGCTGATCGCCGCCAATGCCGACTCGGTCTTCGCTCGACTCTGCCACGCCATGGGGCGGAGGGAGCTGATCACCGATGAGCGGTACGCCACCCACGCCGCCCGGGGCGCCCATGCCACCGAACTCGACCAGTGCATCGCAACGTGGACCGCGTCCCAGACTTCCGACGATCTGCTGGCCCGACTGTCTGACCAAGCGGTACCCAGCGGCCGGGTCTACACCGCAGTCGACGCCCTGGCCGACCCGCACTACCGGGCACGGGGCATGATCCAGCGCCTGACGTCCTCCGGCGGGGTGTCGATGCCGGTCCTCGGCGTGGTCCCTCGGTTCTCCCGGACCCCGGGCTCGGTGCGCACCGCCGGACCGGAGCTGGGGGCGGACACCGAGGGCGTCCTCCAAGAGATGGCCGACCGGGTCGGACGGCCTTCCGCCGACGACGTCAGTGGTTGAGGTCCCGGTGCGCTCCTCCCGCCCTCTCGTCGGGAAGCTCTTCGTAGAGGGCGTCCACCGAGGTGTCGTCGCCCACCACGGCAAGCAGCTGGTCCCGGCCCTGCATGACGTGTTCGTAGATCAGGCCGCCGGCCCGAACACCCTCGCCCCGTCGGATGGCCTGGCTGATGAGATGATGGAACAGCACCGATCGCTCCAGTCCCGACGGCCGGTAGTGGCGGAACGCCTGGAAGACCAAGGTCGGGTCGACGGTCCGGATCAGGGTCTGCACCAGCCTCTCGTGATGGGCCGCCTCGAGGAAGGTCAGATGGAAGACGTCGTTGTGGTGGAACACCCGGCGGGTCGCCTCCCGGTCCCCGCCCCCTGCCGCCTCGGCCGCCTCGGCCGCCTCGGCGAAGCCCACCTCGGCCGCCGCCAGCCGTTCGAGTTGGTCGGGCGTGGCCCGAGTGGCCGCCAGCTCGGCGGCCATCGACTCGAGACGGGCCCGCAGTTCGTAGAGGTCAGCGATGTCGCTGATGGTCAGCGAACGTACGGTGGCCCCCCGGTTGGCCTCGAAGCGCACCAGCCCCTCGGACTGGAGCCTCCGGAGCGCTTCGCGGACCGGGGTCCGGGACAGGTCCAACTCCTCGGCGATGCGCTGTTCGATGAGGTGCTCCTCCGGCCGGAAGCGGCCCTCCACGATCCAGCGCCGGATCTGGGAGTAGGCCGTGGCAGCGCTGGGCTGGGTCACACGACGCAGGGTACTCGTTGCCCCGCATCGCACACCCGGTTCCGGTGCCCGCACCCTCACTCGATGCAAAGGCGGAGCCGCCGTGCCCTCTGATCGCTACCCGACCACGAGCGAGATCCGTGAGGTCGGGCCCCGTGACGGCCTGCAAGACGAGCAGCCGATACCGGTCGAGGCCCGGATCCGGCTCATCGACGCCCTGTCCGCCACCGGCCTGCGGGCCATCGAGGTCGGATCCTTCATCCGTCCGGACCTGGTCCCGGCCATGGCCGGGACCGACCGGGTGCTGGCCGGCATCACCCGGGCGCCGGGCGTCCGCTACCGCGCCCTTGCCCCCAACATGCGAGGGGCCGAACTGGCCCTTCAGGCCGGCGTGGACGAACTGGAGTTGGTGGTCAGCGTCAGCGACGCACACAACCGGGGGAACCTCAACATGTCGACCGACGCCTCCGTCGATCAGATCGGTCGGATCGTTGCGGTGGCGTCGGAGGGGGTCGTCCCGGTCGAGGTCATCGTGGCCACTGCCTTCGGCTGCGTCTATCAGGGCACGATTCCGACGGCCGACGTGGTCGCTCTGGCCCGACGCCTCCGCGACCTCGGCGTCGCCACCCTCTCCTTTGCCGACACGATCGGAAGCGCATCCCCACCCATGGTCTCCGCCCTGATCGACGCGCTGGAGGACGCCGGTTGGCAGGCCGACCAACTCGCCCTCCACTTCCACAACACCCGCGGGGCCGGGCCGGCCAACATCGTGGTGGCCGCCCAGCGGGGGGTCCGACGCTTCGATGCCTCCATCGGGGGCCTGGGGGGCTGCAACTTCTCCCCCGGCGCCACCGGCAACGTGGCCACCGAGGACGTCGTCCACCTGCTCGACTCCCTCGGCGCCACCACCGGCGTGGACCTCGACGCCCTGATCGGCGTGGCCCGCGACGTCGAGACGCTGATCGGGCGCCCACTCCCCGGATGCCTCCTGCGGAGCTCGCCGTGGACCGGACGGCCACTCCTGCCCGACGGGCCGTAGCGGCGGCGGGGCCTCCCGCCACCTGGGATCATCCCGAACCGGACCAGTTAACCGGCCGAGATGCCGGCGCCCTTCAACATCCGACGAAGGTCGATGACCATCTGTTCGTTCACATCGTGGCCCGATGGAGCGTCGAGCGTCTCCGTCTCACTTCCGAGAGTCACCCTGAATCGCCCGTCGTGCACCTCGGTGACCTCAGCCACACTCCGGAGGAGTGAGAGCACATCGTGCCATTGGATGTTGTGACTGAGCGGATGCTGGAAGATCTTCTCCACTGTCACCCGATGGTGCGCGTTCAGCTTGACCTGGTCTGCCATGGCGATCTCCTGTGGCCGTCCGAGGATCCCCGGAACTCACCTTCCCGAGTGTAAGCCCCAGTGGTCGGAGGTGGTGGCGCCGTCAGCCACCGCCTCTGAACGGAGTTGCCCCGGCAAAGTCACTCGCCATGGTCGCGGTGATGCCCTTGACCACGGTCGGGTTGGTGGTGATGATCCCCACGTTGCGATCTGCATTCATGCTGGAATCCACGTAGTTGATGCTTCCTACGTAGACCGTGTTGGCATTGACCGAAAGGGCCTTTGATTGGATATAGAGCGGGGTGTTGCCGTAATACAGATTCACGTGCACTCCGCCAGCAACCAGAGTGTCGAAGACGGAAGCGTAGGAAGAGGAATACGTCATCGCCACGTTGACCGTGACCCCCCTCTTCGCGGCGGCCACGAACGCCTGTGCGATAGCTGGGCTACTGAACTGCTCGTTCTCGGTGTAGAGGGTCATCCCGGGACGAGCAGAACCGATGAGCTTGATCAACCCGTTCTGTGCGCCCGGGGACCAAACCAACTCGGACCCCGTCGGCACCACGCCCTGGCTTGGAGGGGACTTGGTGCTATTGAAATCAGTGTCGAAGGTGGTCCCGACCCCAGACACCGTGGCCGGATTGTTCGTGATGACGATGAAGCCTCGAATCGCGGGGTAGTAGGCAGCAGCAAGATTGGCCGTCATGATGGCGACGTTCGTCTGATCAACGACGATGCTCTTCTGGTGCCAGAGCACCCCCGGCCAGGCGAATCGGACCTGGACGCCGTTTGCCTTCAGGTCGCTGAACGCCGCCTGGTCCAAGGTTGCCCCTCCTCCATCGGTGTTGTCACCGTCAAGCAGGACACGCACCTGGACGCCACGTTTCGCATCGGCGATGAGAGCGGCATCGGCCTGAGGGTCGGCCAACGCGTACATCGTCATGTCGAGGGTGTGCTTGGCCGATGAGATGAGGTTGTACACGGCCTGGTACCCCTGCTGCGGCTCTTGAACCAGGGTGTAGGTGCTAGCGGCTGCCGGAGGACTGGTGGTCGATGTACCGCACCCGGCCAGGGCTGCAAGCAGAACTATTCCCACGAAGAGGGGGGTGATTCGAGAAGTACGCATCGCCTTCATTCCTTCTGGAGAGTGAGTTGATCACCAAGTTGCGGCACAAGGTTGTCCCTTCTGCCTGTTGTTGGCTGGCGAGGTGGTTCCCTCAGGTTGAGGTTGGAGCTGCATAGCTTCACGGGGGAGACACCGAGGTGGCACACGGGAAGACGAATGCCATAGGCACCCGGATGAGAGCCATTGCACTGAGTGCTAGTTGCTCATGAAGTGGTTGATCCTGTTGGCAGCATTCGCCCTGATGTTGAAGTAATAGAAAGGGTAGTCATAGCTGTGGTACACACCTTCTGGAAGTAGCGCGTTTCCGGGGGCCAGCTCCGCTACGTTGGCCGAACTGCAGATCAATACACCTTTCGCCGGGTCGATCTGAGCGTCGGCATAGTCCATTACCTTCACGAATTGGCCGGTCGTGGGATCTGGCAGCCACGATCCCAGATTCTGCTGGGCCGTTGCGGGTGCTTGCGTCCTGGTCCAGGTGATCGGATTGATCACCAAGGCATGCCGGGCGGACAACATGACCGGATTCGAGCCGCCGATGGTCGGCGCTTCGGTGTTGTACGAGATGATCACTCCGGTGTCGTCAGGACCCTGAGCGAACTTCAGGAAGGTGTTCTGATTGAGATAGGCCTGGGTGATCGGGTAGCCGATGACGTAGGCCGCCACCATCCTCTTGTAGACCTTGGGATTGGCCTTCATGTAGACGGACAGCAGATGGGACAGAACGGAGGAACCCTGGGAGTGGCCGGCCAGGATGAACGGTCGCCCGTCGTTGTAGTGCTGCAGGTAGTACTCGAATGCCGCAATTGCATCGGTCGTCGGTATGCCAGAGACGGCCTTGACCTGATTGGCCGGGGTCATGCTCTTTTGCACCATGGCGTCCACCTGGCGGTAGTAGGGGGCGTAGATGTTGGCCACAGGTGCGAACGCGGTGGCCGTTCGCTGGAATGCGGCCTGGTCACCCTTGATCATGCTCGGGGCATTGATCGGCCCAATACCTGGGGACCCTGGGGTGGGCTTGGAATAGGCCGTATCGGAGAGGTAGAACACGTCCACGTTGTGGGTGATGGTTGGTGGGAGGGCGAGCCAGTTCGCAGCCGTGGAATAGTCGATGCCGCCGTCGTTGACTGGAGGAGTCGAACTGCTTGAGCCACAGTCCGTGAGAACGGAACCGAAGGAAAGAGCGAGGACCACGGCCACGAGAGTGGCACGGGCCGGTTGCGAATACTCCTCCCATCTTCCCTTCGAATTTGGCAACGTACCGGCGTCCTCCTTAGTGACTACTTACCAATGCCCCGCAATGACGAATCTTCTCCTGCATCTCGGAGCTCAAGGCCACGACGAGCTCAGCGTTGTACGGACCGGCAGCATGCAGGTCGGTCGGGTCGGTGACGAAGAGTTGCTGAGAGGCCACGGAGAACGCCCGAGATTTCGCAGCCAGCGACCCCTCCTTCACCGCCGGGTCGACGCAGGTCGCCAGGATCGAGACCGTATCGTCGCCGTTGAGCACAATCTCGAAGGTGCGGAACTGTTGGGGGAAATCCCTCAAGGAGAACGTCTCGACCTCCCAAAACCCGAGTTCGGGACGGTCGGCATCGGGTGACCTCAGGGCAGTGACCACATTGAGATGGCGATGTCCGGCAACCCACAAGATGAGGTTCGGATACGTATGGAGCTTGGTGGTCAGCTGCTCCTCGGATAGTTCGGACACGGGGCTCCAACCGGCAGGTTGGCCCGGTTCGTCGATGCCGATCGGTATGTGCGCAGCGACGACCATCAGCTGGTCGTTGGCTTGACCCGCATCGAGCTCCTTGACGAGCCAGTCGAAGTGCCGATGATCGAGAGATCCGTGCCCGTAGCCACCGAAGCCCACCACATTTGGATCATCGACACTCTGGGTGTCGTCCAGAACGATCATCTTGATCGGAACAGCCGACTCCGGCATGAAGCTGTACGAGGCGAAGGTTTCGGCCAGTTCGGACCGGGTGAACCCATGCCCCACCGGCTTGGAGGACGTGGAGAAGAACTCCCCCATCCACTCCTCCTTCGACAGTGAGCGGCGGTTCGGATCCGCTGCGAGCACTTCGGGCGGACTGTCGAACTCCTCTTCGAGCCCTACGCCGATGATGTCACCGTTGGGCGTCCGACCGTCGAGCGACCCCATGTAGAAGCCTCGGGAATCTGTGCCGCGAGGGTCGGTGAAGATGTCTCCCAGGTTGAGCACCTTCTTGCCGACGTAGGTCTCCCGGAGGTAGTCGTCGGCCGGCATGACGCCCATCCAGAACTGGTCATGGTTGCCGATGGCCTGATACCAGGCAATCGACTCATCCAGACCTGCCGCCTTGAACTCGTCCTGATAGTCGTTGTGGGGACCGGGGATCGGATCGTCCTTGACACCGGAGTCCGGGGTGACGTCCTTGCCGTCAAGGACGTCGATGTACCACCTCAGCTCGTTGTACTGCGTGTTGTTGGCGGCATCGCCGAGGGAGATACCGAAATCAAACGGGTCCCTCCCATGGAGGGCGTTGATCGTCTGGACGGCCGCGTCGAGGACTTGGGTGGTGTACATCATGACCATCGAATACGCGCAGACA
>JADGOG010000136.1 GCA_017883065.1 Acidimicrobiales bacterium | reverse complement strand
AACGGCTAGGTCGTCCCCCCGGTCTGAGGTCGATCATCCTCGGCTCGTGGCGACGGGCCAACTCCGGCGTTCTCCTCGGTGGGCACGACGGTCAGCTCGTTCAGTCGATCTTGCCCATCTCCTCTGGTGGATTGCTTCCTTGGGAGTCGCCAGGTGGACGAGGGATGTGACGTGAGGGTCGCCTGGCGAGGCAGGCAGGACAGACACACCGCGGTCCCACCACTGATGCAGCTTCGATGCCGGAGACATCGAACAGGGCCGATATGTGCTCCTCGAACTTGGTCATGGCAACTCCTCGAACCACTCCTACAGCCAGGTCTCCTGCCAGCAATCGGAGGCGGCTGCATCCCCGAGAGCTATCGAGTGCTCGCCTTGATGACCCTGCCGCCTCGTACAACACACCATTGTGTCGGTCCAGGGGCCGTGCTCGATGCAATGGACGGCACTGCAACGTCGGCATCGCGGTTCCACTGGCAGCGCCGGGACACCAGCATCGAGGCCTGCTTCGGACCAGTCGTCGAGCGCCCATTGGAGCATCGAGTCGGGAGCCACAATTCTCCGCCTTTCGCCATCCACCGTCTACCCGTGAGGACAAGTACCTTGCAGGGTTCGCAGCGAACGCTACCTTGCTGACAGGTTCGATGCTGTGGTGACGACGGTGGTGCCAGGAGTCTCCGATAGACCCGTGCCTCGATCTCAGCCGTCAGAAGAGCGGAACCCCGGTCGCCGACCGACCCGCTGCGGCAGGGTGGGGGCCACGGGAGATGCGCCCGACCGCATGATCAGCCTGGAGGGTAGATGTCCGCCAGATGTCCCATGAGCCGCGGGAACAGGGGCGTGAACCGCCCTTCGCCCCAAGACAGTTCGGGCTCGTTGGCCATGGCCTGGGTGAGTGCGCCTGTGATGAGAATCGACACGAGGAAGACGGCCTCGTCACTGTCGGCGGCGGGACCGAGCTGACCGGCGGCGACGGCACCGGCCAGTGCCTCCCGCTGAATGCGCACCATTTCCTGGCTCGGCGCGAAGGCCTCCGGTGAAGGGGCGAAGTTCGGCACCGGACGCCAGAACAGGAGTTGGGCGAGGGCCCGGTTCTCGAGCAGCCATCGGCCGCTCGCCTCCAGACCCTTGGTCAGTGCCTCGAGCCCGGCTCCGCCGGTGGCCATGCCGGCACGGAGGACCTCGAGGTGCTCGACCTGGCCACGCAGGAAGAGCGCGTCGTAGACGGCCATGATCGACGCGAAGTACTTGTAGATCGACGGGGGCTGGACGCCCAGCCGGCGGGCGACCTCCGCCAGGCTCAGGCCGTTGACCCCCTCCTCGGTCATCACGTCCAGCGCGATGTCGAGGATCTCCGTGATGGTCTCCTGGCGTCGGCGGGCACGCCGGTCACCAAGCGGTGGTCCCGCCGGGGTGAGCTCCTCCTGTTCATTGAACATTTCCGAATAGTAGCACGTCATGTGCTTGACATCATAAGCTAATATCATTAACTTAAGCAACGTACCGACGGACAGACCATACGGTCTCGCCGAGATGACCTGAGAGGACGGAGGACGCCATGCCCCCCACGAACGGACGCTGGTGGCTGACGACGGACTGTCGCCAGGCCACGATCCAGGCCGCGGCCGAGGAGGTCTACGACCTCGTGGCCGACCTGCCCCGCATGGGGGAGTGGAGCCCCGAGTGCCAGAAGGTCGAGTGGACCGACGGCTCGACGGCCCCGACGGTGGGCGCCACCTTCGTAGGCCACAACAAAGGTGGCCCTGCGGGGCTCATGCGCTGGTCGCGCCGGGGCCGGATCCTGGTTGCCGAGCGGGGCCGTTCGTTCGCCTTCGTCACCGAAGAGGGCGGCCGGGAGTCGACCGAGTGGCGCTACGACTTCGAGCGGGTCGAGGGCGGCACCCGGGTGACCGAGTCCTACAACGTGAGGTGGATCCCCGCCTGGGCCCGGATCATCGACGTGCCGACCAACCGGTGCAAGGAGCTGGCCGAGGCCATGGAGCACACCCTCGGTCAGCTGAAGGCGGCCGCCGAGCCGGCGACCGTGCCCGGACCACCGGCATGACTGCTGCCGCCACCGGTCGGCGTGGCACTCCGCACCGCTTCCAGGTCGATTCGGCCGAAGCCACCGTTCTCGATCCCATGACACCGGCCGGATTCGAGTCGTTCGTCCGCAGCACCGGCTGGCCGGCCACCGCTGACGGCCCGCCACCTGAGGGCCTGCCGACCCGGGATGGTGGCGAGGTCGACGCCGCCGTCCGCGCCGCCGGACTGACCCTACTGGCGGGCTGAACCGGCCCTCCCCGGCTCTGCCCTCATCGACCATCCGCCGCCCATCCGGGCCCACACGCCTGGGAGCGCGCGGCCCGAGGCGAGTCCGGAACCCCACGCACCCCTGGCACCACACCCGACCCACGAACCACCGACCACAAGGAGCACCGACATGATCACCACGTACCGGACAGCACCCGACATCGACGTCCTGACATCCGCCTTCCCCATCCCGGGACTGGGATTCGTCCCGATCAACGCCTTCGTCCTGCAGGGCGACGAGCCCGTCCTGGTCGACACGGGACCTGTCGTCCAACGCGAGGAGTTCCTGGATGTCCTGCGCACGGTCATCGACGTCGCCGACCTGCGGTGGATCTGGCTCACCCACACCGACGCCGACCACATCGGCGCCCTGCACGCGCTGCTCGACGAGAACGCCGACCTGAAGGTCGTGACGACGTTCCTGGGGGTGGGCGCCATGAGCCTGGCGGATCCGCTGCCGCTCGACCGGGTGTACCTGGTCAACCCCGGCCAACAACTGGTGGCCGGGGGCCGGACGTTGACCGCGCTGCGCCCGCCGACGTTCGACAACCCGTGCACCACCGGCTTCCACGACGGTCGCTCCGGTGCCCTGTTCAGTGCCGACTCCTTCGGCGCCCTGCTGGCCGACGTTCCGCAGTCGGCGGAGGACCTGACCGAGGCCGAGCTGCAGGAGGGCCAGGCACTGTGGGCCACCCTCGACTCCCCATGGCTCCATTCGGTCGACGCCGACACGTTCGCCAGCCAGCTCGACGGGATCCGTCGACTGGACCCGTCGATGATCCTGAGCAGTCACCTACCGGCAGCCTCCGCCGACCTCACCGAGCGCCTGCTGGCAACGCTGGCCGCCGTGCCCACGGGTCCGGCATTTGCCGGGCCGGATCAGGCAGCGCTGGAATTGCTGCTGGCCGACATGACCACAGGAGCACCGGGGTAGGGCGGGGTCGTGTGGGGCGGTCGGGCGTTCGCCCCTCCGATGATCACCGGGAGCGGGAGCGGGGGCCGAGACGCCGGCGCTCAGCGGGACTTGAGGGCTCAGCTCGTTGAGTGCTCGCGATAGTCGCCTGCCACTGACCGCACCCCCGGGGTGCCTTTCGGCTTCAATGGCGCGGGCGATGGTGAGACACCAATCCAGGCGCAGATCGCCGACCGGGTACCCATCTCGGAACGGGGCCCCGGCCGGCGACCCACGGGGATCGTCAGATCTGGATCGTCGTGATCAGCCGGTTCCTACGCGAGCTGCGGCGTAAGTCCGTCCACGTGCATCTCGTAGTACTCGTTGTTTGCCCATGATCCGACCGCGCCTTCAACCACCTCACGCACTGCGTCGACTGATTCGCCTTCCCAGATGCACATGCCGAGTTCGTGATTGCTGGTAGCCGCATGGATTGGCAGCGCAACGTGGGGAGGAAGCCCAGCTTCGAGTGCCTTGGCTTCAGCCGCCTGAAAGCCCTCAGGGTCATGGATTCGATGGATGACTGTCACAAACATGGGTTTCCCTTCGATGTCGTAGGTGCTGCCGCGTCGGAGTGCGCAACCCCATTCTTCTGATGCGCCATTACAGATGCGCGTCACTCCGATGCCTCCGAGGCCGACGGGGTGGGGAATCCCGGGGACCCTGGGCGGCAATCGCCAACGAGACTCAGAATCGGCCACCAACCGGACGCAGGAACCACGAGCTTCAAGCCCGATCTGCTCCTCTGCCTCAGCTATGGAAGGAGTATCCGATCGCTACTTCCGATTGCCCAATCCGCTTCGGTACGTGGATGGATGCCCGAATCACGGTGACTGGGCCGAGCGACTGAGCACGATTTCGGGCCAGATGGGACAATGCATCCGTGAGCCATCGGGACGCGACGTCGGCCTCTGTACACGTGCTCGGCGCGGTGTACGGGGTGGCGCCGGACGGATCGAGAGTCGACGTGCCCAGCACAAGCCAACGCCGGCTGCTGGGGCTCCTCGCGGTGAACGCGCCGCGACAGTTGCGCACGGAGTGGCTCGCCGACGTGCTCGGCGTCACGGCGGGAGCGCTCAGGACGACGGTGTCGCGCCTTCGCACGACCATCGGGCCGGACACGCTGCGTACCACGAGCACCGGGTACTCATTGGAGGGCGACGTCGATGCCACCCAGTTCTGTCAAGCGGTGGCGAATGCAGATAGGACAGCCGACAAGCTGGAGGCACTGGGACAAGCGCTCACGCTGTGGACCGGACCCGTCCTCGAGGAGTTCCAGGGTGAAGAGTGGGCCAGGGGTGAGACCGCCCGGCTTACCGAGATCCACGCCGCCAGCGTGGACGACTACATCGACCAACTGATTCTGGCCCACCGGGAAACTGATGCCATCGCTGCGGCCGAAGGCCAGATCGGCCGGTATCCGTACCGCGATCGGTCACGGGGCCTGCTGATTCGGGCCCTCGCGCTGGCCGGCCGCCAGGCCGACGCCCTACGAGCCTTCCAGACCTACCGATCGCTGCTGGTCGAAGAGTTCGGCACCGAACCCTCACCCGAGGTCGTCCGGACCGAACGTCGGGTGGCAACCGGGTGGAACGGTGTCGACGCAGACCCCGAGTTGTCAATATCGAGCGGGGAACTGGACATACCGCTGCCGGCCAATTTGGCACACCGAGTCGCGTTCGTCGGCCGCTCCACCGAGCAGGAGGTGCTCCAGACGCAGCTGGCCCTGGCAGGAGAGTCCGGCCTGCGGTGCGTGGTGGTGGGCGGTGAGGCCGGGATGGGCAAGACAACGTTGCTCGCCGAGTTCGCCAACTCTGTGACGTCCTCGGCCACGGCGACCGTGCTCTACGGGCGCTGCGACGAGACGGGCGTGCCGCTCGAACCACTCCGTTCGGTGCTCGACACGTGCGTCGAGCACGCACCCCTCGAGCTGCTGACCGAACATGTGGCCCACTTTGGTGGCGAGCTGACGCGGCTCTGCACCCGGTTGAGAACGCGGGTGGTGACGACGCCAGCGCCGACTGGTTCGGACGACGCCACCGAACGGTTCCTCGCGTTCGACGCCGCCGTTGATCTCCTGCGCAGAATCGCCAGCCGTCGACCGCTGGTCCTCATTCTCGATGACCTGCAGTGGGCAGAACCGACGGCGCTCCTCCTCCTCCGTCAGCTCGTCCGGACATTGGCTGATGCTCCGGTCCTCGTCCTCGTGAGCAGGCGTGATCCAGGGGAGCAGATATCCGACCAGTTGCGAACTGCGCTCGCCGAGCTCGAGCGGGGTGAGGTCAGTCACCTCCAACTGACGGGCCTGAACGAGGCCGAGATGGCTGAGCTGGTCGTCGCCGCCACGCGTGCGGTACCCGATCCTGAGCTGCGCCGTGTCACCGGGAGATTGCGGGACGAGACGGCAGGAAACCCGCTCTACGCCTCGCAGCTGGTCCGTCACTGGATGGACCTGGGCCGGGCAGCTGGTGCGCTCGACGGCCAGCAGGGTCGCCCGACGATGGTGATGCCCGACGGTGTTCCACCCAGCCTCCGCGAGGTCGTATGGAGCCGGGTGCGGACACTCGGCCAGGACGTGTTCGCCGTGCTGGGTGCCGCATCCGTCCTCGGGCTGGAGTTCCCCGAAGACGTCCTTCTCGAGACGCTCGATCTGCCGGAAGCGACGGTGCGTGGTGCCCTCGACGCCGCTGTGGCGGCGGGAATCCTCGTCGATCTGCGATCTGTGCGCCGTGCGATGCGATTCGTGCACGCGCTTGTCGCCAATGCGATGTATTCCGAGATCGGCCCGTCGAATCGTGCCCGTATGCACGAACGGGTCGTGCGCTCCCTCACCAAGGATGGAGAGGCTCTTCATCCCGACGTCGTTCTGCAACTGGCGCGGCATTGCGCACTGGCCGGCCTGCCCGAAGAGGCACTCCACTGGTCGATCGCCGCCGGTGATCACGCCTTCGCTCACCTCGCCCCGACGGAAGCGGCGCACCACTACCAGGTCGCGCTGGATGCGGCCGAGGCATTGCCTCTGCCCGATGCACAACGCGCCGACCTCCTGGTGCGACTCGGCCATGCGCAATTCCGAGCCGGTGACCCACAGGCTCAGGCCAACCTGGGCCAAGGAGCAAAGCTGGCGTGGCGCAGCGGCCAAAGCCAAACTTTGATCCGAGCCGCATTGGCGGCCGACCTGGGCGTCCCCCGGGTAGACAGTCTCGCTCGGGAGCATTCGCAGATCGTCGAATCCGCGCTGGAGGTTGCCGACCCGGCGGACACCGCCACCTACGCCCGCCTCCTCGCTCTCCTGTCCAAGAGCCTGACCTTCACCCCCGAGGTTGGGCGGCGGGTAGCACTGGCTCATCGCGCCCTGCGTATGGCGGAGGAGAGCGACGACGCCACACTCCTCGCCGGCGTCGCTCCGGCGGTGCTGGCCGCGCTGTGGGCTCCGGGAAACGGGCGCCTGCGCAATGAGGTGGCGGGGAGAGCGCTCTCGGCGGCGGAGGCGTCAGGAGTTCCGCTACTGCAGTTCAGCGTCAACCTCGCGGCGCGCCAGGTTGCGATCGAATCGGGAGATCCGGTGATGGCCGCGCACAACCTGACCAGGCTTCGAGCGACTGCGCAGAGCGTCGCAGAGCCCTACCTGGGTTGGATGGTCCTTCTGTGTGAGACGTTCGAGGCGATGATGACGGGACGGCTCGTTGACGCCGAGGCACTGGCGGGGGAGGCGCTCGAGCTCGGCTTGCAGATCGGCGCCCCGGATGCGTTCGCCATGTACGCCGCGGAGGTCGTCGCGTTGCGTACCTTCGCCGGCCGGCACGGAGAGCTGTTCCCTCTGGTGGAACAAGCGGCTCGCGAGAACCCCACAGTGCTCCCCTTCAAACTGGCGTACGGGATCATCGGCATCGCCGTGGGTCAAGCCGACGCCGCTCGCGAGATTCTGCACGAGGGCATGGAGAACAGTTTCGCCGAACTCGCCGTCGACAGCTTCTGGATGACCTCGGTCATCGCCTATACCATCATCGCCATCGAGCTCGATGACCGCGAGGCGGCCGCCCAGCTGCTGCCCGTCATCGAGCCCTATGCGGCCGAGATCTCATTCAACGGCGTCACCAGTCAGGGACCGGTCGG